>USPQ01000043.1 GCA_900556625.1 uncultured Bacteroides sp. | reverse complement strand
ACGTTTTTATATTAATGATAGTGCTAAAACAATGAATACAGAAAAAGGTTCTTCAAAACACTCCGCGAACAATATGATAGAGAAATAAGGATTTTCACTTTCATATCGTCAAAAGAAAAAGAATATATTTCTTGTTTTTATAACTAGTTTTATGGATTATCAGGACTAAATATTCTTCATATATTATGAAAGAATATACAAAGCAATTCGTTCAAATAACAGTTTATTAATATATGAATATATATAATTCCAAATTATAACTAAACATAGCCGTATGAAAGGCAATTATAAGTTCACAGAAAAATAATAGAGATTAGACATACTTTTCAATAAAATATAAAGCAAAAAGTCATATCTTTGCACTGTAATAAAACAAAAGGATACAACAACCAATAAATACCAATCAAAATGACAACAAGAATTAAGTTCACTAAAATGCATGGAACAGGAAATGACTACATATATGTAGACACGACCAGATATCCAATAGCAGACCCTGAAAAGAAAGCGATCGAATGGAGCAAGTTTCATACAGGAATCGGAAGCGATGGACTAATATTGATTGGTGTCTCTGATAAAGCGGATTTCAGTATGCGTATTTTCAATGCCGACGGTTCGGAAGCAATGATGTGTGGTAATGGTAGCCGCTGCGTAGGCAAATATGTATATGAATACGGATTGACTGATAAAACAGAAATAACTTTGGATACACTATCGGGAATTAAAACTCTGAAATTGCAGGTAGAGGGAAAAACAGTCAGTACAGTCACCGTAGATATGGGCAGTCCACAAGAAACAGGAAAGATTGATTTGGGCAAGAAATATCCTTTCCAATCTACTAAAGTATCAATGGGTAATCCACATCTTGTCACATTTGTTGATGACATTACCCGAATTAATCTGCCGGAAATCGGTCCTGAACTGGAGAATCATCCTCTCTTTCCCGATAGAACGAATGTAGAGTTTGCACAGATCGTCGGTAAAAACACCATACGGATGAGAGTATGGGAAAGAGGATCGGGAATTACTCAAGCTTGCGGAACAGGTGCCTGCGCCACAGCAGTAGCCGCCTTCATCAACGGACTTGCAGGAAGAAAAAGCGATGTGATAATGGATGGAGGGACAGTTACCATCGAATGGGATGAAACCTCCGGACATATATTAATGACCGGACCGGCAACCAAGATTTTCGATGGGGAAATTGTTGAAGAAGTTAAGAGTTGAAAATGGAGAGTTGAGAATGAATAGTAATAGAAACTTAAAACAATAACAATATGGCATTAGTAAACGAGCATTTTTTAAAATTACCGGGAAGTTATTTATTCTCGGATATAGCGAAAAAGGTAAATACTTTCAGGATAACGCATCCCAAACAGGACATCATCCGGCTAGGTATCGGCGACGTTACGCAGCCACTTCCTCCAGCCTGTATAGAAGCAATGCATAAAGCGGTAGAAGAACTGGCCGGCAAAGATACATTCCGCGGATATGGTCCTGAACAGGGATATGATTTTCTGATTGAAGCAATCATAAAGAATGATTTCGCTCCACGCGGGATTCATTTCTCGGCATCCGAGATTTTTGTCAGTGACGGGGCTAAAAGCGATACCGGAAATATAGGTGATATTCTTCGCCACGACAATAGCGTAGGTGTTACAGATCCCATTTATCCGGTTTACATAGACAGTAACGTTATGTGCGGACGCGCCGGAGTATTGGAAGAAGAAACGGGTAAATGGAGCAACGTTACTTATATGCCTTGCACAAGTGAGAACAACTTTATCCCGGAAATTCCGGACAAACGGATAGACATCGTTTATCTCTGTTATCCGAACAACCCGACAGGGACCACCTTAACCAAACCGGAACTGAAAAAGTGGGTGGATTATGCCTTGGCAAACGATACACTGATTCTGTTCGATGCCGCTTACGAGGCATATATCCAGGACGAGAATGTCCCCCACTCTATCTATGAGATTAAGGGAGCTAAAAAGTGCGCGATTGAATTCCGTAGTTTTTCAAAAACGGCAGGATTTACAGGAGTACGCTGCGGATATACCGTAGTACCAAAAGAGCTCACTGCTGCTACTCTGGAAGGCGATCGCATACCACTCAACAGATTGTGGAACCGTCGCCAGTGTACTAAGTTTAACGGCACTTCTTATATTACCCAGCGGGCAGCAGAAGCCGTTTACAGTGCAGAAGGCAAGGCACAGATTAAGAAAACAATCGACTATTATATGACCAACGCAAAAATCATGAAGGAAGGCTTGGAAACCACAGGACTGAAAGTATACGGCGGCGTCAACGCTCCCTACTTGTGGGTGAAAACTCCGAACGGACTTTCTTCATGGCGATTCTTCGAACAGATGTTGTATGAAGCCAATGTGGTCGGTACTCCCGGTGTAGGTTTCGGACCAAGCGGTGAAGGGTATATCCGTTTAACTGCATTCGGCGAACGCAACGACTGTATCGAAGCGATGAGAAGAATAAAGAACTGGCTCTGACTGAATGAATAATGGATAGCGGGAAATAGAAAGTTCAACATGCCCCCATTAAACGAACATCATCATTCCTGCAGGATCAGTTATCCATAAAAAACGATAGTATTTTGCGCGCTACTATATAACAAATGGACCGTACATCCACATTTTTCTAACTTTTAAAGGTAAAAAGACGATGAAAACGACGATTAACAACAAATTGGGGGTAATAACAGTAGCATTATTACTGTCAGGACTTGTCCCGTCTACAATGATGGCACAAGATAAGGTAGAAGCTTCCGTTGGGGCAGATTTGGTAAGTGGTTACATCTGGCGCGGTCAGAATTTAGGCGGAATTAGCGTCCAGCCTTCACTGGGAATCTCTTACAAAGGTTTATCACTCGGAGCATGGGGATCAGTAGGAATTGAATCCAAAGATGCAAAAGAGTTTGACTTAACTCTCGGTTATTCAATTGGTGGATTTAGTGTTTCAATAACGGATTATTGGTTTGATAAAACACATACAGGGGATGTAGATGAATACGGAAAGGAGATTTATACAACCAATAAGTATTTCCAATATGGGGCCTATTCTACAGCACATGTATTTGAAGCACAAGTGGGATATGATTTCGGTCCGCTAGCCGTCAACTGGTACACAAACTTTGCAGGTGCCGACGGTGTGAAAGAAAACGGCAAAAGAGCTTATTCTTCTTACCTCGCACTTAGCGCACCTTTCAAATTGGGAGGTCTCGACTGGACAGTAGATTTAGGTATGGTTCCCTGGGAAACAACTTTTTATAATGGCTATACCAGTGGATTCTGCGTAACAGACATCAGTCTCGGAGCATCCAAGGAGATTAAAATCACAGATTCCTTCTCCGTACCGACATTTGCCAAAGTAACAGTGAACCCACGCACTGAAGGAGCCTACTTTGCTTTCGGACTAAGTTTTTAAGAGAGAGAATTTACAATACAAAGAGCGTATAGGGATTAGAAAAGGTAGTTAGAGTTTAGATTTTATCGGTTTGTTGTATGGTAACCTGCTATGGCTGCCGCTACCCTATACCTCTTTCTTTTACAGGACACACTAATATTTAAGGTATATGAAAAAGATTGAAGCTATCATCCGTAAAACCAAATTCGAGGACGTAAAAGACGCCCTACTCGAAGCGGACATCGAATGGTTCTCTTATTACGATGTAAGAGGCATTGGAAAAGCACGGCAAGGACGTATCTACCGTGGCGTAGTTTATGACACCAGCACCATTGAACGAATTTTGATCTCTATTGTCGTGCGCGACAAGAATACCGAGAAAACAGTACAGGCTATCATCAAAGCTGCACAGACCGGAGAAATCGGTGACGGACGTATTTTCGTCATTCCTATCGAAGACGCTATCCGCATACGCACTGCCGAACGTGGTGACATAGCCCTCTACAATGCAGAACAAGAACGTTAAATAAGATTATACTATTATGGATACAAAATATAAAAGCCATAGCTTCGTAAAGCTGTGGATAGCCACTACTATATTCATTTTGTGCTGTTTTACTACTGATATGTCGGCACAAAACACGGCCGCTGCCGATACAGTTGCAGCAGTTACAGAAACAATTACCGAAGTCGTTACCGCTCCTGCCGAAGAAGCATCAGCAGCTCCCGATACGGTTGGTGAATTAGCTCTTGGATTGAATACTGTATGGATGTTGCTTGCAGCAATGCTCGTATTCTTCATGCAGCCGGGATTTGCATTAGTAGAAGCAGGTTTTACCAGAGTGAAAAATACTGCCAACATTCTGATGAAGAACTTTGTAGACTTCATGTTCGGCTCTTTACTATACTGGTTTATCGGTTTCGGATTGATGTTCGGCGCAGGAGGATTCATCGGAATGCCCCACTTCTTCGACCTTTCTTTCATTGATAATGGTTTGCCAACCGAAGGATTCCTCATATTCCAAACCGTATTCTGTGCGACAGCAGCTACAATTGTATCAGGAGCCATGGCAGAACGTACAAAATTCTCCATGTATATCGTCTACACCATCTTTATCAGTGTACTGATTTATCCGATATCCGGTCACTGGACATGGGGCGGAGGCTGGTTGATGAACGGTGAAGAAGGTTCTTTCATGATGAGTCTCTTCGGAACCACCTTCCATGACTTTGCCGGTTCTACAGTCGTTCACTCTGTAGGTGGATGGATTGCTTTGGTAGGTGCTGCCATTCTTGGTCCCCGTATCGGTAAATATGGTAAAGACGGCAAATCAAAAGCTATCCCAGGCCATAGCCTGACTATTGCTGCACTAGGCGTATTCATTCTGTGGTTCGGATGGTTCGGGTTCAACCCCGGTTCTCAATTGGCAGCAGCAACTGAAGCCGATGCTATCGCCATCTCCCACGTATTCCTGACAACGAATCTGGCTGCTTGTGCCGGTGGTTTCTTCGCTCTGTTGGTGAGCTGGATGAAATATGGAAAACCTTCCCTGTCATTGACACTGAATGGTATCTTGGCAGGGCTGGTAGGCATCACAGCAGGATGTGACGCAGTATCTCCTGCAGGAGCAGCCTTAATAGGTGCAATATGTGGTGTCGTAATGATATTCTCCGTTGACTTCATTGACAAAGTGTTAAAGATAGACGATCCGGTAGGTGCATCTTCTGTACATGGTGTTTGTGGCTTTTTAGGAACTATTCTTACAGGTTTGTTCTCCACCAGTGAAGGTTTATTCTATGGCTACGGTTTCGGATTCCTCGGTGCACAAATATTCGGAGCATTGGTAGTAGGTGCATGGGCAGCAGGCATGGGATTCATCATTTTCAAAACGCTTGATAAGATTCACGGACTTCGCGTTCCGGCACGTATCGAAGAAGAAGGTCTTGATATTTACGAACACGGAGAATCGGCTTACAACTAATTTAGTGATGAACGGTTTAGTGATTAGTGAAAGACAGCTACGCACAACTTACTACTAATCACTACCCCGCTAATCACAGAAAAAACTTCCGGACAGGTTTGATCGCCTTTCCGGGAACCACATAACAAAGTAATTATTTACTCTAACATATTTAACAACAAATCAAATCAGGTATTATGTCAAAACTTAGATTCAGAGTAGTAGAGACAGCTTTCAAAAAGAAAGCTGTTGAGGTAGCAACACCTGCCGAACGTCCTTCGGAGTATTTCGCCAAGTATGTATTCAACAAGGAGAAAATGTTCAAATACCTTCCTAGCAAGGTATACAATGCACTGATTGACGCCATTGACAACGGTGCTCCGCTAGATCGCAGTATTGCCGACGAGGTAGCTGCCGGCATGAAGAAATGGGCCATCGAAATGGGTGTTACTCATTATACGCACTGGTTCGCACCGCTGACCGAAGGCACAGCTGAAAAACATGATGCTTTCGTTGAACATGACGGCAAAGGTGGTATGATGGAAGAATTTACTGGTAAACTGCTTGTACAGCAGGAACCGGATGCTTCTTCTTTCCCGAATGGCGGTATCCGTAACACATTCGAAGCCCGTGGTTACAGCGCATGGGACCCCTCATCACCTGCTTTCATTGTAGATGATACACTTTGCATCCCAACTGTGTTTATTGCATATACCGGTGAAGCTCTCGACTATAAAGCTCCCTTGCTGAAAGCATTGCGTGCCGTAGATAAAGCTGCTGTAGACGTATGTCGTTACTTCAACCCGGAAGTGAAAAAAGTAGTTGCTTACTTGGGCTGGGAACAGGAATACTTCCTCGTAGACGAAGGATTGTATGCCGCACGCCCGGACTTGCTAATGACCGGTCGTACTTTGATGGGACATGACAGTGCCAAAAACCAACAGTTGGAGGACCACTACTTCGGTGCTATCCCCACCCGCGTAGCCGCTTTCATGAAGGATCTCGAAATTGAAGCGTTAAAGCTGGGTATTCCTGTTAAGACCCGTCACAACGAGGTTGCCCCGAACCAGTTCGAGTTAGCCCCCATCTTTGAAGAGTGTAACCTTGCTAACGACCATAACTTACTGATTATGTCATTGATGCGTAAGGTTAGTCGCCGTCATGGTTTCCGCGTACTGCTTCATGAAAAACCTTTTAAGGGCGTCAACGGATCGGGCAAACACAACAACTGGTCGCTGGGAACTGACACGGGCATTTTATTAATGGCACCGGGTAAGACTCCGGAAGATAACCTGCGTTTTGTTACCTTCGTCGTAAACACATTGATGGCAGTTTATCATCATAACGGATTGTTGAAAGCTTCTATCTCCAGCGCTACCAACGCCCACCGTCTGGGAGCTAATGAGGCACCTCCTGCCATCATCTCCTCTTTCCTCGGGAAGCAATTGTCGCAGGTATTGGATCACATTGAAAACAGTACGAAAGATGATTTGATTAGTCTTAGCGGCAAACAGGGAATGAAGTTGGATATTCCGCAGATTCCAGAATTATTGATTGATAATACTGACCGTAACCGTACCTCTCCTTTTGCTTTCACCGGAAACCGTTTTGAGTTCCGTGCCGTAGGTTCCGAGGCAAACTGTGCGTCTGCCATGATTGCATTGAACTCTGCCGTAGCAGACCAATTGGTGAAGTTTAAGAAAGATGTGGATGCTTTGATTGAAAAAGGAGAACCTAAAGTGTCTGCCATTCTCGAAATTATCCGTGGATATATCAAGGAATGTAAAGCGATTCATTTTGACGGCAATGGTTACAGCGACGAATGGAAGAAAGAAGCAGCCCGTCGTGGACTGGATTGCGAAACCAGTGTTCCTGTTATCTTCGATAACTACCTGAAACCGGAAACCATTGCCATGTTCGAAGCTACCGGCGTAATGACAAAGAAAGAACTGGAAGCCCGCAACGAAGTGAAATGGGAAACGTATACGAAGAAGATTCAGATCGAGGCGCGTGTATTGGGTGATTTGGCTATGAACCATATCATTCCGGTGGCCACTCAATATCAAACGGATTTAATTAATAATGTCTATAAGATGCAATCTCTTTTCCCGGCAGAAAAGGCAGCGAAATTGTCTGCTAAAAACCTGGAACTTATTGAAGAGATTGCCGACCGCACAGCCTTCATCAAGGAACATGTAGATGCAATGATTGAAGCTCGTAAGGTTGCGAACAAGATAGAAAGCGAACGGGAAAAAGCCATTGCCTACCACGACACGATCGTTCCGGCACTGGAAGAAATCCGCTACCACATCGATAAGTTGGAACTCATTGTTGACAACCAGATGTGGACGCTTCCGAAATACAGGGAACTGTTATTTGTGAGATAGAAAAAAAGAACGGTGAACGATAAACGGTGAACAAATTGCACTGCAACGCATTTACCGTTTACCACTCACAGTTCACCGTTATGAAATTATCTATTTCTTTTGTTGGTTGTTTTAAGTTTGCGGGGAGGGGTGCTGTGAAGCAGTCCTCTTCTTTTTTATTCAACAGGATAAAATTCATTTTTAACTAACTCATAAAAAGCCGCAATCAACTTTTCTTTTCGAGGATGGGAAGAACTTAACAAGATAGAAACATATAATTGATACTCTTCAGTAGTAGCCGAAGCATCAAATTTTAGAATATCTTTGGTTTTAAAATTAGTATACCACCGACTAAACAATCTATTTCTTTTATTTTCTTTTCCATCAATATTATCGCATACAAGAATCATTGCTCTTTCTTTACTTTGAAAGAATTCTTGTAAGATCGTAACAATTGTTGCCGCTATCTTTGGATCAATAGGATGAGGAGTTGATTCTTCCGTTTCAAAATTAAAAGTATATACTTCGTCAAAATCCGGGTGATATACAGAGTAATCAACAAAATAAGCGATGTATTTTACACCGCTTATCGTTATAAATGAGTAGTTCCAATCTGATTCCTTACAAAATTCATACGGGAGTTGAGAATTTGATGTCACGCTCATTGGCTATTTTTTTCAAGTCTCCACCCTCCTGTATACATTTCCTTATCGCTTTCTTGTCCTCCAATACTTTTTGAAAGAAAGAAGAAGATTTGCTTTGTTTCTTTTCAGGCTTCATACATTTGTTTTTATTATACCACAAAGATACTCTTTTTCAGAGACATAACAACATTACCTACTATTTTTTATTTTTATTCGATTATCTTTGCATCCTCAATATCATCATCGTCATGTACTACCGGAGTCTTCGGACGACGACGGTCAAACTTGAACCAGTTGATTAATTCGGTAAGCGAATAAACCAAACTACTCACACCAATAATTATAAATGCAGTATTACGTGCTCCCGTCGGATTAAACAAAGCGATGATACCTGCAATAAGAATCAATGAAGGAACCAGGTAAAACGCTCCCGGAACAGGCATCCACCGACGTGCCATCGATAAAGAAGCAATCTGTTGCACTCCTCCCATTATCAGGATAAATCCCAATAAAAACATCAGAACATCTGCAAAGAATTCAGGCATCACAATCAGCCAAAGTCCAAATAATAAACTGCCGATTCCTTCTATCGGGAAACGGGGAGCCGCTTCACCTTCCTGTCTTTTCCGGCCGAAATAACCAAAAAGGCTGATAACACCGGGAATTAAAAAGGCAACACCAACTGTAATGACAATATAGCTGGCAGCCGCATTTGGCCAAATAACGAGCACCAATCCTATCACAAGTGCAAAGAGAATACGAATAAGGGAATAATTCATTGTTTTCATAAATTCTATATTTTTTAACCGAGTCTGTTCCAATACTTTTGCGAATATAAGTGTTTCTACTGATATATAAAAATAACAAATAAACATTGTAATAAGTTCGTAATAATATCGTTATGACGATTACATCCCACATTGATATTTTTGCAAAAAATTTAGACGGTTCTCTTTCAGTATGAAACAATATAAGTTGAAACCGGACCGGGCCGATGTTATTGTTCCTACCATCGGACTGTCCGACGGTATCATCGATAGTCTGTATACGCAAAATATGAACAAGGTTTAATTCTCTACAATCTTGATGCATCAATACACAAAGCTCCTGATACTAGTGTATATTCAAACTTTGTAGCAGGAGTTTTTATCTCATCATGCTATAATGCACAGATTCGTCCTTAAAGAGGTAAATATTCCAATTTTGTTCTTTATATTTGTGCAACTATATATTTGAAATAAGATGGATATAAAACTTAGAATTGAGCAACCTTCGGATTATAATGAAACCGAAAATGTCACACGGGAAGCCTTTTGGAATCATTTTTCTCCGGGATGTGACGAACATTATCTCCTTCATATCATGCGCAACCATCCAAAGTTTGTACCGGAACTCGATATTGTTGCAGAACTTAATGGCAAGATTGTCGGCAATGTGGTCTGCCTTAAATCATTTATCATGGCGGATGACGGTAACCAATATGAAGTATTGAGTCTGGGGCCCATTTCTGTTCTTCCCGAATATCAACAGAAAGGTATTGGAAGAAAAATGATTGCGCTAACCAAAGAACGAGCTTTCGATATGGGATTTCGTGCCATTTTACTTTGCGGTGATCCGGATTATTACCTCCGGCAAGGATTCATTCCTGCTGAAACATTAGGGATTCGCACCGAAGATAATATGTATGCTACTGCTCTTCATGTTTATGAATTATATGATAATGCTTTAGCCAACGCTAAAGGACGTTACATAGAAGATGAAATATATCAGGTCGATAAATCAGCTGCTAATGAGTTCGATAAGCGATTCTCTCCAAAGGAAATTATAGTTGGCACTCCGTCACAAAAGCGATTCGATCAGATAGTAGTGATGCGGAGAAAAGCGATTTAAGGTTGAATAAACTTAAATCGCTTGATTTGTACATTACGGAAGTTCTATCGTGCTATGCCATCAAGCAACTATTATTCAACATAGCTACTATTCTTTGTCTCTTCATAGTTACAAAGAATTAAAATATATAATTGAGACAGAGAGAAAAATGCCTTAACAATTGATGAAACCTATCTTATAGAAACTATAGTTTACAAAAAGTCACCATTGACACTTTGTAATTCTTAATCTACCAGGAATCGTTTCTTTCCTCCCTTTTATTGGAATAAAGAGTTTCTGCCACTGTAGAGGAATTTGCTCAAATCGTTATTCTATAATCAGGCACGATATATACACTTTTTGATACATCATCAAAACATTTACCACCAAAGAGAGATTATCTATACCAATAAAGTTCCCTTTTATTCTTTTCTATTTATCATTATCAAAGACCGAAATAGAAAAATCAATGGAAAGAAAGTAGAAAATACTAACAATATTTACGACATAGCGACACTATCCCAATGGTTTGCTTACTCTATCCATAGCTTTTGGTGACATTATCCGCATCTTTTGCTTACTTTATCCTTATGTTTTTCACAAATATAACGATGCTTTTCAGTGAAAAACAAGCAAAATTTTCAGCATTTTAAAGGTTTTTGCTTGCTAACAGATAGAAATAACAAAACATGTGAGATAGCAAAATCCCTGATTACACAAACAATCGTCAGTATAATCAGGGATTCTAAAACTTTATGTAAAAAGTGTAGAGATGACGAAAAGTTTAGTACTGAATCACCTTGTCACTACTAACAGTCTTATACCAATCTGTGGTTGAGCTCTGATCGTGTGCCCAATCTGCAAATTTAGAATATGCATTCGTTATCACTGTTGTTTCTGTTGGATAAGCAAATTTATCAGGAACACAAAGAGCCCAAGTATTATTAACTGCCTTGATTACTTCGAGCACTTCATTATCTGCCAATTGCCCATTCGCCGTAGCCGAATTAAAATGAGTCAAATGGATTTCCGTTCTCTTTTGACCTATCCCCTGATAAGCAATGAAGAAGTCTAAGCCATCTGTCACACTAGGGACAGATATTGCATTCTTAAGTTTGACGTTCACTTCAAGAGTGTATATATCTGTAAGAGGGGTACTAGCATTCCCTGTATTCAACATGGGACGTTGTGCTCCTGTATATCCATATATATAATGTGCGTCTCCAAATAAAGGAATCACAAGTTCATTACCATTCGTTTCATAAGATGCATTTTCAAATATCCCGGAATTTAATGAACCAGTACGTTGAGCAGCGCCTGCACCAAAACTTACCTCTTCTACATTATTTTTGTCTATTCCTCGTATTCTCAAACCAGCACCTAATTGTTTCACGGCACCAACCGCCCGAAGGTCGATTTTATATTTCAGTTCTTTCACGTCATTACCGGCTGCAGGCAAAGTTACATTCAACACAATATCATTGAAATCGTAATCGCCTGCTTTCGGATAGTTATCTTCGAAAGCATAAGAATAAACCGCATATCGGATCTCTACATCATCCGGTTCTTCATCAGAGTTATATCCTTCTTTAATACAGTCACCGTCAGCAGGAAGTATAAATTCGGCTTTACCCGGGTTACAATAGGTAGCACCTTGCTGCAATCCTTTATTTGTCAGCCAATCAAAAGAACTCCATTCCCATTGATTTTTACCATTAGATGTTTGATCCGTTATTTCACAAATAATATTATTCGTTACTTTTGAATTAGAATAAGCCAAACCGGAAGTATTGTCTATTGTATGAATTCTTAATAAGGCAGTTCCTTGTGTCGGACCGGTAACTGTTCTGAATAAATTAGCTTTGCCCGTACAAGTCAATATGGATTGTGCTTCCATCACGATATTATTATCATTTCCATTACCCGTCAATTCTTTGCAAATAGCTTCGGAAGTATTTCCCATAACAAGTGTACCAAACTGTAATTTTCCTGCCTTCAGATAACAACCGTTTTTAATATTAGTATTGTTGTTACCATCTATATTTTCAACTTCAATCGTTCCATGATTTATCAATGTGGTACCATTAGTAGAAGCATTATAAGAATTCAGTTTAAGTGTTCCATAATTCACAAAATCAACTCCACTTCCACCTCCATCAATTTTCAAAAAGTCACAATCAATCGTACCGGCATTATAGTTCGTACGCCCGGCCGAACTATTTGTTATCTGAATACCTCTGTCGCCAACAATACTTCCCCCCTGCATCACAGTTATATAAGAAGCTTGAGTTAATACCAGGCTCCCATTTTTAGCGACCTCTATCTTTCCACCATTCTCAACTATAATTTCTGTAATATTAGAAAATTGATTACTATTTTCTATAACCCATGTGCTTCCTTGAGGAACAATTACTTTCACAGCTTGGGCTCCGCCACTGACACCAGAGGTGGTAAATCCACCATTAAAAGTACCATCCGGAATCTTAAACCAACGTTCACTTTCTGTAAAAACAGGATATTCTTTATAATTACCGGCCCATCCGGAACTTGCCCCTAAATCCCAGCCAGCCTGAACGACAGTAGCAGTTACCTTTTTAGCACTAATAAAATCAGCAGTATAAGGAGCCTCCATAACAGGTATACTAGTCGCCACAGCTCGTGACATAGAACGTGTTGGCGTACCTTTGTCTCCAAAATGCGCTGTCACTGTGCCGTTTTCAATCGCTGCCGGTTGAACCAGATAGCGTTTGTGCTCATCTATGCGTGCAACAAACACCTTATCAAGCGCTGTTGCACAATCCATCACCACATTCAAAGTCGTACTTTGATTGACAGTTCCTTCCGCTAAGAGTTTTGCTGTACTTCCCGGACTTAATGGATCGGCATCAAATATTTGTATCTTATAATCTACTCCCTGATCTCCATTAACTGACACACACGCTATCACACTTCGTGACACTGTCCAATCACCATCAGGATCGATGTTTTTTACAGGAAAAGTTTCTTCGTAAATTTGCTTCAGTTGATCTGCATCAAACAGATTTTTCTCATTATCAACACAACTGATAAAACTGATGGAAGACGCCAACAACGAGAAAGTGAATACTTTTGCAATGTTCTGTTTCATAATCTTTTAATGCTTTAGTTTGTTTTATTTGCGAAAAACACAAATCACTACTAATCAATAATCAGCAATGAACGCACAAAGATAATTGTATTTATAAACATTATACAGATTACATTGTATTTTCCGATTTGCAGTTAACATCTTTTAAAGCGCCTCACTCTAATTATTTATATTAGAAGACAGTTAGTTATATCGTTGAATATTAAATTTTAATACTATTTATTCAATAGTATACAGCAAAAAAAGAGTTGCATGGAAATATACAACTCTTCATAAAAAGACAAAGACTAAAAGGGGAAAATCAATGGCAATACAAAAATCATCACGATTCCCATAATAATCTGCAACGGCAATCCTACTTTTACATAATCCATAAAGGTATATTGTCCGGCAGGCATCACCAAGGCATTAGGCGGCGTAGAGAACGGAGAAGCAAAACACATACTTGCACCTACCGTCACGGCAAACAGGAAAGGAACCGGACTGACTCCAATCTGTATGGCACTTTGCAAAGCAATCGGAGCAAGCAAAACAGCGGTAGCCGTATTACTAATAAACATCGTCATCAACGAAGTCGTAAAATAAATACCTGCCATCAATGCAATCGGTCCGTATGATCCCAAACCGTTCACCAATGTATTGGAAATATATTCCGAAGCTCCCGTTTTCTCCAATGCCAGAGACATAGGAAGCATGGCAGCGATCAATACAATACTTTCCCAGTTGATCGTTTTATAAGCCGCTTCCACATTGCGGAAACATCCCGTAAGCACCATCAATATACCCGCTATCATAACGGCTGTAACCGGAGCTACCGGAATGAAATCAAAAACCATCATTGCCACCATTAACACCATAATAGCAGCTGCTACCGGAGCTTTATAATCTAACGTAACTTTAGCCGCTTCCGCCAAAGGTTGCCCCAAAACAACCCAATCAGCATCTTCCTTGCTAAGACGGGCTATATTATTCCATGTTCCTTGCACCAAAAGCACGTCACCACTATGAATACGCTCATTCCCCAAATCTTGCAATAAATATTCCTTTTTACGACGAACCCCTAATACGTTCACATTAAACTTATCACGGAAACCAGCTTCTTTAATTGTCTGGTTTATCAAATTAGAAGATGGCATCAATACTATTTCAGCAATACCGATATCATAAAAATCAAGCGAATTAGTCGTACTTTTTGTTTCTTCCGTTGCATGGTCGCCCAAGATCTCCAACAGGTAATCTTCCGCAAAGAGTTGCACCTTATCAAAGTCTCCAGTCACATACAAAATATCCTCTACTTCTAACATCGTGTCCGGTGCAGCAAACTTTTGAGTAATCGTTTTCAGAAAACGATGTTGCGATGCATCACCACGGCGAACTTCCATAATGTTCAAACCATATTTACGACGAATATCCAAATCGATTATTGTCTTCCCCAAAAGCCGTGAATCTTTTATCACCTGTAAACGAAACAAATTACTGGAAAGTCCATATTCATTAACCAACTGTTTCAATGACTTGCCCGAACGTTTATTATCATCTTTCTGGCCTTTTTTAGAAAGAAACCATTTACTAAGCGGCATCAGAACCAGTGTACCGACAATTACACAGACAATGCCGACAGGCAGGAAAGAGAAGAAAGAAAGCGGCTCAAGTCCGGCGGAAGTCAACGTATTCTGTATCACAAGGTTCGGCGGAGTACCAATCAGAGTCATCATACCTCCCATACTACTTGCAAAAGCCAACGGCATCAACAGCCTGCTGGGATTCATGCCGGCACTCATCGCCAGACTAACAACAATAGGAAGCATCAATGCCACCGTACCTGTGTTACTGACAAACGCGCCAATGACAGAAGTCACCAACATCACCAATAGAAACAACCGGATCTCACTGGTTCCCGCAAGTTTAAGAATTCGGGAACTAATCATTTTTGCCAGTCCCGTCTGGAAAATAGCCCCTCCTACAACAAACAATCCGATCATCATAATGACTACCGAATTAGAAAAACCGGAGAGTGCCTCGTCAGGAGTTAATATCTGAAAAACAAGTAAGGCTATCAGCGCACATAGTGCCACAATATCCGAACGAACCTTGCCGTTCGCGAAAAAGACAGCCGAAAGAACGAGAATAATAATGGTTATCAGCATACGTAATTAAATGATTGTTCTATTTTGACTCTATCAAAACTAATTTAGGTGAACAAAAATAGAAAATACTCCAGCGTTATTAAAACAAATTAGAAATGATTTTAGTTCATGAGACATCATTTAATATTTTAATACATTTTACCTCTAGAAAAAGATTCAAAATCATTCAAAATATCATACCATACAGGAAATATAAGACACCATACATCCACATTCATCATATCATATTTTATTACATCCTCATAATATAATGTTGAAAAGCAATATATTTATGTATTATCTTTTGATAGTTCAGAGAACAATTCATATCTTTACACTCTATTTATATCAAACATTTTATGGCAAACAATATTTTGTTAATTTCCTGGATTGGTGAAGTACCTTGGGGTTATAATTATTTACTGGTAATTATTTTACTTCTTATCATCAGCATCTTATTATATAGAATCCGCAAACTACAAAAAACGATTAAAAAGACCAATCATTCCTACCGCTTTTCTTTTGACATCCTCGACAATCTCCCTTTTCCAATCTTTGTAAAAGATATAACAAATGATTTCCGATACTATTACTGGAATAAAGAATCAGCCGTTCAATCCGGTATCAGTAGTGAAGAAGCCATCGGACATACTGACTACGAAATATACGGAGAAGAAAGAGGAGAAAAATACCGGAATATCGACAAAGAACTCGTACAAGAAGGCAAAGTATACCGCAAAGAAGAAAAATATATCACTCCCGATGGAATCACCCATGATACGATTGCTGTAAAATCAATTATTTCATGGGAAGGGGAAAAAAGATGGCTGCTGGCAACCCGATGGGAGATCACCCAACTCAAGAATTATGAAAGAGAATTGGTTGCAGCCAAAGAAGAACTGGAAAAAGCATTGAAGAAGCAGAAACTAGCTCTAAAAAGTATTGATTTCGGACTTATCTATATTGATAAAAACTATCGGGTACAATGGGAAGAAACAAGACAAATCGCCAGTCTGGTAAAAGGAAGACAATACATACCGGGAAAAATTTGCTATCAGACCAGCGCGCTCCGTAATGAACCGTGTAGACAATGTGCTTTCAAAAAAGCAATCGAACAAGGCAAAATTATCCGACATACAATCAGAATAGACGATGTAGATTTTGAAGTGACCGCAACTCCCGTTTTCGGTGACGAAAAAGAAACTGAAATTATTGGCGGATTACTTCGTTTTGAAAACATCACTGAAAAATTAAAAATGAACAGGATGTTGCAGGAGGCAAAGGAAAAAGCCGAAGAATCCAATCGACTGAAATCTGCCTTTCTCGCTAATATGAGCCACGAAATACGAACCCCACTAAACGCAATTGTAGGATTCTCCGAAATGGTTTGTCAAACAGAGGAGGAGGAAGAAAGACAGGAATTCGTAAAAATTATCTCCAACAACAATATCTTATTATTGCAACTGATAGACGATATTCTGGATCTTTCCAAAATCGAAGCCGGTACTATGGAATTCACATTTGCGCAAACTGACATTAATGAACTGATGGAAGGTATTTGCAGACAAATGCAAGAAAAGAACTCTTCACCGGACGTACAAATCGTATTCACAGAGAGAGCAAATCAATGTATTATTAATACAGACCGCATACGCTTATCACAGGTTATCATCAACTTTACAAACAATGCCTTAAAGTTCACTTCCAAAGGTTCTATCGAAATGGGATACCGGATTGAAGAAGCAAGTGATGAAATATACTTTTATGTAAAAGATACAGGTATCGGAATTCCTGCTGACAAAATAGACAAGGTGTTCGAACGTTTCGTCAAACTGAATTCGTTTATTAAAGGAACAGGTCTCGGACTAGCCATCTGTCGTGTCATAGTAGAGCGGCTGGGAGGAGTTATCGGAGCGGAATCTAAAGAAGGAGAAGGTTCTTGTTTCTGGTTCAAAATTCCAAGAACAGAGAATATTGAGAAATAGTAAACAGAATACCGAAAAGCCTTGGATTTATAAAATCACTCTTTTTGCTGTTACTGATTATGAAGTATACCCTGTAAGATGATAATACTGCCCTGCTACTTTACATTATTACCACTACTAATGAAATGTACCCCAAAAGTTTTATATCCAACTTTTAGGGTACACATTTTATTTAGCAAGAAGGATTTTTCGGAAACCTTCTTATTCTATAAACTTCATGTAAGAGTGTGCCTAAAGTGCAGTCTCTAATATTCTACGAGCAACAGCACCTGTTACATTTCCATTCTCACCATATTTAGCACCACGTTCATTGAAGCGGCGTTCGATTTCCAGAATAGTTTCCTGTCCGATGTTCTCTTCATGCAAACGTGTAGTCAGTCCCAGTGAACGGAAAAATTCTTCGGTACGGCAAATTGCTTCATCAATCCGCTCTTCTCTCGTACCGGAAGTAATTCCCCAAACTCTTTCACCATACTGCAAAAGCTTATCCCCTTTTTCTTCATGAAGCACTTGCAACGTGGCAGGAAGAACAATGGCTAACGTATGGCCATGTGTCAATCCGTGCAAAGCAGTAATTTCATGCCCGATCATGTGAGTAGCCCAGTCTTGAGACACTCCCATAGCAATAAATCCATTCAATGCCATTGTAGCCGAAAGCATAAAATCAGCCATCAGTTGATAATCATGCTGGTTTTCACGAATTTTCGGAGCGATCTCCACCAGAGTTTGCAGAATACCTTCTGCCCAACGATCCATAACACGACTCTGTCCGGGAGTAGTCATATATTGCTCCATCACATGAACATAGGTATCAGCCAATCCACAAGCTACCTGATGAGGTGGCAAGGTAAAAGTTACTTCCGGATCAAGAATAGAGAAAATTGGATAGTTGGCATAAAAAGGATATTTCTCTTTCGTTTCACGACGGGAAATAACTGCTCCGTTATTCATTTCCGAACCGGTAGCAGGCAAAGTCAATACAGTGGAAAGAGGTACAGTATGAGTTACCGGGCGTCCGGCAAGTACTAAATCCCAGGCATCACCATCATACAGGATTCCTGCGGAAATCAATTTCGTACCGTCAATAACAGAACCGCCGCCAACAGCCAGCAAATAGTCCACTTTCTCTTCTTTTCCCAAAGCAATCGCTTTACGGAGAGTTTCGATGGCAGGATTGGGTTCGATTCCCCAAAATTCTACCGTAAAATGGTCCTTCAATGCTTCCTTTACCTGATCGTACACTCCGTTTTTCTTCACGCTTCCGCCGCCAAAAGTAATCATAATACGTTTGTCGGACGGTATTTCTTTAGCCAGCCGGGCAATCATCCCTTTTCCCATGATTAGTTTCACGGGATTTTGAAAAATAAAATTTTCCATATCTTAGTCTATTGTTATTATTTTGGTTATTAGTCACTATCCTTGCAAAGATACATGATTTATCCGAAGCCTGTCAGAATCAAGCAAAGAATTGTTGTGCCACGGAAGGAACCATAGCCGACAACCAGGGTTTCATATCCTCTGCTACCAATAACCAATACAATAATAATATAATGAAAATGGCAATAGCGATACCTACTAAAACTTTTCTCTGTTTCATAATTGTTTTTGTTTAAATATTCAATATTTATAAGAACAGTTCTGGTTGAAAATTGTTCTATATCAGAAAAATGAAGGCAAAAGAGAAAAAAAGTCATATTTTGTTTGCTGTTTCAAACAAAGTGTCTATATTTGCCCCCATAAAATTACAAAAGACAATGAGAACAATGTTAGTAAATACATATTGGTGGTGGCACCCGTTACAACTCCGACAGTCGTAAGGGAGCAGTGCTCGTATGTATATACCTCATTAAAGATATAACAGATTTGAAAGAGCCCTGTCGCAACTTGCGGCAGGGCTTTTTTATTTGCCCGTTTCTAAACATCGAAAAAAATAACATATAAAAATAGATAGGATTATGAAAAGTTTTTTAGTTGACCAGGATGGCTATTACGGAGAATTCGGCGGTGCTTACGTACCGGAAATCCTCCACAAATGTGTTGAGGAACTAACGAATAAGTACCTCGAAGTGATTGAAAGCGAAGATTTTAAAAAAGAATTCGACCAGTTGCTACGTGACTACGTAGGACGTCCCTCCCCACTCTATCTAGCCAAACGTCTTTCTGAAAAATACGGTTGCAAATTGTATCTGAAGCGGGAAGACCTGAATCATACAGGTGCTCACAAAATCAACAATACCATCGGACAAATCTTACTGGCACGCCGCATGGGAAAGAAGCGTATCATCGCCGAAACCGGAGCCGGACAACATGGAGTAGCAACAGCTACCGTCTGTGCATTGATGGATATGGAATGTATCGTTTATATGGGAAAGACGGACGTAGAACGCCAGCACATCAATGTAGAGAAAATGAAAATGTTGGGAGCCACCGTTATCCCCGTTACTTCCGGCAACATGACTCTGAAAGATGCAACCAACGAAGCGATCCGCGACTGGTGCTGTCATCCTGCCGACACTTATTATATCATCGGATCTACCGTAGGCCCTCATCCCTACCCTGACATGGTGGCACGCCTGCAATCTGTTATCAGCGAAGAAATCAAAAAGCAACTGCAAGAAAAAGAAGGACGTGATTATCCGGATTATCTGATAGCCTGCGTGGGAGGAGGAAGTAATGCTGCCGGAACGATTTATCATTATATCAACGACGAACGGGTAGGCATTATCCTGGCGGAAGCGGGAGGTAAAGGAATAGAGACCGGAATGACCGCCGCTACCATTCAACTCGGCAAAATGGGAATTATCCACGGAGCACGTACCTACGTCATCCAAAACGAGGACGGACAGATAGAGGAACCATACTCCATTTCCGCCGGACTGGATTATCCGGGCATTGGTCCGATACACGCTAACCTTGCCGCCCAAAGCCGTGCCAACGTATTGGCAATCAACGACGACGAAGCGATAGAAGCTGCCTACGAACTAACCAAACTCGAAGGTATTATCCCTGCATTGGAATCCGCCCATGCATTAGGAGCTTTGAAAAAATTGAAGTTCAAGCCGGAAGATATCGTTGTATTGACTGTTTCAGGACGAGGAGACAAAGATATTGAAACCTATTTGTCGTTTAACGAACAGCTATAAATAATTAGTCAACCATCATTCGCAATCAATAATCAAGCAATTATAGAAATGAAAACATTTAATTATACTACCCATAGCAAACAAGTGCTCGGAGATATGCATACTCCCGTCAGCATTTATCTGAAAGTGCGCGACATGTATCCTCAATCCGCATTAATGGAAAGTTCCGATTATCATGCCGGAGAAAATTCCCTGTCATTTATAGCCCTTTGTCCCTTGGCAAGCATCGGTGTAAACGGTGGCATTGTCACTGCCAACTATCCCGATAATAGCCGTACGGAAGAACCGCTGACAAAAACATTCAATGTAGAAAAGGCCATGAACCGGTTTATCAATCAGTTTCAGGTGGCCGGAGATAATAAGAATGTATGCGGACTTTACGGATATACGACGTTTAATGCCGTGAAGTACTTCGAGCACATCCCGGTGAAAGAAAGTCATGATGAGCAAAACGATGCTCCAGATTTACTATACATATTATATAAGTATGTCATTGTTTTCAATCATTTCAAAAATGAGCTGACATTAGTTGAAATGTTGTCCGAAGGAGAAGAAAGCGGTTTGCCGGAACTGGAAGCAGCCATCGAAAACCGGAATTATGCTTCCTACAATTTCTCTGTAACAGGCCCCGTAACCAGCCCCATCACCGACGAAGAGCACAAAGCAAATGTGCGCAAAGGAATCGCACACTGTATGCGCGGAGATGTTTTCCAAATCGTGCTTTCCAGAAGATTTATCCAACCATACGCCGGAGATGATTTCAAAGTTTATCGCGCACTCCGCAGCATCAATCCTTCTCCTTATCTTTTCTATTTCGACTTCGGAGGATATCGTATCTTTGGTTCTTCGCCGGAAACACATTGCAAAATCGAAAACGGCCGCGCCTACATTGATCCGATTGCCGGAACCACCCGTCGCACGGGAGACACAGTAAAAGACCGCGAATTGACAGAGGCTTTACTGGCCGACCCTAAAGAAAATGCAGAGCATGTCATGCTGGTTGATCTTGCAAGAAACGATCTTTCACGTAATTGCCATGATGTACGCGTGGTATTCTATAAGGAACCACAATATTATAGCCATGTTATTCACTTGGTAAGCCGTGTCAGCGGTATGCTGAATGAAGGCGCAGACAAAATAAAAACGTTTATTGACACGTTCCCGGCCGGTACGTTAAGCGGTGCCCCCAAAGTACGCGCTATGCAGTTAATCAGTGAAATCGAGCCACATAATCGTGGAGCCTACGGTGGTTGTATCGGTTTTATCGGATTGAATGGCGAATTAAACCAAGCAATCACCATCCGTACTTTTGTAAGCCGCAACAACGAACTCTGGTTCCAGGCCGGAGGAGGTATCGTAGCACGCAGCCAAGATGAATACGAACTGCAAGAGGTGAACAATAAACTGGGAGCACTGAAAAAAGCAATTGATTTAGCTGTCAAATTAAAAAATTAACCGTCCCAAATAGTCAGCCTAAAAAAATAATTGCTGTTGCCTGAAAAAAAGATTCCCGTTGCCTAAACGCTTCTATTTCTTTAGGCAGAAAAGCAGAGATAGTATTTGAACAACCATTTTACAATGACAATAAAAATGAAAATATTACTTTTAGATAACTACGACTCTTTCACTTATAACCT
>USPQ01000042.1 GCA_900556625.1 uncultured Bacteroides sp. | reverse complement strand
AAGGGAAAAAAGTTCCCAACTCACACTTTAAATCATTTTCATCATACGCTTCAATCATATGAATAGAAGTATTAATTTCTATCATTGCGTTAGATAAATCTTGCTTATCCAAATACACACGTGCTTTCAAATAATGTGCCTGATAACAATCTATATCATCCAACCTAGAAAAATACTCTTCTTGCGTTATTTTAGAACCATAAAATTCATTAGCAAGTACCTCCAATTCATTTGTGGTTATTATTTTTTCATCCATTATAGTTTATAAAAAAATTATTCAAAATTAAATATTCAAACATAATATATTTTCGTGATATTATAAAGTTAATTCTCTAATAAGTCACACTATTAATATTTGAATTCTTGAAGTAGCATTTTCCGACCAGAAGAAATACGACTTCTTACAGTTCCAACAGGAATGTTCAGGATTTCACTTATCTCATCATATGAATACCCACTAGCATAATACATCACACTATCAATACAACGGGATTTTTTAGCACACCGTTGTATTGTGGAAACCAAATCATCAAACAGTATTGAATGAGCTGTACAGTTAGAAATGGCACTTCCGTCTACCATATCAAGCCCTGTAAAATGTATAAGGGAATTTCTATTGTATCTTATTATATAAGTATTCCTCATTATAATAAGGCACCACGGTTGAAGTGGTTTAGAACAATCAAATTTATCACGATTCACAAGTAGCTTATAAACTGTATCACCGGCTAAGTCTTCAGCATCTTGCATGGAACAGCAGAATTTTCTTGCCACCTTTAATATCCAAGGATATATTTCTGATAATTCCTTTTCAAAGTCCATTGTCAGCCCTCCTTATTAGGTGTATCTTCGGTTCGCCATTAATGCACCTTTCCACATATTTCCGGTGCATGATACTTTGTTCGTGCATTTCCTTAGCAGAACGCTCGATTGAACTAATAAGAGTGCCTATATCGGGGGGCAATAAGGCAATCATTTTTTTTACCTCGGACACTTCTGCCGTTATCCGATTACACTTCGTCTCTAATGTACGTAATTCTGACAATAAAACATTGTATAAATGCCTATTTATACAATGGATGCTGTTTTTTCTATTCATAAAAAAGTCGTTTGTGATTCTAAAGGAGATGTACAAACGACTGTATGAAATAATTCGCTTTAATTAAAAATTAATCGAATTACAGCATATATGTAATACCAATATTATCATGTGCTTCTTTTTCTGATCGATATTTCAACATCAGCTTGATGAACGATATTCGCATAGACAGCAGCATTAATTACGCGGGAATCAATACTCATTTTAAAGAATGTCATTAGAAAAGCAATCTCTGCATCAAAAGAAGAACGAATTTGTTCAGGAGTAGCCTTACTTCCTTTATGTTCCTCACTGCGTCTCTCCTCATTCCGTTTTTGCTCAAAAATTGCAGAATGAAGTAAATAATCAAGCTTCGATATAACTTGCTCATCACTCATATCCCGGATATCTACATTTAGTTGGCCCAACACCTGACGAACATCATCATAAAAGCCAAGAGAAACAAGAGTCTGACATATACGAAGGCTCAATAGTTTGGCACGTTCCTTCACCATATCCTCTTTGTCCATAATCATAGCCTGCATACCTGAAGGATTAACAATGCTTCTGTATTCGATAATTAATTTAGATGCCATCTCTTTAAGCATGCTTTCAGACACAGATCCGCGACCCGAAAGCAAACAAGCATAGTTTCCACATGAAAGCTCAATGAAATCATTCAATGTTATCTGATTTAATCTTTCAATCATAGCTATTTCAGTTTAGACAACTTATACAGTTCAAAATCACGGTTAGACGCATCCTGACGCTGCATTTTAAGACTCTTCATCAAAAGGAGATTTGTTCTATCAACTCTTTTTTCTAATCGGGAATAATCATTGAAAACAATGGTGTCACCGGAAGAAGATGCAAAATATGTCGGTGAAAATGTAGGAAAGTCCCAATCCGGCATATCAAAATTAGAGATATCTACCTTATCAACATCAGGAAAGACTTGTGCACCTTTAGGAATATCAACTAAAGTTGGAGCATCAGGAGTAATCCATGCTTTTCCAGAATACATGATAACCTCATGTTTACCAGCATCACCAACTAAAGCGGTACCGCCAGGATGCCTATCATTACCTTTAGTACCGTCTGCATAGGAAGGAATAGGAGTTGCAAGAATAGTTGCAACCTGAATTGCTCCCATGGCACCAATAACAATAGATAAAGGAATATTCGGTAAAGCTTCAGTTATTGCCAGTGCAGTGGCTATTCCAGCTTGAGCGACACTAGTCGCCTTTTCCCAAATGGCTTGTTTACGTGCCATTTCTTGTTTTTGTTTTTCTAGTTCAGCATTTTTTGCTTCTGTCAAAGATTTTGCAGCACGTTTACGCGCTTCTGCTTCTTCTTCGGAAATAGCACCTGACTCTGCCAGTTTATCAACCCGTTCAACATCTTTATCATATTTTTCATCATTAGCATCCTGCTCTTCCTCTATCTTATCAATTTGAGCATCATAAAGTGTAGAAACAAGATTTCCAATAGTCCCTACAGCTTGTGATGCAGTTTGCAACCATTTTTTGAGATTCTTTTGGCGTTCTTTTAACGCTTTATCTTCAGCTTTAGTAATATTTTGAATAGCACTTATCTGTAATTCTGCCTCCTTTTTAGCGAGAGCAGCCTTCAAAACATACAACTGAGTAACAATCTTAGTACGTTCTTCAGCAGTAATATTCTCAACGGTTAATTCCAGTTCCAAAGCTTCAATCGCTGCTTCAGTAGTCTTATGTGCATATTCAAGTTGTAAATTGTATTCCTCTATCGCATATTGCTCTTCTGTTATTAGCTTGGATGCTAACTTCTTTTTAAGAGCAAGCATATCCATTACATACGCAGCGTCACGTATCTCTTGCTCATGGGCTGCATTTTCCGCAATCAATGCTACCTGATCAGAAGCATACTTTCCGTAAATCTCTTGTTTTTTCCTAGCATATTTTTCATCTATCAATATTACATCTTCACCTGTTTTCTCTGCTGCATCAATTTCTGCTTCACGTTGCAATTCTAACTGGTGCAATTTCAAATCAAGTTCTTCCTGGGACCCCTTTTTTACAACAGCAAGAGCGTTCTCAACATCCTTCTTCTCACGATCAGAATTATACTTAATAGTAAACTCATCTAGCCTTTCCTGCATTTCCTTAGCTAAATTCTGACGTGTAGCAATTTCCTCTTTGCTATTACCCTTGACGGCAGCAATCTTCTTCGAGTAAGCAACACCAATTTTAGCAAGTTCTTTCTCCAGTCCCTCATCCATAAGAGCTAGTTCTGACTCCTGATAAGTTTCATGAATTTTCAGCTTCTCTTTGAGAGCTTTTTCCTGTTCACGTTTTTCTTTATCAGTAAGGACTGTTATACCTGAACCATTTTTGTCGTTACCCTTTGGACGGAACTTTTCTGCAATCACATCAAGTCCACGATTAAACTCATCGCTAGATGCTATTTTGAATAAGTTTTTAGAAAATTCCAACTGAGCCTTATCCGCTTTTTCTGCTTCCGACGTGTAATAGCCAAACATTTTAGCAGCACCATTCTTTATCCAAGACATATCTTCAAACTCTGATGTTGCATATTGAGCACGAGTTTTCATCCGTTTTAAAGCTTCTCTCTCTTGGGCCGTTACTTCAATACGTTTATTTTTCATTTGAATAACAGCTTTTGTGTATGCTTGTTCCTCTGTATCACCAGCATCAATAAGCCTCTTATATTCTGCCTGAAAATCTTTTTCTACTTCCAATAACTTTTTGTTCGCATCTTTTTTTGCAAGTGTTCTAAAATTATAATCTATCTTTTCTATTTTTTCTTCAGGAGATTTCAAATCATTGGCGATACCTCTTATTTTATCAGCCATCCAATTAAGAAACTCCTTAGCAGGTCCCGTTGACTCGGAGAAAGAAAGCATAAACGCTTCCCATGCTGAAGATAAGTTAGCAAGAGCTCCATGAACATTATCTCCCATCGTGTGAGCCATATCGCCCAATTCACGTTCTACACCAGTAATCTGTTCTCTAAGTGGTAATATTTTATCAACAGCGGTGAGAAAGGCATTAAAAGCGGCAACACTACGCTTATCAGTTAATTCAAGAGTAGTATTCAAGTCTACCCCTTTTTCTTTTAGCGATTTCAATCCTTCAACTAACTCAGGCAATGTTTTAACGGGCTTACCTAACGCCTTTGCCAGCTTTCCATTACTATCAGCTAAATTTAGAAAAACATTACGGGTAGCAGTAGCAGCCATTGAAGCATCAAAGCCGGCATCCGATAATTTACCCAACAAAGCCAAAGTATCTTCAATACTGAAATTAAAGGCTTTTGCAACCGGTCCAACAATTGGTAATGCAGTAGCGAGATATGAAAACGACAATGCGCTTTTGGTTGTTGCGACAGCCATCGCAGACACATATCTTTCAGTTTCTCTTGTATCAGCATTAAACATACGAAGAGAAGCACCTGCCAATGAAGCCGCATCTGCTAATTCTGCCCCGGTAGCTTGTGCAAATTTTAGAACGTGCTCTGTTGCATCTAATATTTCTTTTCGAGTAAAACCTAGTTTAGCAAGTTCTATTTGCAAATCCGTAGCTTCGGATGCAGTGTATTTCGTTGTAGCACCCAAACGTTGAGCATCCGCAGTTAACTCCTTCACTTTATCAGAAGTGGTTCCTAATATTGCAGCAAGCCTACTATTAGCTAATTCAAATTTAACAATATCACCTACTCCTTCACGCAGTTTTGTAAATAAAGCAACAACTCCACTAACAACAGCTTGTGCACCAATATATCCAGCTGCCCACCCTTTTAAACCAGCACCAACTTTACTTAACCCAGGAGCAAGCTCTGTATTAAGCATCCTACCGGCATTCCGGGCAATAACACCCATATTCTGCATGGATTTATTACCGTTCTGTATCTCAACCCATGCAGCCTTTACTTCTTCCCGGTATGCACCGATAGTCATTTTCTGTTGACTATATCGATCGGAATTTCGCTTTATGTAATCGGTATTGATTCCGATTGTAGAATTAAGACGGGCAAGTGTACGAATATAGTTTTCATCCGTATCTTTCAAAACATCAACAGCCTTTTGCAGCTGCTTATTCATTTCCTTTGCTTGTGAACGGCTATGTACTTCCTGATTAGTCAAGATAATAGCAGTTCTGATAAGTTTTAAACGTTCTTCTTCAGATAGAACAGCTTTCTTACGAGTAGTATTACCGGCATTCTGCGCTTTTGTCAAGTTAGCTTCTGCTTTAGCAGCCTTTTCCAAGGACACAGCATTATCCGAGTTTGCTTTGGTTAGTTTCTTCAGTTCAGCAGCAGATAATTTCTCTACATTTAGCTTTTCCTCTATCTTCTTACTGACAGTTTGAGTTATTTCAGACTGTCTTCTAAGAGCTTCGGTTAATTCAGCAGATGCAGAACCAGCCGTTTTTGCTTGAGTATTATAAAGGTTACTCAACTTTTCAAGATCAGCAACACCTTCTACATTTAGTTTCAAACCTTTTGCTAATTCTTTGGCCGCATTAACATAATCAGCCCTCACACGCTCAATAGTATTATCAAGCTCCACCAATTTCTGCAAATCGTTCTCATCAACGAAATCTTTTAATTTTAAATCTGCCATAATTACAGGTAATGTCTATATTCAACAATCTTTCCTTTTATCTCAACTCCTAGTTTATCAAAAGCATAGGTACCATCTTCTTTCTGATAAACGACATACATGCAACCATCCAAGACAGCTGCTTTCTTTGCAAGATCACTGATACGTTCCAGTTCACTCTGCATCTTTCTTATTTCGCAACTACAAGCCATTTTCTACCGATATCCACATTCTGAAAAGAAACGTTCCATCCAGGGACGGAGATACATAATATTAAAGTACTCTTTAGCTGTATCACCAATGCCTAAAATCTGCTCACCGTATTTCTTCTCAATAGAACTACCGTCCGTAAATCCTTTCGTTGAGAATCGAAGCCCGGAATCAATTCTATCGGCAGTTATGCTATCATAGAAAGTACCAGTAATAAAAAGGTTAGGTACCTCAACCGGACGCGGTGGCAAATAAAGCATCTCACTTCTAAGAGGCGGAGTTATCCTCTCCTTCCATCGTTTATATTGTTCCGCACGGTTCTGCCAGGGACCGGGCTCGTTAAAATAGGTGTCAGTATCATAATCAGGATTCAATAGATGTTCGGTACCGTCCAAGCCGGAATATAATTGTTCCTGAATACAATCAACGAGCACATTCTTATGTTCTTCCATACACCTAATACATTCCTCTTCAAACCCGGATGCAATGGAATGAATAACTCTATGTAATTCATCAAAATCTGCCATACAGTAAAATTATAACGGGCCGGGCTGTAATCACACCCCAGCCCGTCGGTTACTTAGTTATCGCATCGTACACTTCCGAGAGCTTCTTCTTACGGTCAGCTTCCTTCAGTTCCTGCCACACGACTTTAATGTGTGCATTAATAAACTCTTCCTTCGTCATGCCCTTCACAGCAACCTCGACGAACGTAACATTATCTACCTTCATGACACCTGCTCGATACCTCTGATTCCTTTTTCATACAATACAGAAGGAGCTTTCAACGAAGGAACCGCCCCGGCTTTAGGAACAATGGTAATGATACCATCCGAATATGTAGCAGAAGTTACGTTATTCATAACTTCAGCAGCACCATCAGCAATAAGACTGCCAAATTCTTCTGTACGGTCATAACCACCAACAACTTCAACTATTTTGTAAGTATTTTCGGCCTCCAACTTTTGAAACACAACATCAACCAAGCCTTTAACGAAATTCTTGGGATTGAAGTCTAACTGCACGTAGTCAAAGTGCAATTGGCTGTCTTCCACATCTTCATGTGAAAAACTAACAGTCATCGCAGACTTAGCACTACTGGTCGGGTACTGTGTCACGGTCGGGTAAACAGTAGACATCGGAATACCGGCAAGGATATCAGTGTCATCATTATAACCGATCAACATATTATCCTGATTCCAAAAGTAAACGTCCCATCCTTTATTGGCACATTTCAGAAGCTGGGCATTCAAAACCTCATCAAATTTCTTCAAAGTGAAGGTGTCTGTTTGAGCGCTAAGCCCGTTGTATTCACTTGCACCGTACCCTACAGCATTAACTTGGGGCTCTCCACCATTCTTGGCATACTCTAGGAATGGCAAAATAGGGTAAATACGCCCGGGACGGTCTGCATGGCACAATTCGAGCAACTTCTCACCTGTTATATCAGCAGGGAGTTTGACACCATGTTCTGTCAAGATAGCACCTTTGACTTTTTTCCAGTCAATGCTACAAGCAGAACTACCAGTGTTCATCCGGGAACCCTTACACGTTCTAATCTTTCTCATTTTCTTCTACAATTAAGATTATTAATTTTTATTTCCATCGAGCGTATATTTATGGCATCAATCGGCTCGCTCACAGCCTCACCGGAATCTGTATAGGCTCCGTATCTGCCATATGAATAGTTTTCTGAATAACTATGTTTCACTTTTTCGTCATAGTCGCAGTCGAACCGAGAATCTTCATATAATACTTCCAATAAACGTTTATAGATTGGCCGAAGGATATTTTTAAAAGATGTGGTTCTGCGCATCTCATTGCTCCACTCTTTACAAGAAGAACATGCTATAATTAACGAAACCTTTGCTTTTGAAAAATAATCCGCGTCACCTCTATCCTCACTAATTGGAGTGAATAGTGCAACCAATGGAAACTTCCTTTCAGACTGGGCAGAAGACTTACTGTATTCATCTAAAATATCTTTGATATATTGACTGCTACCGAAGATGTAATTCAACCTTGGGGACTTCACAACTTTAGTTCCCCCTTTCCCATTTGGATAGAGGATTTCAAGCCCTTCTGGAAGTTCCTTTACAATCTCCTCAAACAGTTCTGTTATATCTAAATCTATCATAAATTGAAAGCATTAATTGGGGTCAAAAGATTCTTGGTTATTTGCACATCGAAAGGACAATCATTCGACATAGCCCATTCAACAAACTGTTTATTCTTCTCTACCATGCTATTCCATGTGCTTACTTGTCTCTTCAAAGGAGCTATATATTCATTAGCACATTTCAAACGGACAAGCCCGGTTATTGTAGCCTGGGTGTTTGCGTCACGAAGAATATGATAAAAGACATAGTCAGCGAACGGTTCACACAGCTTCTCGCATAATACTGCATATCCGGACTGGGGGGCTTCCTTCTCTTCTGAAATATCAACTTCATCTGAAGAATCTTCCTTTTCCCGTTCAATAAGCTCCAAATAATCTGTGATAGCTTGGGAAAGAGTCACACCAACAACATTCCGGAGAAATTCGGGCTGAAATGCCTTAATATACCCATTTATCACCTCATTCACAGCAAGAGATTGGGGCGAAGGCATTTCAGCGACCGAAACATTCTCAATATGCCTGGGACCTGACATAAAATATGAAACATCAATCAACATAGCGATAGTTATTTAGAAGTCTTGCCTTTCCCGGTTTTCTTTTCATCTTCTACGGAAACGGCTTTATCATCTGTAACAGTTACCTCCTTGGCATCTTCCTCTTGCAAATCTTTTGAATCGGCAACCGAAAGATTCTTTTCATCAGAAGGCACCTGTACTTCAAGTTCTGCAATGCGAGCTTTCATTGTTTCACGCTCTTCTGTCAGTTCAACAATTGTCTTATCTTTCTCTGCAATGGATGCAGTAAGCCTGCCAATCTCTTCATTTTTCTCTGCAAGCATACATTCCAATGTCTTTCGGGCATCTTCTTCTGTAACAAGACCACATTCGGAAATAGGGATGAGTTGAATCATCCCTCTATTAATCCGAATGCGTTGCTCTTTAAGCACATTGGTTACATCCTTATCGTTACCTCTAAGTATGTAATCCATAATCCTACGCTTTAGTTATTGCAGTCTTCAATGCGGCCAAATCCCCATAAGCGAAAGCCCACGGCATATAAATCGGGAAGATAACTTCTTCTTGTGCCATCAGCACAACCTCATTGCAAAGCTTGGTCTCCACATCTTCAGCCCATTCAAGTGTCAAAGTGGTATAATCAACCAAATTTGCGGCTTGGTTAAAGTCACCTAAAAGATACTTACCTGGAAGAATACCACCATACTCGATAATCGGACGACCGGCAATATATTTCACCCCATCAACCATTTTAACGATACCAAGATTACGTCCTGTCGTATCTTTCTCTGATTCCATACCGTTAACAGTCATTGGATTAAGAATAATAGCATTCGGAAAATACTGGGCATATGTCATTGCGGCGAAAGCTGTTTTCACTACATCTTCAGAGTTGGGTTCCTCAATGTTCTTAAAGCCGGCTTCATGAACACTGAATGTCATTTTATCCGTAGCCGTTTCAGCACCGGAGAACGCGACACCAGGAATAAGGATACGACCATCTTCCATTTTCACAAGAGCGTGTGTTTTGTTCAGTTCTGTAAGAACAGCGGCGCCAGCGAACGTGATACTCATTCCATCAAGAATCAAATCCTGTGGTTCTGCAAACTCTACAATCACATCCTTATCACCGTTATATCCGGTAATAGCTTTTACAGCACCGGCGGCACCTGTAACAATGGCTGTACTGATAATCTTCTCTACAGAAGTCACCCCAGTATTATTTATAATACCAAGCAAATTCTCACCATTACCGTCACCAAACAAGATGTTCCAGTCTTCTGCCATCCAAACAGCTTCAGGAAGCATGTTCAAGATGTAGGAACGAATGTACACTCTTGATTTCAACATACGTTTTGAAATACGGATATGAGTACCAAGGCGCTTAGTTCCTGTCTGTATCTCTTTTACCTTGATGCTTGATTCAGGCAAACGCCCATTCTCTGTTACAAAACGGGCATTGCGGTTGAAAGCATATACTTGTGCATAGGCAAGTTGAGGGTATGCAGGATCAGCAGTCAACGTCGTTAATACATCACGCATATGCAACTTTTTGTTGGCAACCTGAGTCACAACACGTTTCTGTTGTTGAGTAATCAACAAATCACCGGTGTAATTGTCAGTCATGGAAACGACATCTTTCAAGGAGAAGCCGTCAAACTCTCCTGATTTGCGTGTTTTTCCTTCTGCGAAATCTCTGAATTTTTCAGAATCAAGCATCTCGTTCAACTTCTCATCGAACTTGTTGATAGTATCCATAGAAAGACCTTTCTGCTTCATTTTCTCGATACTTTCACCAAGAGTTTTAACTTGTTCTACAAGTTGCTCGTTGTCCTTTACCAATTGCTGGAACTTTTCTCCATCATAGGCTTTCAATAGATTATTGATGTCACCAAACTGTTTCGTTACCTCCTCCGGTGAAGCAAATCCTTCAAGTGACTTGTTAACTACTTCACACATCATGCCGGCGATATTTTCCATAAATGTTTTCTGTTCTGCCGGCAGACCGTCCGTTTTCAGATTAAAATCTGATACTGTAAATTTTCTAATTGGCATAAAATTTAAATTTTAAGTTATTTATTCTCGAAACAGCTATTCAAACTCTTGAAATCGAGTAAAGTGCCATTATCAGCGGCTTTAATCGTTACTTCATCGTTCCCATTTTCCCCGTCATTCTTTTCTTGAGTGTCAACAGACGGCTCATTTTTTCCGGTGGTATCTTCAGAAGTATTTTGCAGAATAGCATTCGAACGATATACTTTTCCCCAACAGTGGGGACATCTTACATAATTCATAAGGTCTTGTAGACCCTTTTGAGTAAATTCTTTCTTTTCTGATTTGACAGAATCAATAAAAGAAATTACTTGGGTTCTAATCTCTGGAGTGAGCTTCTCCATTTCTTCCCTTACAATGTCCTGTGTTATCCATCTCTGATAATCAGCAGCATAATCTAATACCTGTTGGGCAAAGGTATGCTCCGTTTCTGCATCATAATCAAATTGATAACCACAATGAGGACATGAGACAACGGCACCACCGTTGAGGCTCTTCAGTAATAAACTTAATTCCATATCGTATCCTTTTAAACGTTCATCACTATATCCATGCTGCAAGAACGCTTTCCGGACGAAATCAACAGCCTCCTTTACCTGGTCAGCAGTAGCAGACTTAATATTCACAAGGAACGTCTGGGGATTACTCCCCCAACTTGTCAATGTTGAATATTCCATCATACGCCATTCAAGCACCTTACAAGGATCGATAGAATCCCTTTTGATAGCTTTTACTCCGATAGAGTGTTCTAGGGTTCTTCCATTCTCTGCAAACAGCTTATAATCAGCCAACGTGTCACGTCCAATCTGTTTTTCAAGATTTAACTGACCGACCATAACCAAATTACCTTCTGTTTCCTTACCACTCAACGGAACACCTAACAACTGGTCTGTACGATGATTCAGGAACCAACGCATCCGACCAATATTTTCTTTCAATGTCTTATTGAATGAGCCGGGCATAGATATGTCATTTTGTGAGTCCTTCACACCGATACCATTCACCGCAACGGTAACGATACCCTTCTCATCAACATCATTTGCCTTTGTCTTGTACTGAAGGCTTTTGATTTTCTCTTCCATCTTTTTCATCTCCACTTTTAGTGTTAAAAACTCGATTTACTTTATCCAGTTCCTCATCTGACATATCAAATTTCAATTTGTCAAACAAGGGATTTTCTATCATACTTTCGCCTATTTGGGCACGCCAGTCATTGAGTGTTATAAGCCCACATGAGAATTGTTCACGACAACGTTTATTTATATTTGTCTTTACGTCCTCGGATTCTTTCAATCCTTCCTGCAAACAATCAACATCAGAGAAATCACAATCCAAATAATATCCCCCTCCTTCAAGACCAAGGAAAGCTGTAAAATCCTTGCAGAATTGTTTGGCCATAGGAATAACAGTTGAACAATATACGCTCTTTTCAGCAGTAGCCTGATTGCTAAATGTGGACTGGTCTTTTCGCGGAACAAGAACGGCAGGGATGCCGTATGCCCCTGCAATATTTATTGCATCAGCCAAGGTTTCTTCAAACGGCTGTAACTCTGCAATAGAAAGATTAGTACGAACAAAATCAATGTCTGCATCTGAAATACCATAAGGCACCTGGCCCTTCCTTACACCATACTTCTCAAAATTTTGCTTCAAAAGCTGTTCCTTTTCATCGTCAGTCAACGCTATTGAACCGGTAGCATCAGTTTTCTTACTTACAATAAAGCCCAATCCACCCCGCTTTACATAAATCACATTTCTAGCTTCATATACAGCTATTAGATTTGATATTGGCTTATTTTGGGAAGCAAGACGACTTTTGGACTTCAAGAACATAGCCCCTGAATAGAACTCTGCACTTCCGTCTCTATCATGCCATATTTGGTATGGGGGAATTTCCAAACTACCATTCCAACCATACTCCAAACGATAGCTACGAATAATATCTTCTGTTTGAGCAATACCAAACAATGGCACATTTCCATAAACCGGTTCTACAATAGTCTTATCAGAAGGTATTACCCAATAATTATCGCAATATCTCCATTTTTCAGCTGTAGAAAAGACATCAGGCATAGCGGCACGAATAAAGCTATTCCCTGTACACAATTTATAAATATGGTGCTGATAAATCAATTCTTTCCAACGCATCAAACAATTAGGACGACTAAGTATGCCATTCATTCGTTTATTCGCCCATACTATACTGTCATCCTTAGTTTTCTTCAATTGAAAATTAGCACCTGCAATTCGCGATGCAATATAATCGATCGGGAAAAAGACTTCAGGTATCGTACTGAATAGCGTTAGATAGTTACTGCCCGCTACAATAGGACTAGTAAGGTCCTCAATGTATGCAACTGACCATTTTTCAGCCTTGCCACTTTGAGTATCTATATCCTTATTTTCAGATGAAGTAACTATTTCAACTTCACCTTTAGTCTTAGATTTCTTTCCAAATAGATTATCAAAAAAAATATTCATTGGGTTCCTTTTTGAGCAAAACTAAGTAAAAAGGAAAACCGTTTTCCAAAACACTAAAATCTTGAAATTACGAAAACATAACCCCAACGATATAACACACTTATTTTCAATCACATATAACACAATTCAATTCAAACCTAATTTTACAACGAACTGTACTAGCCCACTCAAAACAGCACTAGCCTCTTTTGTTTCACTATCTTTATTATAGTCCATCAGGTTATTCATGAAGGCAACATATTCCGTATCAGATTCTACTTTTGATGCAGAAAAAAGAATACTATTTTTCACATAATCAGATGTTGCAGCAATACGCTTGTCTACATCCGGAAACTCTTTCATTACACGAATCTCCTTGTTTGTACTAGAACGGAGTTCCCGGATAAAAGGGAAATAAGCATCCGTACATTCAATTACACATGAATCAGATTCATGGGACAAAATAGAAGAACGTATATCTTCTGTTGAAGTAGTTTCCATAAATACGACATCAACAACATGCCATTTATTTCCACATCTAAACACTTGTATAAGGACAAATTTCCCATTAACATTCGGCATCACATATAGAATCTTCTTAGTGTATTTACATTCGGTATCTGGATTGAAGAAATTAATAGTGCCATTACAAGCATACAAGTTTCTTTTTCGCCGGTTACTAAACTCTATATACTGCTCACTACACAAATCCACAACGACATATCGGAACGTATCAGACAGGTGCCCGTGCTCCTCATAAGTCTGCAAGGTAGTTTTATTCTTGACCTTAGTTTTAAGAATGGCACCGTTAGCATCTTTCTGTACGCTCATGTAGTCCTCAATAGATACCGAACATGATTCGTCAATGTATATCTCTATACCGGGAACAGTACAATCAAAAATGGCATTAACAAACTCACCGGTCATGGCAACACTCGGATTCTTGTTGCCTACCTTATCTTCAATCTCGAATCCTTCTTTCTGCAATGTATCTATGAATAAGTCCATCCAGGAACGCTTCTCATCGTCAATGCTGTTTGCCGCTTTCGTTGATGCATCACCATGTACATATAACCTATCAGAATATTGGATAGATTTCAGATACTTTGCAACAAGTTTGGAGGCTTTCTTTACTGTATTGTTTGGGCTTTCAGCGCACGTTTCATGGAATTGCCAAACCTTGGTACCAGTTGTGAAATCGACCTGCCAATATGATACACTGATATACGGAAGCACGTTGTTATCGACAGAGATATGAATAGGTAAGTCCGGAACATACTTATGTTCACCGGAATGTTTGCCACGATTGAAGGAACCGAAGAACTCACTACCGGTACGAATGACACCCCATTCTCCCAATGCGTACACATTGTAATAGTCCGGATCGTGAACTCTATCATACTCAAAGTCGGCAACACATTGCTCATCATAGAAACCATACGCACCGTCAGGACTACCGACCACCCAAAAATTATTCAAATAGGTAGATTGGATAATAACTGTATTAGGTGCCTGTTCCTCGATTTGCTTAGTACGAAGATTAAGTATTTGCCTGGGTGCATTCTTCTTTACGGATTTGACCTTGGTAAGTTCTTTCGGCAACTCTTTGCCGGCAATGGTAACCGTCATCGGTACATCATGCCATTTATCTTTATCAATAAACTCTTTCTTTATCCAATGGCTTTCACTAATCGGGTTGAAGGTACAAATAATCTGCTGCCCTTTCTTACCACGCAAACGCTTACGTAGCTGCTTGAAATCCGGATGCTCGAACTCTGACCATTCCTCTAACTGAACTCGCTTATAGTTAGAGATACCTTTTATCTTCTCCGGATCGTCAAGACCGGAGAAATCTATCTTCGCACCATTTACCAGACATTTAATAGTATTCTGTTGAAATTTGAACAAATGGGAGATGCCAAGACCGATCGCAGCGACCTTATAATCTTCATAAATGGTTTTGAGAATAGAAGCTCCTACCTTACGCATGACAAGAGTGTTCTCACCATCCTGTAATGTCTGTATCAGTATTGTTTGTGCCACACTATACGACTTACCGGAAGATGAACCTCCATAGAGAATGATAAAACGGATAGTCTCATCATTCAAGTACTTCAATAGATAGAATCCGTTAGGATTTAGCTTCTTATAATTTATAACCATATTGTTCTAAAAGTAAGGTTTCTCCGTAGGATGAATCCCGGATTTTGCAGTTCAAATTGTTCTATTCTTCCGAATTCTCATTATCTTCAAATCCGATACGAAGTTCACCGACTTTATTTCCGTCTCCACCTTTGATGTTGACATTCTTATCGGCTTCCCATCCATTCCAGGCACCAAGAATCCGGGCGGCTTCTGTCTTGCCGTTGAACTCATAATTAACCACTCCTCTATTATTCTGAATCTTCTTCAACGCATTACGGGCACGCTTTGGAAGTTGGGACGGACTTCTCATCTTTGTTTTCCCGGTAACAGGGTCTACATAATGTAAATCATCGGGATCAGCGAGTACAATATCCATTAATACCTTTTCGACCGTTTTCCTCTCTACTTCAGTCTCTTTCGCCCTCTGTTGCTTAATCTCACTTATCCTTGCACTAACCTTGCTATTGGCTAACAATCTGCTAGCAGCACTCCAAATCGTTTCAGGTTTCATCTTTGACGCATCATAAGACATCCTATATGCTTCACTAGCATTACCTTCTGTATCAACGTAGTATTTACAGAATTTCTCTTGCTTGAATGTTAATGGTTTCTCTTGCTTTCCCATATCAATTGTTATTTATTCCTACGAGAAAAAGAAGCTGCTCTCTATCCTTTAAAAGCTCATAGGTGGCAAGCAGTGTGCTGCCAGTTGTTAATATGTCATCATACACTATTATTTTCTTTTCCTTTATCGGACGAAGAAGAAAGAATTCCGGATTCAATCTATCTTTAGTTAGGCACTGGATTGCATTCTCATAGAATGGTATTTTCACCGCCCCCGCAATTTTCGTACAGATAGAGGTTGAAAAATGAAAGCCCTCGTTGTGTCTCCGTCGCGGTGTGGTGACTATACACCATCCTTCATATCCCCCTACTATGAAGCGGTGGAGAAACTCACACGCTCTCTCTGCAAAGAATGATGCAAGTTCCTCCGACTGTTTAATTTCTGAAAAGCTGGTACCAGTCTTGGAACGGGTGAATTGGGAGATGTAATAGATATCACCCTTTTTGTGAAGTGATACCTTTTCTTTCAGATCACATAACCGTTCCTGATGAGACCAGCTCTTACATTTCACCGCTTCCGGCTTATCCCAGTCGTCAATACGACATATCTTTCCCTTTCCTTTCATCAAAGATCTTCTTTACTCCGTCCTCGACAGATGTGTAAGACAAAGGTACTAAATAGATATCCCGGTTCACCGACTGCTCTAAATTGTCAAAATCCCGTTTTTCATTAATTAGCTCAATTTCAAGCGGTTTGTAGTATTTTACTAAAGAAGCAAAATACATAGTAGTCACAGGTTGGACGTTACAAATATTGATAAGTTGCCGGTTACAACCCACCGAATAGATAAGCCCTTCAATGACATCATCTATGTAAGTGAAGCACCGGATATTCTGACCACAGTTGTATAATGACACGTTTTCCTTTTCCATCAGGAACCAGAGAAGAGTTCTTTTTCGCGGATTAGGTCCATATACATTATGCAGCCGACACCCGGTCGCAGCCTTACAATAGATTGATGCGTACTGCTCGTCGAAGTACTTACTTATACCATAAAGACTTGTAGTATTCTCCGGATTAGCCGTTGACGAACTGGCATACACTAACTTTACATGATATTGATTACATGCATTAGCAACTCGCATGAAGGTATCAATGTTATCCCTCCTGATTTGTTCCAGGTTTCCATTAAACACACTGGTTTGCGCCGCCAAATGGAACACACAATCAATCCCCCCATTCTTCAGGAGCTCGCATACTTCCGTAGCTTCAGTACCACACTTTCGGTCAAGTCCTATGACTTCAACACCTCTTTTTGCTAATTCTCGGCAAAGGGCTTTACCAATAAATCCCTCACTGCCGGTTACAATCATTTTTCTCATCATCACAAAAAAATAAAGGTGTATCGAATAAACAATACACCAAAGGTTCAACAATTATATAAATTTCAGTTCTTATTATTACAATCTTTCCTTACCTTTGCAATATGAATAAAGACAGAAAAAGAGTTCTGATAATAGGTAACGGATTTGACCTTTGTTTAGGCAGAAAGACTTCATACAAGGACTTTTGCCAATCTGAATTTTGTCCCAAAGACTACCCATCTCCTTTAATCAAACATCTAAATGACAAATGGAACGATAATTTAGATGCTGTAAAATGGTATGATTTGGAGAATGAGTTATACAATTATTATATAAGAATCAAAAACAATAATGGGCAAATAATAGACCTATACAACGATAAAGAAAGGAACGTTTTAGAACAAATTCAGGCAAATGGACCAGTCACAGAATTTTATGAATGTATAAAATCTAATGTGGATATTGTCAATAATTTGTTAAAAAACGGAATATTAATCTTACCACGCTTTTCTTGTTATATCAGTTTCTCGCATGAAGATATATTAAATCCTCCTATTGAACGAGACCAAAAAGCCTTACAACTCATAAAAAATGGATTAATACAATATCTCATAAAAGTACAGCAAGAAGCTATTAACGAAAATTCTATAGCTGCAATTGTCGCAAGAGCCTTTATGCGGAATAAATCAAATGATCAAATTGTCATATATTCTTTTAACTACACGAGTTTTAGTGAAGTAGCTCCTAATTCCAGTTTTGCAATGGAGTTTAATGATACAATAAACTATGTACATGGATGTATCTTAGATGGAAATATTATATTAGGAACAAAAGACGAGAAAATTGTTCATAACTATGACTTCATACAGAAATCATTTGATTCTCAATATAATCCTCCTGCTATGGTATATGATTTAATGGATGCTGATGATATTACAATATTTGGGCATTCATTAGGCATAAATGACAGCCAATATTTTAAAGCCTTTTTTGAAAGACAATCTTCATCCACTAATCCTCAAAAGAAGAATATTACAATATTCACTAAAGACGCAAAATCAGAAATTGAGATAAAACGTTCACTACAAGAAATGACAAATTGGAATTTGACATCTTTATATGGATTGAATAATCTCCAAATAATTAAAACAGATGAATGTGTCAATAATCCAACCTTATTAAGAAAATACATCAAAATGTATGTTGACAATGAAGAAGATATTGACAGTATAATTCATATCTAACTATTATGTTACTATTATTCTGTACTATTGTTATTTACTCCATTTACTACCACAGTATACACATCGGTCATACTCTCCATAGCTAACGACTTGATTCCTTTCATTTACGACCAAATTACACAAGCAGATATCGTCCTCTGAATTGATATTGGGATACTCCCAAAATGACAATTTCCCTTTAGCCGGTATCGGCTCTGGAAATAATATAGGATTAGCTAGTACCCAGTTATAAATAGGATTTTCATAATAGCCTTTACTATCATCTGTTTTCTCTGCCCATTTAGAAGGATGATTGATAGAGCATCCAATTATTTCTACACTTCCAATGATAGCAGAATTGACAATGCCCTCTGCACATATTATTTTTCGTTGAAACTCAATAGGCAGACTATTCCATTGAGCTTTTGTAAATACACTATTGGGATTTCTCATTTCTACAGGTTTTTCACTTGCATGGATTAACACTCTATGCCCTATGTATTTCCATGGACACGCCCAAGTACGGTTCTCGATATCTTTGATACCATGAACTATCAAAAAAGCCCACGGTTGTTTTATTGTTATTGCTTTCATATATTATTTTTTATTTATAGATTTGCACCATGTAACTAAATGGAATACATTAGTATTAAAGGTTCGAATCCTTGTTACACTTTAATTATTGTTTAATTTTTTAACAAATACAATTATGAAAATAACACCGACAAATGCTTGTCGGCTTATATCAGAACGTATTTCAGAAAATTTCAGAAAATCTCAGAATAAAAAGCCGACAATAGTTAAAGACAAAATAGGCTTTAAACTCAATTTGGTAATTCTCCAATTTGAGTGGAGTAGAGAATGGAAGTATAGTTTAAATGGAAAAAACAACACTTTATGTGGAGATGCAGGTTCGAAGCCTGCTCTCCATTCTTTTTATCCACATCTATCTTTTTACTCATTTCTTTATTGATTTGAATTATTTAAAAATTCTCCTTAATCCTAAATTAACAGCATCAGTCTTGGCCTCATTGGACGGGTGCACATATATGTTTAACGTGGTGCTCACGTCTGAATGCCCAAGGATGGTCGACACAGTTTTGACATCAATTTTATTCTCAATAAGAGTTGTAGCGAAAGTGTGCCTAAGCCCATGATACTTGATACAATGGTCCAGTTTTACCTTTTCAAGTATAAACTCCTTATAATAATTGCGTAACGTCCGTGGCTCCGTATAGTGTTCATCGCAAGTGCATACATAGTAATTGGGATTACATACGGCAGCAAACTTCTTGACCATAGGAAGAATATTCTTTAAAATGGGAATGTATCTATCGGAGTTTGAAGTTTTGGGAGTACCAATCTCGATATGGGTTCTTGCCTTGCCAAATACCCCTTCATTATCCGGCACATATACACGTTGCAAAGTCTTGCATACATGTATGGTTTTGTTTGTAAGGTCTATATCTTCCCATTGCAAGGCACATACCTCACCTACACGCATACCGGAACATATCGTCAGCAAAATCCCAAGATTCCGAGGAGACGGGTTCTCCAAAGCGTAATCCACTATCTTCTTATATTCAGCCGGAGAATAACGTTCCAGTTTTTGAGCGGCTATCTTGTTCTTGCTCGGCCATATCATCTTCCATGTAATGTTATGTACCTCAAGGTCCAGATCTTCATCAGCAAATCGAATCAGCATCTTCAAAACTATAAGTATGTCGTTGCAAGATTTCACGGACAATCCTGCCGTATCCATCAGGTCATTTAAAAATGGAACAATGATTTTCTTATTCAACTGTTCTATCTCCATATCTCCGAACGCAGGAGCCAACTTTCTTAGATATATCAATTGATAAGTAGACAATGAACTGAGCTTCACCTGTCTTGCCTTTACATGAATCCATTCCTTATACACATCATCCAGTTTCATGATTTTTGTTTTATTACATCGTTAATATTGGCTTTGATAATCTCTGAAAAAGCAAGCGGATCGTCTTTCCGGTTGAGTAGGATATACTTTTGCTTTACTTCCATAGTGAGCGCATCTCCATGATAAACATATCCCATAATTCCACGAATAGACAAGTTGAGAAGCAGGATGGGAATCGACCTTGCAGACAGGTCCCAACATGTCACCATATTCTGAGATGGAAAATAATCCCACGGAGCAACTTTGTTACGACGCTGCTGCCAGTCGGCAATTATCATAGAACCATTTCCTGCTGTCGGCTCATGTACATGCCCACTCTGACCGGTTAATGCCGAACAAAGAATACCAAGAGATTTAGGAGTGAAAAACTGACCTTTCTGCTTACTCTCTGCCAATTCAAACTCGTATAACTTCTGAAACCAGTCGTAAGACATGTCATTTTCGTTCAACCGGATAAGTTCACAATAAACCTCATCTCTTCGCTCTAAATTTCCTTCCAATAAGCCCATTATGGCACTGGGAAGGTCATTAATATCTTCGAGGTCGAAGATTCTAATAACATCCTGACTTGTCATTGTTTATAGTCTATTTCTGCCAACCAATCATTGTCACTTTCAAAATACATCTTATAACCTCTCACCGTTTTATGCCCTTTCTTTTTTAGACAGACATCACTGATGTGAGAAGCAGTGATATTCAGCTTTTCACCGGCAGATATTACCGAATCATACCTACCGACTAACTTTCCATCTTTAATTGCTACAACCGCCTTCTTGTTAGTACCACCACCAGTTTTGTGAGGCATGCTACGTCCTTTTTCCAAATTCTTTAAGCATCTACGTTTACTCCATCTTGAATGGAATTTCAACTTCTTCCCCTTGTTATGAGGGGTGTGACCTTTCAGGAACCTGCCATTTACCAAATTCCTTGTAGGGCGTTCTATGGGTATATATAATTCACTCATTTCTATCTTGTTTTGAAGGTTATTTCCACCTTGTAACTGTTGAAAAGTCACAAGGTGAATTGAATTTATTAGTTAATATATACGCTGCCTTATAATCGTTTCTTAATGTATCACCATGAAATACTATTCCGGATATTCCCCTTATAGCCAAATTGAATAGAAGAAAAGGTACTGTTTTATCAGACAGCTCACCACACACTATCAGATGGTCATTTGGTTTATAATCAATAAAACTGATAGCATTCCGGTGATTGTACCAATTTGAGATAAGCATCCCGCCAGTTCCGGCAGTTGGCTCATAGGTAACGCCGGTGTCAGAACCTAATAGCTTAGAAACCAAAGTTGAAAGACATTTAGGAGTAAAATCCTGCTTGTTATTCTTCCTATCAGCATGTTCATCTTCAAAGTATTCATGAAACCAGTCGTAGCTAATGTCACATTTGAAATAGTTTAGAAACTCCTTAAATACTCTTATGCACTCTTTTTCATCTCCTGTTAGAATATTCATAATCTTTTCAGGAGCCTGATAACTATCAGTTATTCCAAGCATTCTGTTTATATCAGATAATATATTTTTCATGGGCTAATTTAACTTCGTCATTGGTTGATTGTGCATAAATAGTAGTTGTCTCAATGCTTTCATGACCTAGCATCTTCTGTACCTGTTCTATTGGCATTCCTCGTTTTAGGGCTGTAGTTGCCGCTGTTCTCCTAAGTCTATGTGGATGTACATTGGATATACCCGCCTTTTTCCCTAGATTCCTTAGCATGATTTCAACTGCTCCCTTGGATATCCGGGATAGTTTATTCATATCTTTTATCTGCTGGCACATTCCCTCATAATCAGATAAAAATAGGGCTTCTAAATCATCTGTTCTTGAATCAACATATTCCTGAAGAGCTATTTTACAGCGAGCAGACAAGTAAACAGTTCGGTACTTACGCCCTTTTCCAAGTACATCAATCTGCCCATTTTGCCAATCTACATCACCTAGATTCACATTTACCATTTCGGATACGCGACAGCCGGTGGAAAACAAGAATTCGATTATAGCCTTATTCCTTTTTGTCCTTGCCAAAGACCTTAATCTCTCCATATCATCCTCACTTAATGGCTTCTTCAATTTCTTTACTTGTCGCACTCCCTTGATTCTAAGCATTGGATTCCTATCAAGTACACCTTCTTCTGTGCACCAAGTAAAGAAGCTGCTCAAAGTTCTTCGAATGTTGTTAAGAGTATTATCACTACATTTATTAATCTTCTTATAGGCTAAATAGACACGGACATCATCGGTAACGATTTCCTTGATATGTTTTCCTACATGTAAGATAAACGCTCTTAAAATGACACGATAATAGTCTAATGAACTTTGGCATAATCCTTCCACGGCTTTGGCTATGAAGAATTTACTGATAATTTGAGAATCGGAATTATCATATACTACAACGGACGTTTCCTTTGCCATTATATCATAATTCCTTAGGCAGAAAGATACCGAATCAATTACTGTCGAAATTTCTTCATTGGGTATCTTACCGTACAAAGTATCACGTATTTTAGTTAAAACATATTCTTTCATAATGATTCCTTTTTGTATTGCTTAAATATATTTATCCAATTCCTTTTCTAACAATTCTCCATCTATTTCAGGAAACAGTCTCAGAACTAAGTCCAGAGATTTGCAATAATTGTTACTGTATTCTTCAGTATCCATTAATCGAAGTACCATAGAACAAA
>USPQ01000041.1 GCA_900556625.1 uncultured Bacteroides sp. | reverse complement strand
ACATGCCGTCGGTTTCTTCATTATAATAAAAGTTGGCAGACAAGAACGGATCGTTCTAGGGGATAAAATCGCCTAAACATGGAGGTAAAAGCTGATTATCGTTGGAGGTGTAACTTTTAAACATTATCTTTGGGCTATTGTACTTGATTCCCTAAGATACAAAAAATTAGGGACACGGGCAAGTCTTGGCTGAGCGAAGTTTGGGCTTGCCCATTTTTTGCAGACACAAGTGAGACCATCCCAAAATCATTTTGAGACGGTCTCGTTTTTGGAAAAAATATTATAAGTTAGTAACGTGTCACTTTATTTGTAGTTGACTTCAGATATTCGAAACGATTAATCATCTCACCCAACTTCTTCGGATATTTATCTGCCAAGTTTTCCTGTTGACTTATGTCCTTCTTCAAGTTATAAAGTTTATATCCATATCCCAAGCCGATAAACTCACCGTCTTCTTTGCTATAAGGATTAAAATAAGGAGGAATCAACGCCCAGTCACCCTGACGATATGCATAATTGAACATGCCTTCGATAACAAGTTCTTCACGTCCTTTTTTACTCTTTCCGAGGAAAGCATCCAACGTATTCTCACTATCCAATTTTTCAGGATAAGTTTGTCCAAGCAAAGATGCAAAGGAAGCCAGCAAGTCCATTTGGCATACAAAGACATCAGAAACCTGCGGCTTCACTACTGCCGGCCAACGAAGCATGAAAGGGATACGTGTACCACCGTCAAACATACTTGTTTTTCCTCCGCGAAGCGGACCTGCTATCTTATGATCGCCTATCAATTCCACTGCATCATCCTTATATCCGTCATCCAGCACTGGTCCATTATCACTAGTTAACACTACAATCGTATTCTCCGCCAATCCCAACTGGTCCAGTTCTTTCAGAAATTCAGATACACACCAGTCTGCTTCCAGAATAGCATCCCCACGCGGTCCCATAGGCGACTTTCCTGCGAAGCGTTCATTTGGAACACGAGGAACGTGTGGCTGATGTAATCCGTAATAGAGAAAGAAAGGAGCATTTTTATGGTCGTTGACGAACTGTTTGGCTTTATCTAGAAATAATTCCGCCATTTCTTCATCTTTCCATTGTGCCGCTTTACCACCTTTCTGGAATCCGATACGAGGAACCCCGTTTACTATCGAACCGGCATGACCTACACTCGGATGCATACGAAGCAATTCGGGATTATTCTTTCCTGTCGGTTCACCGGGAAAGTTCTTACGGTAATCCACATACAACGGATCGTTAGGGTCTAATCCCACTACACGTCCATTTTCGAGAAAGACACATGGAACACGGTCATTCGTAGCTGCCTGAATAAATGAATAATCATACCCTATTTCGGCCGCACCAGGATGAACATCCTTATTCCAGTCTACATTACCGTCTCCCAGTCCGATATGCCATTTTCCTATGGATCCAGTAGCATAGCCTGCCTGTTTCATCAATTTAGGCAAGGTTATCTTTTCCGTATCAATAATCAATGCTGCATTGCCCGGAAGAATTTTTGCGTCCTTACTTGTCCACGGATAAAGTCCTGTCATAACAGAGTAGCGGCTGGGGGTGGAAGTAGCTGCCGTACAGAATCCTTGTGTAAAGCGGATTCCTTCATTAGCTATACGGTCCATACCCGGTGTAGAGATGCGATGAGCACCGTAGCAACTTAAGTCACCATATCCAAGGTCATCGGCTACAATCAGAATGATGTTCGGTTGTTGCTTGTTGATCGGCTTTTTTCTCGGTTGTGCTTGTCCTGCCAATAACGTGTTAGGTATCGAAGAAATACCTACTAATGTACAAAATACATACTCTAAGTTTCTCATGCCTTATTTAATTAAGATTTATCACTTGCTATAAATACACATCAAATTTTGATGTTCCCCACACAAAATCCCTGTTTCTATTCATAATTTATGAATTTAAAACGTTACTTGTGTTTTAGCACCATTCGCTGCAATAGCATTTACTTTATAATCTTCGGGTAACGTAGTGTTTACAGTAAACGAAGATTGCGGTGATACAAATATTACTTTTCCTGCATGATCGCTAACTTCATAAACAGCCACATTCCGCCAACCATACATTGATAGTTTGGAACCGGAACGGGTAGCTGTTCCGGCAACTACGGCTGCATTATTTATATAAGCCTCTAAGTTACTATCACAGATATATTCCAGCTTATGTTTCGGAACAGAATATCCTAAATTTCGAATTCTATTTTTAAGAGCACTTACCTGAGCTTCCGTCACTACCACTTTTCCATCGCCATAAGAGTCGTTGAATTCATATGAACCAGATTTCAGAAAACCCCATTTTACAAAGAAATCCGTCAAATCCAATCCTACCGCCTTACTACAATTATAGGCGAACTCTATTTGACGTTCACCATCGGTAGGCAAGTCCTTATTGACACGTATATATTCATATACATCCTTATAAAAATCCGTTTTTCCTAATACATATTCCATATATAACTCTAACTGCCAAAAAGGTACTAATTTATCGAATACATCTCCTAATTTTGCATGAAAAATATCATTATTCCCGAATGCTAAAGTCATTGCATGCTCGTAGTAATTACTGTAAGCATTACTTGGCGTTGTAGTTAGCAAACGGGAATTAATTCCATATAATTTCTGAATGTACATCGAACAAATATTGTTTGTTACTTCGGTCATTCCAAACCATTTCAGTCCCGGACGGGTTTGATTACTATGCCCTACCTCATGGGCAGGCCCCCAGTTGTTAGTCTTCATTTGATCTACACTGCACAGATTATCCATCGTTGAAAAATGATATGCCGTATGATAAGAAGTGGAATACATATAATCTCCCTGTCCGTACATGACATTGAAATACATACGGTTTCTGAACATACGATTGTCGGTATCCGTACCGATGCCACCATTATTGTTGTATTTTCTCAAACCCATGAATATCTGTTCCTTATATACAATATCATCAAAAAGGTTAATTAAATCTCTCCCATTAGATGTACTTTTTAGTTTGCTGACAGGAAAAGTGAGATGAGCATAATTCCCTACAACATCAAAATAGCCATCGACAGCTCCGTTTAGTAAAGTACCCCACTGTTCACGGGTATGTTTTGCTACATCAAAGTATCCGTTAACACTTCCTGACGCAAAGTGTATCTTTACCTCGTCATAGTCTACCGGATTACCATTAACATGATACATCACATAGATTAACCCTTTCTTCTCCGAAACAATTTTATTTATACCTGTGCGTAAGCTATAAGAAATGCTGTTATTGAAACCATCAGCATTAGGGGTATCCATGTCCTGTACTCTTAGACTCAAATGTTGCCCGTGCGTTTCACCTACCATGACAATCAATGTTTCTCCCGCTTTCACAAAGATACCCGTAGGATTATCCAATAGACTATAAGTGCCTGTCTTATTGATAGTAGCCTGTATATCCGGATGTTGATAAGGTTTGAAATCCGCAATACGGAAGTCAGCCGGATATTTATCTTTCAGCATATAATAAGCTATGTTCTTAAAAAATGGATAAGTACAGGCCTTTATCATTTCCTCTGTTATATCAGACCGTAACTTGGAACAAGTAACATCCGTAAAAAGGGTCAATGGGTCAAAACCTTCCGGATTCCTAGCAAAGAACTTCATTTCCGCACAGGAAGCATGCCCATTCACACCGGACTTAATAATCAGGCGAACTGCCTTCGGTTTCTGTATTGTGTTATCAAAAGAAAAAGATACTACCGCACCTTTGGAACCGAAATCGAAATTGGTTTCATTCGTTACACTTTCAAAAGCCGGGTGTTCTTCAGTCGATACCTGAATTTCCACTTCACCAAAATTCCCGTTCGAACCGCTTATACGCGGATAATAGATAAAGTAATCAAGTGCTTCCGTATTTTCCTTGAAATAGTAAGTCAACATGACCGGATAATGGCTTGTAACCCCTTCTGCAAAAGGATAATTAGAATGATAAATAGTACTCATATCACTATCAAAAGATTTTTCAATCTCTTCACCACCATGTGCCGTAGATGCTTCCCCTCTGACTACTTCCAACTGAACATCATCCGCAATTCCTTCAGTATCACCAAATGTATATCCATCCAATCCATTCTGAATAACTGTAACTTCTGCTGAAATATTAGAGTTCTTATCCTTTATCACTATCTTCTCCGTACGTACACTACTTCCCTCATGAGTATCTACGGTAAACTTATAAGGTATTTCAATCGTTGCAGCACGTGTGTCTACCTCTTTCTTTATCCAAGAAGGATAGGTGACATCCAGTTCCGCTTCCGTCAGATTGGTAGTGACAGTAAAAGCGACTGTTCCACCTACCGGAGGCAAAGTAAAAGCGAAAGGAGATACTAAAATATCAGTATCAGTACCTAACTGACGTACAAGAATCTTCTTATTCAATTTTCCATTATTGATAACCACCGAAGCATTACGGACAGTTTTGTTCGGGTTACTTATCACACTAATCTTCACACCTGCACCCGAATTGACAGGTTCAGTCTTACACCACTGTTCTCCTTCCACATCCACAGAAGCGGTCCAATCTGCAGGAAGTGATTTTACATCAATAACAACAGAGCCTGCTTCTTTATAAAAATCTGCATTTTCCAAACCTAGTTCCAATACAGCCACCACATCCTTATCATCTTTACAGGACGACAAGGAAAAAAGAAACAGGGATATGAATACATATAAAAAATAATTCTTCATATTCTTTTCGTTTAAAAAGGACTGACTAAAAAGAATTTATGCATCACTGCATTATCCCCTTGCCAGCCCTTATGATTAATTATTTGTTAGATTTAAGAGAGAGCAGTTATTTACCATATAATTCAAACTCCGAGAGTGCCCATGTATTAAATTTACTCGGATTAGTAGAACTATGAACCTCAAAACGAACATAAGTATATGAATCGCCTAGCAACATCGTCGGACAAGTATCATAATAAGTGGTAGCCGATACTGGGAGACCGTCTGCTTCTGCAGTAAATACTTTTATTTCTTTCCAGTTTGCGCCATCATTACTAGCATAAATGATGAACTTAGTAGGATGCTGATTAGTATTTCTAGTTGCATATCTTACTCTCAACTTGGAAATAGCACTATTCAGATGAATATCCACTTGATGCGGGAAGGCGGGCGCACCTCCTCCGTAAGTAACTTGTGCCTGAGTAGCCAATTTGCCATCCAACCAGTCGGCAAATCCATTACCGTCAGCAAAATTTGTGCCTATCAAGGTCATCATATCCGGTGTGAGCGTAATCTTCGGTGCTGAATTCTGTAATCCGATAATAACTGTATTTTCACCGGAAAAGGCATATTTTGTAGAAGTTATTTCTAACGGAAGTGCAAAGTTCCCTTCTAGATTAGTTATATCAATCTTCACGGTCAGATTCGCTGTAACATTACCTTTGCTAAAGGTCAGTTTACCGATAGTATAGTTGTTGCCCTTGTCTGATATTAATGAATACTCAATGGGAGATGTAGCATTATATTCATCCAATAGTTCCTTTTTAACTGTTACATCGCAGGTTATATCTTCTGTGAGAGCAGTATTCAAAGTCACAGGAAGCTCATATATATACTCAGTCACACCTTCAGTAATAGTAAACGGAAGTTTAAATCCTGACTCTGAAAGAGAGAAAGCAGGCTGATAAACAGTAGGCTTCACGATGATATACTTATTTTTTTCATTAATGGTAGAAGTACCGTCCGTAAGCTCCAACATCAACACATAAGTGAAATTACCCGTACTCAATACAGAAATTTTCTCAGGATGAAAGGTTACCGTTTTAATCTTATACAGTTCTTTTTCTCCAAAAGAGACGGTCATGTCGGAAGGCAATTCATAACAATCAGCAGGCAATGGCTTGAAATTAGTCTTATTCTCATTATTGTAATATTCAAGATCGAACTCATTCAATACTTTCAATGTAGCTGAAGCTAACATATTCAGGTCGTTTCCACCTTTGTCAATCGTTATATTGTAAGCAGCAGACTCTCCAGTATTATAAAAGGTAATATCCTGCTCATTACTATTCAAAATGCAAAGGAATGATTCATAATCATCCAGATAATCGTCTTTTCCATCGTTCAAGCAAGCCACCATAGTCAGCAACAAACCGCCTAACAACGAAAGGATATATATTTTTGTCTTCATATAAATTAAAATCTGATTAGATTGTTTTAATGCTATAATTCTATCTCCAATTATAATTTTGGGTCAATAGTTTGTTACGGTCTAGTTCTCTCTGACTGAACGGATATAAAAAGTGATTAGCTCTGAACACACGGTTTTGAACTACTGTCCTACGCCAAAAAGTATCCGGAGTATCTTCCGTGTTAACAGCCTGTGCCTCTACATTCATACCATAGATAGGTCCATTATCCGTAGTTGTAGCAATCATCCATGTACGAGTATCAAAAAAACGATGATTTTCAAATGCAAGTTCTATCCTGCGTTCTCTGCGACAAAGTTCTATCAATTGGTCTATTGTAGCTTCCGGATAGACTTCCGTTATTGGATCCATACCTGAACGAGCACGCAGATCAGCCCAATACTCCATAGCTGTTGTACGATACTGACTGTCTCTCGATCTTTTCTCCCATTCCAAAGCTGCTTCAATAAAGTTTAAGTAAATTTCTCCAAGACGGAATGTCGGAAATACCATATTACCCGGTTGATTATTCACAAAACTAGCAGTATGATCACAAAAACGATTAACTAGATATCCACTTCTCGAATGGTCATGAGAAGTATTTGAATTACCATCTTTTGCCAAGTTACACAATACATAGTCATCTTTACCCGGACCGCATCTCCAGTAACTATCACTCCAATACACAGCTATATAAAAACGTGGTTCACGATTAATAAACATATTCCGAGTTGCTCTTTTATAATATTTAGCCTGATATGTGTCACCTTTACTTAAATATTCAAGAAAAGGATTTGCAAATTCAGTTATACCATTTTCACTATATCCAGAGTTTTCGTCAACCTTAGGAGTTCCATCTATCTCGTATCCAGTAATCGGATACTTACCATTATCCATCGCATAAGCATCCACCTGTTGTTGCGAGGGTCCTAGTGCTCCATAAGCTGCTCCATTACCTCCTTTTTTGGTCTTTACACCCGTCGGAGTCGTTCTTCTGGCTATAATAGCCCGACTTGCATATCCGGTAGTCCAGATAAGTTCTTTGTTCCAATCTACCTGCGTAATGCCAAGATAATTAGCATACGGGTCATCTGAAGCGTCTCTATGTAACTCGTATACTCCCAAATCTATGACAGCTTTGGCAGCCTGCACTGCTTCTTTCCATTTTTCATTACTATAAGTTTGAGGAAACAGATATTGGTCTGATAATTCCGGAAAATCGGGTGTTGTAGGATTCTTTACGGTATTGTATAAACTATTACCATTATATAGATCACGGGCTGAATAAAGTTTTAACCGTGAAATCACAGCTAAAGCAGCTCCCTCGGTAGGTAGCCCATATTCTGCATCTACCGTCCAAGTTGTTTTCCCGTGTTCTTTAAAGTAGGTAGCACATTGAGTCATTTCATTTACAACATAATCAACACATTGTTCCCAAGTATTACGCGGACGATATAGAGATTCTGTCGTAGCATCATATGGCAATATCTCATCTCCCAACAAAAATATAGGTCCGTAATTACGCATCATCAAGAAGTAATAATATGCTCGTGCCCAGCGTGTATACCAGTACCATTCATCCTTTTCTTCCTGTGTTACGGTAGGATCTGAACAACTGTAAACATTCTGCATAAAAATATTACATTCACGTATTCCGTTATACAAATTAAAATTAGCACCTGGTACGCTGGATGCATTCCAAGCTCCCGTATTCATTGACTCAGCAGCTGCATTCGATGCATTGATCAATTCATCAGTAGCAGTGCTTTGAGGAGTACTAACATAGCCAGTCAAATCATTTGGCAAAAAACTCATTGCATTCAAGAAATACCCGCGTGTATATGCTCTCTTCTGCCAAAGTTGTTCAAAAGTAAGATCTTCCGTTTCCTGTTTATCGAGAAAACTTTCACACGAAGTTAACAAAGGAATAACCCCGCAAAATAACAATATATATTTTACTAATGATAGTTTCATATTGATTCTGTATTATTGATTAAAAATTAGCATTTAGGCCGATAGTAACGGTCATGTTATTCGGATATTTTGCTCCATTGGTAGTATCCAGCAATTCAGGGTCCCATAATTTAAACTTACTGAATGTAAGAAGGTTCGTACCAGCGATATAGAAACGAAAAGACTTAATAAAGGTCTTGTTCAACCAGGTTTTTGGCAATGTATATCCTATTTCTGCGTTTTTCAAACGCAGAAAACTACGGTCACGTAACCACATAGTAGACGACTGGCTATTGTTAGAACTGCCTGCTTCTGCACCGTAACTCAAACGGGGATATTTAGCAGAAGCATTCTGTTCAGGAGTATTGGTCGTTTTCCATGAATACTTATAAAGATCTTCATAGATAGCAGAACGATCCATATTATCACTACTGAAAGGACGCAAAGGTGTACCCGCTAAATAGATAGAAGTACGCGCTACCCCTTGAAAAAATACACTTGCATCAAAATTCTTCCATTTTGCTGTCAATCCGAACCCGTATGTTATCTCAGGAAGATCAGTATAGCCAATAGCAATCTGGTCATACGTATCAATTTTACCATCTCCATTTACATCCTTGTACTTAACGTCACCAATCCTATATTCACCAAACATCTGTTTCGGACTATTATCTATTTCTGCCTGACTTTCAAAAAATCCCAAAGCAATAAATCCCTTACGTTGCGCTGCACCATTACGGCCAAACGGTTTGCCAATAGAATTTTGATATTTATATTCCCAATCTGGTTCATCATTATCCAACATCTGGTTACGCGAAAAAGTAAAGTTTCCGCGACCTGTCAGTAAAACCTTACCTACCTGTTGCTGATATTCCAGTGTTCCATCTAGACCAGATACCTTCGCTTTACCTACATTTACATATGGAGTAGTAGTAAGGCCGACAATAGCCGGTAGCCCAGCACGAGCCAGAAAGATACCATTACGTTCTTCATAAAAATAATCAGCTTGAATCTTTAATTTTTCGAACAAACGAAGTTCAATACCTGCATTTACCTTAGTTGCCTCTTCCCAAGAAACATTTGTATTCTCAATTTCTCCTACACGATAACCAGTACCTGTCTGATTTGCAGTTTTTCCGTATGACCATCCTGTTACTGTATTGACAGAAGGTTCATAAGCCCATCTTCTGGAGGCTCCAATGTCATCATTACCCACTTTACCATAAGACGCTTTCAATTTCAGATCATTAACTACTTTAGTCAACGGTTCAAACCATTTCTCACTGGACACCATCCAACCTATTGCATAAGCTGGAAAGAATCCAAAACGATGGCCACGAGCAAAGTTCTCAGAACCAGTGTATCCCATATTGAATTCGGCAAAATATCTATCCATATAAGCATAAGTCAAACGTCCTGCCAGTCCCTGACTTTTATATGGTAATGATTTTTTCTGATTCTCTGCTGTCAATAACTTATAAATTTTATGATTGTACAAAAACAAAGCTCCTATCCGATGTTTTTGAGCAAATAAACGAGTATAATTAAGAGAACCTTCCATATAAGTAGTAATCTTAGATACGGTCACTGGAGCAGCATACGACAGATTATTGGAACCCTCATATATTGTTTTATAATTTAATGAACCGTCTTCATTTCGACCTGTTGCATGAAACTGCGGTGGGGTCTTTGAACGAACTTGCAACGTATTATTAGATGCATCCCAAGAAAATTTAATATTGGCAGTTAACCCTAGAGTTATCATATCCAATTTTTGAGTAACACCAATCAATGATTGGGCTGAATTCCAACTTTGCTCACGATAACCGGAATGTACTAGCAGATTCCATGGATTACTACCACTGGCTGCACTTGGTGCAGAAAGAGTACCATCAGAATATTCCACAGGAAATGCATTTGGAGAGGTGTTAAATGCATATCCCCAAATATCAGATGTCGTAGCTCCCGGTCCCCACGAACTTTCATAAATATTAGCCAAATTCACATTGAATGTTGTAGTCGGTGTAACGGAGAAATCCATATTGGCACGAAAATTGAATTTTGTATAATGAATAGAAGAATTATAATCATAAACATCCCCAGCGTTTCTAAATATAGAGCCTTCATTATAAAAACCACCTGATACATAATACTTACAAATATCACCGCCTCCAGAAAGGTTCAATGTCACACGTTCGCTCGAAGCCAAATTTCGATACATCTGGTCTAACCAATTTACATTTGGATATAAATCAGGATCAGAACCATCACTATATTTTTGAATAGCTTCCGATGAATAGCCTCCATCACCATTACCCGTCAGGCCTTTAGCCTCATTATACATCTCGGCCCATTGTACAGAGTTTGCCATTTGCGGCATACGTGTCGGAGTTTTAAAACCCATTTCCGCACGTACATTAATACGAGGTTTGCCTTCACTGCCTTTCTTGGTAGTAATCAAAATAACGCCATTCGCACCACGTACACCATATACTGCCGAAGCAGAAGCATCTTTTAAGATAGAAAATGTAGCAATATCATCTACATCAACCAAGTCCAGTTCCCGTTCGATACCGTCAACCAGAACTAGCGGAGTAGAGTTACCTTTAAAAGAAGCTATACCACGGATATAAAAATCGGAAGCACTATTTTTACCCGGCTCACCGGATGCCTGCATAGAGACAACACCTGCCAGTTGCCCCGCCAGTACATTGGAGATGTTAGAACCCGGTATATTGAGTTCACCCACATCCAATGAAGAAATAGCACCTACAACACTTTCCTTCTTCTGACGTCCGTAACCTACTACTACAACTTCGTCCAGCTTCTTTGTATCCGGATTTAATATTACATCAATAATATTCTTATTGCTGATAGCTATTTCCTGCTTCTTCATACCAATGTATGAAAATTCTAGTACACCACCAATACCTTCAATTGTAAGAGAATAGTGACCGTCCAAGTTGGTAACAGTACCTGACGAGCTATTTTTCAACCATACACTAGCTCCAATAATAGGCTCTTTTGTCTCTCCGTCAATTATAGTACCTGTAATTACACGTTTTTTCGGCTGTTGCTGTTCGGCATTTTGAGCATTTGCTACTTTAAAAATGACTTCTTTTCCTTTAATTATATAATTAACTCCACTTCCATTAAATAGATTTTTCAAGACTTCCTCAATTGTACCACTACAATTAATCTCTTTTTTTGATTTATCTTTCAAGTCACTATCTTTATAAAAGAAAGTATAATCACTCGTTTCTTCTATATACCGGATAGCCTCCTTGAGAGAGAACTTTCCCTTTATCTGAATATTCCCTTGTGCTGCTAACATCACAGTTGGCCATAATAATAAGAGTAATACGAGATAGCTCAAATACCGCTGTCGATACAAAAAAATACATTTTTTCATGTTCTCATTTTATTAGATTAGACATATAGTTTATTAAAATTTAATTTCTGATAATGATTGTGTTACCTACTCTTTCTTCTTTCAAATTCATAAGGAAACAGATTTTGAGAATAATATCATCCAACACTTCCTCCTGACGAATGGTACCACTGAACGGAGAAGTTTCGTCCTTACCTTCATACACTATATTAGCATGATACATCTGATTAATGATAGAAATGAGGCGGTTAAGCGGCATAGCGTCAAACTTGAATTTACCATCCTGCCATTCTATATTTTCAATCTTCCGTATTCCTATTTCCGCATTAACTGAGTTATAAAAAATCTTTTCCATGGGCTTCATTACTATCTGTTTGCCGGTCGCCTCTACATTAAACTCAACACAACCGTTGAACAGCGTAATCTCATTATTTCCCGCTTCTTTTTTATCTACTAGAAACCGGGTACCTTTTACTTCGATAAAGGCTTTATCAATATAAACTTTGAAGGTGTTCCCATGCTGCTTACGTACATGGAACATGGAACTACCCTCCAACCATACTCTTCTGTCTTTATTGAAGTTCTTGGCAAAACGGATGGAACTATTCGGATACATCCATACTTCAGAACTATCGGGCAACTGATACAACATATTCCGGGTGGCTACTACCTCAGCAAATTCTTCTTTAACGAAGAAATCACTATTCACATAAAAAAGCCAACCTCCCAAAACTGCGACTAAAGCCACACAGGCTGCTGCCAACGGATAATAGAACTGTCGAATTGACTTACGTTTCGAACGTACTTTATATTCTTTGACTATTTTAGCCCAAATATAATCTCCGATTTCCGGATCTACTCTTTCCGAGTTTTCTGCTATCGGATTTTGTTCCTCCCATTGCACTTTCATTTTGCGCTCTATCATATCTATTTCGGACAGATCCTTTAATTCGTCTTTTTTCAGTCTGTCTGAAAATAATTTTCTAATTAATTCACTTTTATAACTCATTACTTTTCTCTATTATTTGTTATTCTATTATTAAATACACATCAAAAATTGGAGACCCTGGTGAAAAAGCAATTTTTTTTTTAGAAAGTATTTAGCTAATTTTGTCCCAAAAAGATAAAATGATATCTAAAGAGTTGATTAGAAGGTTTAAAAATGGAGATGAAGATGCTTTTTCATTTCTATATAAACATTACTGGGAAAAGGTCTATGGCTTTACCCGGCTTTATCTAGTTTCTTCTGAAGATATCGCAGAAGTGGTACAAGAGGTTTTCATCAAACTCTGGGAAGCAAGACATCTGATAGATGAAGAGCAGCCTTTTGAAGGGTTTCTTTTTATCATTACCCGTAATATGATTTTTAATTATTCACGCAAAAAATTAAACTACTCATTTCTGAAAGTTACTGTTTTACAAGCAATGGAACAAGAATATGAAGAAGAAAATAAGTTGGAATTATCCGATTTAAAAAAGTATCTTTCAGTACTAATATCACAATTGCCTCCACGGCAGCAAGAAATCTTTCGCATGAGCCGGGAGCAAAACTTAACCTATAAACAAATTGCCGAGCAATTGTCTATCAGTGAAAAAACTGTAGAATATCATATGGGATTGGCATTAAAATACTTACGAAAAAATCTCTATTTGCTTTCTCTGTTTTTGTCTGTTTAAACACAATAAATACACATTAATTCCTCCAATCAATCTTGATTGAAGGAATCCTGATAATATCATTGATAATTGAAAAATTCTGTTGGTATGCTTTCTGTTTTATAATTAATAAGAAGCTGTTGCCGGAATGCCGGCTTTCTTAATCAATTCTACAATCCGGTCCAACTCTTCGTGAGTTGCCTTCTGCAAATCATGATCAGGGGTTTCACGGTCAATCGTGTAAATCATCACTTGCCGGGGCGCGATTTCTTTTACCGCCTCCAACCAGGGAAGTACAAACTTATCTGAGGTATTATCCATATCCTTTCCCAGGTAACTCCCTTTGAGAAACATAGTTTGAATGATACAGTTTCCTTTGAATTCTTTCATCTTCTCGATAATCTTCTTTACAGAATATTTTCCATTCGGACGATCTAACCGGTGAATGTATTCTTCATCCACTGTATCAAGTTTCAAGATATTATTATCTATCTTATTCAGTGCATCAAATACAGCAGGGCGGTCGATAAATGTAGAATTACTTAATACACTGACTTTCGCTTTCGGAAAATACTTGTCCCGAAGTGCAAGAGTATCGTCTATGATTTCCGGGAAATGGGGATGTGCAGTCGGTTCACCATTTCCGGCAAATGTCAGTACATCGGGAGCAGGACCATTTGCCTGCATATCTTTTAGTTTTTCTTCAAGGGCTGTACGAACCTCTTCACGGGTAGGAAGAAGCTTCTTTGTACGATGCTCGGCATTGAAGCCGCATTCACAGTAAATGCAATCGAACGAACAAACTTTACCGTCGTCCGGTAATAAATTTATTCCCAAAGAAACACCCAAACGGCGGGAATGAACAGGACCGAAAATGGGTGAAGGATAAATTACAGTCATCTTTTTATTGTTTAATTAGCTACAACAAAGATAACTCAAAAAACTCCAGGTTATTAATTCTATTGAACATTTTTTAATGATGTTCTTCATTCGACCGGTATACTTGCGCAAAACATTCCCCTGACTATAACTGCACTGCCATTACTGAAAGAATGCCTTACTTTAACTTCTTACGAGGAGACAGGTGTACTACTTTTCTCAATAAGTCGATCGTAAAATTGAAATCACTGAAAAACTGTATACCTATCGATCCGTCTACATCGGTATGATTTGAAGAATCACCGCCCGTTGAAGCTTGAAGAGTGACAGGTACATTTTTGCTCACTACACTGCCCACTTTTAATGAACGTGCATGACCATAAAAAACTGGTGTTGAATGCCCCAAACTCACTGTCGCCCCACTTCCCTCGGGTTTGAATCCGCTCAGTAACAGCCTGTTTTGACGAACAAACCGACTAAAAGCTATCAAATAATAATTAGCTCCCGTATCCATTATAAAATTACCCGAAATACTTTTATCCCCGGTCAGATTCAATGCGGAAGGTAACATGATAAGGCTCGGTACCCTAAGGGGGATCATACGTCCTTTCCTCTGAAAGATATAATCACCGAAGGTATAAAGCGAAATAGTTTGCGTATCAAAATTCACTTCAGTGATATATTTTCTTATCAGATTCAGCCCGATGATGCCATCCGTACCGTTACGCACCCTCTCGAAAATTGCAATATTCTGCTTTTTCAATGATAAACTGTCCGACAGACGAAGTACATTATCGGCAGATATCTGCACCGTTTTCCGTCCGCCTACAACACTCGCTTCTTGCGAATGACTGACTTTCAGCCCTATGCTATCTGCCAACGAACGGCGGATAGCCATTCCGTCAGCTCCCGTATCAAGCAAGAATGACATCACCCGGGGGCTATCGTTCAAGCGGGCAGACAAAATGATAGAGCCACCCTCTATCCGAAAAGGCAGAACGGCTGCCAACGATGATTTCCGGTAACGGCTATCACCGAACAGCCGGTCGAAATAATCGACAAAAAGGATTTTTCCGGACTCATTGAAAGCTATCATGCTCTTCTCTTCCTGTCCGCCGGCCAATGTGAAACGGACCTCCAGACTGGTGACGTTTCCCTTTGTTTTCATCCCCTTCCAGTCGGGTTGGATAGATTGGAAAGTTATACCTTCCATAATCTGTTTCAACAAACCGGATGCAAAGGGCAACGAATAAATGCTGATAGAAAATTCGGGAGCAAAACTCTTTTGTGCAACAGCGATTTCTTTTGTTTTCAAACCGTCTTCCATGTGTTTCAAAGCAAGACGGATGCTGTCTTGCTCCGTCTTTCCGTTTGCTATCAACGGAAAGAACAGAAAGCATATTATTATTTTCAAGTATTTCATAGTCTATTACATTGGAAAAGAGGGTATTGAGTGCCTATGTATTGGACATATAGATACAACATGCTGGGTATATAGATACAACATGTTGGATATATATGCCCAACACACAGTATATATATACCCAACAACTCTGCTATTAGCACCCATTGAAGTACTTGTATATCAACCTGTTGATAATATTGTTTATTTCTTCAATGCGTCGTTCAACACTGCCCGTATTTCGGAAGAAGAAGGACGCGGAGCATCCATATAAATCAGACTTCCGTCTTTACCAACCAGCATAAAACGAGGAATGCCTGTTATCTTATAGGGTTTGGATAATGTAGGTCCCGCCATGTCTCCGCCAAAAAGCTGTACACCGGGGAGCTGTTCTTTTATCACGAAGTCCTTCCATTTCTGGATATTTTTAGACGCATCGACACTAATCCCCATAAATACAATGTCTTTATTGTCTTTATATTCTGCTTCCAATGCTTTCATGGCAGGCATCTCCTTTTTACACGGACCGCACCAGGTAGCCCAGATATCAATATAGACAACCTTGCCACGAAAATCGGAAAGAGATACATCATTTCCTTCCGCATCAGGGAACGTAAAGTTAATAGGCTTCTTTTTCTCCATATTCTCCGCAAAGTTATCTTCGATACGCTGCCAACGCTTTTTCTGACTGTCGGTGACCAGGAAACTGCCATATTCTTGTTTATATTGTTCCAGTCCTACCTGCGTTTTACTCATTCCGCTGAACATTAACGCTATTTCTCCTTTAATTGTGTCATTACTAATCATCTCGACATCTTCCTTCAGCATAGCCGAAACGGGATTCTTTCGTTTCTCTCCGGCTGATGAGGAATCGGATACCATGGCCTTGAGCATATATGCATTAACAAATAAACGCAATCCGCCGGGATAATTAAGAATACTCGTAGTACGGGCGATAGCAGGAATATCTATTTGCCGGTAATAATCAATAAAGTCTTCCTTCTGCGGATGCGCCGACCTTACCGTATAAATGAACTGCACGGCATTGAACAGCAAATCATACTTACGAAAATCAGCAAACGTAGTGTCGAAAACCTTATTCTTTGTTTTCTTCACTTTATAAGAACCCAATTTATCCAGTTTCTCTTCCAACAGCGGAAAGAAGTCTACATACGTACTGTGTTTTCCCATAAAATACACAGCTTTATCTTCCAAAGGAAAAATAAAATCATGCCAGCGGACCATTTCCTTGTTCTCTGCCGTATTCTCTTTTCCTATCAGTTCATAACTTTCGGGCAATATCCGCACATTCAATGGGTCGCCCGGCTTCATATAAAATGTATAACGATTCTGAAATACCGAAGAGGAAGTACCCAACACGAAATACCCTTCCTGCTCTGGGGTAAACGTCATCCGGAAACTACCGTCTTCTCCTAACGCAGAAGTGGCCACTTCCGACAAGTTACCGCCTTCTACAATCTTGAACATTTTGACTGCTTTTGTTTTACCCCTTTCCCACACGCCACTGACAGTAGATGTTTGGGCAAACAAACTTCCTGCACAGATAAACGCAGGAAGGATCATTAATAATAATTTTTTCATGGATTATTCATTTTGAGTATATATATAAAAATCTTTGCAAGAATAGTACTTCGATTTAGCTACCATATTATTCAGTCCGATATAGCGGGCATTCACAGGTTCGGCAAACTTGAAGTACATGTGTTCGCATCGGCTGGGAAGTGCTATTGAACCGAGGCTCACCGAAAGACGGGTAGCATTATAGAGTTCCTCTCCGGCATAAGACAAGTCCATGCTTGCAGGAGACATCGAGCTATTGTTCGCCCTGAGATATATTCCGGTGATATTGCGAACTTCATGTCCCAAATCGATTGTGACACTGGCCGGAACATCCAATACCCAGAAACCTCCTTCGAACATACTTTCCCAACTGCCTTGAGTAAATTTATATTCTTCCGACAGGGCTTTATAACCGCTCCTTTCTGTCTGTCGCACACCAAACGCAGTATCATCGCTTTCAAGCGTGTACCCACCGGATACCGAATTCACTACCAGATAATATACATCTGTACGCATAGTCTTGACAGGCTCTACCGCACCCGGTGACGTAACCGATTTTATCTTTATGGGGACAAGATAATTATCACCCGCAAACTGCGACGTCTCTCCCTTATAGGCGATATGTCCCGTAGCCGTTGTACTGCCGGCCGGTAACGCAACATCGGCCAATTCCCAGTCACTCACGGCAAGGGTTTTGAAAGCTGTCCCATATTTGCTATTGAAAGCTGCTACCAGACTATTGTCTACTTCCAGCCCGATATTTATATCATTGTCTGACGCAATATAAGCCATAAGCGGCAGATCGTATCCGGTGAAACTTTCGTTTCCTGCAACCATCACACTGTTTTTGCCTTCTTCAAATCCCACACCGTTCTCCTGTGTCACATCCAACGTCAGATAAGAGACTCTTTTATTGTAATCTACTTGTGCATCATAGCCCGAAGCCGAAGTGATACGCACCGGCATGATGTATCCGTCCATACTGGTAAACCCGTCCAAAGGCCGGGTCAAGGCAACGGTAAGTGTATCTGCAGATTCCATACTTCCCTCGGGAATGGTCAGGGTCGATTTATTCAACCTGATCCAATTACTTGCAAACCGGTGATAGGATGTTTCATTTTTCTTATTGTATACATCTACCAACAATGTATCAATAGTAACTTTCACCGTCAAATTGCCACCTGCCGGAGAAGTACAATTGACTACCAGTTTGGCAACCAATGTATCCATATTGGCAACCTTACCTTCTACTGTACGTTGGGCATTGAAAGCAAGTGAAGCATACTTATCGCTGATAAATACTTTGTTAGAAGCTTCAGCAGCTGTCTGTTTCTCATAATTGTTGATGTCATCCGTGCATCCTGCAAAAAAGCTGCATGAACTGCAAGTCACCAGTAACAGACATATTATTTTTCTAAGTTTCATATTTTTCATCTTTCTAAATCGTTTAAGGTTTATAATCCATACCTACTATCTTTCCAAAACCTTTCCACGACATCTCTATCGTTTCATCATCATTCACCTTGTGCGTCGCTATGGCAAGTGCACCGGAAGAAGCATTCGGCATGGAATAGAAGTCTATTCTGCCTCCTTCATCCTTTCCTAAGGAACTGTTGTAGGTAGCGATTCCCAAATATTTACTGCTTGTACTGGGAATCATAAACTTTAAAGCGGTTATTTCATTGTAACCTTCGGGAAGAACAGCATCCGTTATTTCTCTAACCACTGCATTGCTACCCGATACGTCGGCATAAAACACCCGGTTATCTTCAGTTGCATAATAGATAAACGCATTGTTGGGTTCGGGAGCGGCAGCAATAAATTTGGCATGGTCAATGCCGGTAGACGCATCAAATATACACGTTCTCAATTTATTATCTTTCGTCACCAAAGCAGTAGTGTTAGACGGCAAACCGTATTCAATATATCTGAATGTACCGTTACTTTGTTTCAGAAAAGCAAAAGAAGTCATCTTTGCTATACTCGTATAGCGTTCGCCCATATACAACAACCCCTCATTCTTATCATCAAAGTTAAAAATATGGTCGGAAGACTCATCCAGAAAATCTTCGGTAAAAAAGAACGATGTGCTGAAATCATTGGAAGAACGGTATGTAGTCTGGCAACTGAATTTATTTTGTTCCTGATCGAAAAACAATGTTATTCTGTTACCACACGATATAAACGGAGCAGGTTCGTAACGTTCACTATCGTATACGGTATTCCCCGTACGATAGGCATTCATCGGATAGGAAAAGAAGTAGTAGACAGGATAAGTGTTATGCAAATACCAATTTCCCTGTCCGTTATCATCTTTCACATATACATATACATGCGGTTTTATACCACCACTTGTAGAAAAATACCCCACTTTCATCTTCTCCGCAACAATAGGCTGCCCAGTCGATACATATTCCTGATGAAGAGGCGAACCGTTCTCCACTGAATTGGATATATCATACGAAGAATCCCAACTGAAATCAGCAACTTTCAGACGTGTCGTATAATGGTCGGTCAGCAAGTAAACCGAACGGTTGGAACCATCCGGCTGATATGGATGAGGAGCAGTGGGATCAGCAAAGATATTGAGCTCATAAGGTTTTACCCCTCCACGTTGCAGGGAAGGTGCAGTAGAAGCCAGTATATTATACTTCGGTATATATTGATTCTGAGAATTCTGAACGACCATTCCCATATCAAATCCGTCTTCTTTCTCATACAATAAGACATATCCCTTGTTGAAAGTTCCCGATACTCTTATACTGAAAATTTGTCGGTAAGCAATATCCGTCACTTTGTTTTTTGCTTCGAAGGCACAAGTATAAGTACTATTCGGAGATCCGATAGGATCGGCTATAACAAAATCAAAGTCTTTACCCTCCTGCAATACATTCCATGCAGAACCGCTTTTATAATACCACGTATAATCCAAATTATCCATATTGCCCGAAGTAGTATTGAGTTCAGGAGTAATCAACAACCGTTCTCCTACTTCCACTGAATAGCTCTCCTGAATATTAGCAATTTCTGTCACCCGATTGATTGCTTCATAGTCATAATTGCCCTTGTCTTCATTGCATGCAAACAGAGACAGTATTCCGGCACATACAATTATTATCCGTAAATCTATTATATATTTCATATCCATCATCTTTTATTGAATACTAGATAGAGGCATCTTGACCTCTTCACCAAATTCATCAAGCAAAGGCTCTCCATGCTCGTTTTTATATTTTACCAAGTAACGATTAATCAATGAAACCATTCCAAAAGAAATTTCCCTCGAGAAACGTTTGGTAAACGTTTCCTTACCCGTCGGGTCGTTATCTTCAGGATCAATCTCAAAATATTCTCTTGTCACTCCGCAAGCCTCATATATCACATTCATTTTTGCATTACTGTATGCGCCGAATGTACTTTCTAAGGTCATCGACGAATAAGAAGCCGCCCATAAACTGGGTTTTTCAGCCAGTGCCGTAAAATAAATACTATAAATCAATCCGTTTCGATTGTTTCCTTTATCATATCTGGACGTTGAATAATCCGTATGAAAGTTTTCATTCGAAGCCAACCGGATACGGGCAAACAACATTTCATTATCAACGGCTTCCGTACGTTTCAGCCTTACTTCCACATTACCAAAGATTGAGTTGGCAGGTAGATACGCAGACAAAATCTCTATATCTTCTCCTTCTGTGGCTGTCGATTCTTCAGGTATCATCACTACTTTTACCGCCCGGTCTGTTTCCGAAACTCGTCCCATTAGTTTGATAGGAATCTTAATGATACTGTCGTTTTTCAACGGCCTGTCATATCCCATATTAACAGTGATCTGATCTTCATTTTCTCCAAAGTCGGAAGAGGACGCATCAGCATATTTAAAATAAATTCGAGGAACATCTTCATAAGTCATTAAATCCTCGTCAGCGCAAGATACCATTCCTATCCCAAGAAATAGAAATGTATAAACACACCATTTAAAACTGTTTCTTTTCATATTGAATTTATTTTTAAAGACTGAATTATATATCTGTTTCAATATTCGGAATAGGTATATTATACATTGCACTGGCATTTACTGCCACCGAAGCTCCTCCGTATCCAGGAAACATCTGATCGCTCTTCATCCGCTTATGATAAAAATAAACTTGCCCTTCCCCATAAAACTCCTTATAATATTCACTCTCTATGTGGGAATAGAATTGTTCATCCATATCATTCTCCGTCAAGTAATAAAAGCTAGTCTCCGGAATGCCTCTATGAGAAGAAACCGTGTTCAATAGTTCGGCAGCTGTCTTTTTATCACCATCTTTCAAGGCTACTTCCGCCTGAATATAATACATTTCAGTGACACGAATCAACGGTTGGAAATCGACCAACGCGGGAAGATTACTATTGGCTGAAATATTAAACTTGTTAGAGATGTAGGTACCATTCTGCGAATAGGAGACAGAACTTCCTCCCTGGTCGTTACTTTCCGTCCACTGCCGGGCACGGACATCTATTATTGCTTTCAGGTTATCACCAAAACCGGAATAGATGTTTTGAACCAAATTATCACGGTCTACTGCATATAAATCGTTTATATCCGTTTTATTATAAAAGGAGTTATAATTGGAAAGCATATCCGGATTGTTGATTCCAAAAACTACTTCATTGAAGAAAGAGTAATCCATATTGGCAAGTACGGTTGTAACATTTGTCCATGAGAACACTTTTCCTTTTTCCCCTATCTGATCAGTCACTACCTTGGCTGCTATAGCCGCATTCTTATAGTCTCCTATATATTGCAATACACGGGCTTCGAGCGCTTTCACCGCATAATAATTCATACGTCTGTTACGATTCTTATAAAAATCACTTATCAGCTCCTTACTAATAGCAGAGTCATCAGACAGGATAGGGTCAGCAGCCAACAACCGTTCCGCCTCACGAATATCCTCCAATAAATAATCCAAATATTCATCGGCAGTGGAGTACACATCTTCTTCATAACCGACATGATTCAGTATCATATCCGTAGTTCTACTATACGGCAAAACCTTATTGATATTCGAACGATCTTCCCATCTGGGGCCGAACAAACGGAAAAGGTCAAAATGAAGATAAGCCCGTAATCCGTATGCCTCACCCATCAATACATCTTTATTGTTACTACCGATAACAGCAGTCGATCCCTCCATGCTTTTCAAAAAATAGTTGATATTGAGAAGCGTATTATATCCGCTTTTCCATATATCGGCAAATATGCTTTCAGCTGCTCCATACTCTTCGGACCGTCCGTTACAGAGGAAAAACAATGTGGCAGACAATTTATTTCCCGACGGTTGTGACGGAGGATAGGTATAAAAGTGCCCCATTGCGTCCAGAGCAGTCTGAGATAAATTCGCCCCGTAAAGGGAGGTAGATATTAATTGCCTGTAAAGCCCGTTTAAAGCTCCATGAATACCTGCTTCCGTTTTATACTGGTCTTCTTCCAATACCTTGTCCTTCGGTGCCACATCCAGAAAGTCGCTACAGGAAGTAAAGAAGCCTATGGCTACTATATATAATAAATGTGATATATTTCTTTTCATACTTAATTCTATATTTATTCGTGTATTGTTATCGTTAGAAACGAGCACTTAATCCGAAAGATATGGCTCTCTGGAACGGATAGTCCGTTCCTCTTTCCCGTTTCATTTCGCTCAAGTCGAAGAAATCATTGAATGAAACATTAAACCGCAGGTCTTTCAGGAACAAACGCTTAATCCATTCGTCTCTGGAAAAATCCCAACTGATACGTGCACTTTCGCCACGCAGATAATTGTCGCGTTGAACAAAGCGAGATGAAATCGGAGTCTGGGTAGTTAATGAAATACCCTTGAACTGTGATACATCACCGGCATTCTGCCATCTGCTATACAAAGCACGCTTATCCTGATTATAAGCAATGTTCGATGCAGAAATATTTTCTACCTTGTTAAACAAAGCCGAGTTGAATGCAAACGAACCTAAGTTATAACGCAAGTTGACACTTGCCTGCAAATTCTTGTAAGTAAACGATATACCGAATACACCCCGAATTTTCGGATTGGTATCGGCTATCTTCACACGGTCGTCAGCATTATAATCGAATGTAGGAGTTCCGTTCTTGGTGAGAAATACTTCCTTACCCGTTGCCGGATCGATGCCTAACGAACGAACTGCAAAAAGGGCAGTAGGACTTTCACCATCCTGATACTGTATCATTGAGTTTACATTCAACTTACTATCTACCGAAGAGTCTTTCTTATAGGCATCGTTCAAGTTAGCTAGAGCTTCTCCAAATCCTCCATATACAGATTTATAAGTATTTCCGTTCAAACGGAAGTTCAGCATAATGCGC
>USPQ01000040.1 GCA_900556625.1 uncultured Bacteroides sp. | reverse complement strand
TAATCTCCAAATTGTACATTATCCGCATTAGGACCAATCACCGCTACTGACTTCAGATTCCGGGCATTCAACGGCAACAACTGTCCATCGTTCTTCAGCAATACAGTCGATTCGTCTGCAATCCTGCGTGAAAGCTTCACACTTTCTTCCGAACGGAGAGGAAGCCGATAGACTGCTTGTTCCTGATAGGGATCTTCAAATAATCCCAACTCAAATTTAGCACGAAGCACTCGTCTCACAGCCTGATCGATATACCTGATATCAAACTCTCCATTCCGTATTTTATCAGCCAGCACTGCATAACAAGAGCTGGAAGCCTCCACGTCCATTCCGGCAGTCAATACCTGCTGGGCCGCTTCGAAATCATCCGCCGCCGTCTTATGGAAAGTCTTCAGCATACTGACAACTCCCCAATCCGAATAAACATATCCCCGAAAACCAAATTTATTGCGCAAAATATCCGTCAGCATAAAACGGGAAGCAGAATTAGGAATTCTATTCCAAGAATTATAACTGGACATGACAGCCATAATTTCAGTTTCAGCAAGCACAGCCTCAAATGGTTTCAAATAAATATCAAATAAATCACGTACACCACACTCCACCGAAGCCAGATTCAATCCACCCAAAGGATTACCATGCGGACCGTAATGCTTCAACATCGGAGAAATTCCATGTTCCATATATCCTTTTACCTCAGCAACCGCCATCTTTGAACAAAGGAAAGGATCTTCACCAAAAGACTCTTCTACACGTCCCCAACGTAAATCACGTACAACATCAATACAAGGTGCCAGCACTTGCTTCACTCCCATCGTATTCAGTTCGCCAGCAATATGTTTAGTCTTTTCATAAGCCAGTTCCGGATTGAAAGTACTCCCCATCGCTATATTCTGAGGGTAGATAGTTGTTCCTTCATGCACCACTCCATGCAAAGATTCGGCAACCGGGAATCCAGGAATACCCAGCCGTGTTTTTTCTACCATATAGGTTTGTATCTCACGGAAAGTCTTACGACAACTTGCAGCCGTCAAAGGAAAACCTTCAAAGAACCCATATCCTATTCCACCACACATCTTATCCAACTTCTCTTGATTCAAGACCTGTCCATCGAACACATCCCACGAATGCAAATGACGAATCTGAGCGATCTTTTCTTCCAGTGTCATCCGGTCCAGCAAGTCATTCACTCTTAATTCTGTAGGAAGAAGCGGGTTCTTATAAGAAAATGATTGCTGTGCGTTAACTGTAAGTATACAGCCCGATAACGCCACTAGTACGAGGCTTATATATTTCTTCATATTCTCTTATTTGGATTAATCTATTTATCTAAGTTCAAACTTTACACTACTACGAATATCGGCTGAGGAGGCTCCTATCAAAGCTCGAAATTCTCCCGGTTCCGCCACCCATTCGTGTTTCTCATCGTCATAATAGGATAATTCCTCTTTTCCTATAGTGAAAGAAACAACCTGCTCTTCCTCCGGCTGCAAATAGACTTTCTTAAACCCTTTGAGTTCTTTTACCGGACGAGGTAGCCTGGAGTTTATGTCATTGATATACAATTGTACAATCTCAGCTCCTGCCTTACCACCAGTATTTTTTACAGAAACAGTAAAGGTAATACGATCGGTCTCAGTCACCTCTTTCTTATCCGCCATTATTTTACCATATTGAAAAGTAGTATAACTAAGTCCATGTCCAAATGCAAATAGCGGTTTGATCTTCTCTTTATCCGCCCAACGATACCCAACAAAAATTCCTTCTTTATACGCCACTTTCTTTCCATCACCCGGAAACTCTCCGATAGAGTGAGCACTATTATCTTCCAATTTAACAGGAAAAGTAAAAGGTAACTTACCCGACGGATTTACTTCACCAAACAATACTGAAGCCAATGCGTTGCCTGCTTCAGTACCATTGTACCAGCTCATCACAATAGCATTCACCTGCTTTACCCACGGCATTGCAACGGCATTTCCGGCAATAAGGACAACCACCACATTTGAGTTTACTTTTGCTAATTCATCAATCAACTCATTTTGCTGATATGGCAAATCAAACGTTTGCCTGTCTGCACCTTCCGCATCTTGATTCCAATTCTTATTGAGCCCTCCCACGAAGAGCACGATATCAGCCTGTTCAGCCGCTTGTGCTGCTTCCATTCTCAATTGTAAAGCATTTGCCCCCTTAGATGACGCATAACCGGCAACATAATTCACCTCTACCTGCCGCCCTGCCCATGTACGAATCCCTTGAAGCGGACTTACTTCATACTTCACTTTCAACGTGGATGAGCCTCCCCCGTCGCACAAAGTCTTTACAGCGTTCTCACCCACTACCAAAATTTTTTTTGTACGGTCTTTGTCAATAGGTAACAAATCTTCTTTGTTCTGCAAAAGCACAATTCCTTCTTGAGCAACTTTCCGTCCTGTCATAGCATGTTCCTTTGTTCCAAAAGACCCATAAGGACGATTAGGATTCATCGTAGTACGGAATATCAAACGAAGAATACGCCGGACTTTATCATTCAATTCTTTATCTGAGACCTCTCCGCTTTTGAGTTTCTTCAGATACGGAGTAGACAAATAGTAATTTTTATAATCATTATCTATATCTTTGGCGGATTCATTTGACCAAGTACCGAATTCTATGTCCAATCCATTATGAATAGCTTGATCCGTATCACGGGTCGCCCCCCAATCGGAAACTACAACTCCATCAAATTGCCAATCCCTTTTCAGAATATCATTAATCAGATATTGATTATGACTACAAAATTGCCCCTTATAACTATTGTACGCACCCATGATAGTCCAAGCCTTTCCTTCTTGGACAGCCGCTTTGAAAGCAGGCAGATAGATTTCGTATAATGCACGGTCACCCACTTCTACATCAACATAATGCCTGTCCGTTTCTTGATTATTCAGTGCATAATGTTTCACACATGCAGCTACTCCGTTTTTTTGTACACCTTTTATGTATGGTACTACCATACGGGATGCCAAAAACGGGTCTTCTCCCATATATTCGAAATTCCGGCCGTTCAGCGGGCTACGATAGATATTAACTCCCGGTCCCAATAGGACATTCTTATTGCGGTAGCGTGTTTCTTCTCCAATATTGCTTCCGTATATATAAGATAATTCGGGATTCCACGTAGCCGCCAAACAGGTTAATGCCGGAAAGGCAATACAAGAATCATTTGTCCACTTAGCTATATTCCATTGATCCCAAAGCAGTTCTTCACGTACACCGTGTGGACCGTCAGACATCCAGTTTTCAGGAATTCCTAAACGAGGAACACCGGGAGAACTGAACTTAGATTGGGCATGGGTCATTGCCGCTTTTTCTTCCAAAGTCATACGTGCCAAAGCATCCTCCACACGTTTTTCTATAGGTTGATTATTATCCAAATATATAGGAACCTCTCGCTGCTGCGCAAAACTACATATCGTCCAAAGGCTCACCGCTCCTAATATCCATACTTTCATCATAATATCTTTTTATTCATTACTCAAACTTGGGTTTATGCTCTTTAGGGTAGCTGAAGGTATTATTCATTACCCAACGCCCCTTATAAATTTTAGCACCGTAGATGCTAAATAGTTTCTTACCTTTCTCGTTTATCAGCCCATCAGACCACCACTCAGTAGTAGGATACAACATCAGTACCCCGTCGGCACTATTACACACACTCTTCACAGCGTAAAGCGGATAAATCAATTCAGCTTTGTTGTTCTTTATATCATATTGCCACACATTCTCATTAGTAGTAATCCATAACACATCGGTCTTGTCATACACGGGAAAGAGATCATGCCCGCACGATTCGGTGCTGGGTAATTCGAAGATTACGCTTCGATCTTGTAATCTAGGCTCCTTGCGGTTGAAATTGTACTTATAAGTACACAATTTAATCCCTTCGGTGGTGTAAAGCAACTCTCTTTGGAGATCCCATACCACGTTGTGAGCACTAGGAAGCTCGTAGGAGGCAAACCACTTGCCGGTTCCTTTGATGGTATCAGTCATAAATGTACGTAACTTACCATCGGTAGACGATACAGCCACGAGATTTCCATCGGGTAAAATCTCTGCAGAGTGTGGGTTTTCACCCACATACGCATAATACATCAATTTACTGTCGGCAATACGTATAAGAGCTACAGCCCCACCTGATGCAGTCATCAAGATATACTGGTTGTTGAACACTGACTTAACCTCACTAGGATTGTGAAACCACGTTTGACAATTGGAGGGTACACCGGCTTTTCCCGGATTCCAACTCCATACAGTACGATAAGTGGAAGCATCGAGTATCACAACAGACTTAGAGGCTTGCTCAGCCAATACAATTGCTTTGTCGGGCAGCGTAAAAGGAGATTGGCAATCTGCTTCGGGTTCATCGCTGGAACTACAACAAAAGAACAATACCGCACACATAGCAGCATATAAAATCTTTTCCATTATTCTATTTTCTTTTAAAATCTACTTAAGTCGGCTTTATACAGTTACTTCTTTTCTATAATCAACATACTGTTGGTTACCTTACGGGGTACCCGATCATCGGCGGGTGTATTCAAAATAGGGAAAGTCGGCTTCCCAACATCATTCACTTTTCGGATTATAAGCGTAGTCGACCCTCCTCCGTCAAGGTTGATAGCGTTATAACATCCCACAGCCTTCATCATGGTAGCCAGATGGGGCAAAGTAAGTCCCAACGCAAAGAAAGAGTCTTTTCTACGACCGTCCACCACAAATACATACATAGTCTTTCTATCTTGAGAAAGCCCCACACTAGTACGCGGATGGGTATTCTGCAAATCACCCATCTCTTCGTAAAAATTTTGAACTACCCCATCCTTAACTAATAGCCCATATCCTCCCAACGCATGCAACAGATTGGCTTCGTGGGTCAATGCCTCATCAGCTTGTCCCACGTAGGTCTCACCATTTTTCAGTTGATACAACACCTCATCGTGCCCTTCAAAATATTGCGAATTGATGCACACTCCGTCCTTATAGAAAAGACCCATGACACGACGTGGATTGTCAGCATAATAATCACCATTTACACCAAGCCAAACAGTTTTTCCGTTTGCTTCGGCCGCAAAAGCATGAATCGGGAGAGGCGCACTAGATTCAGGTCCTGTTGCCGGCACATTCTTATCGTCTTTTGTAGCCGGAGTAAAAGTTAGTTTGTTTAAGTCGATTGTAGCCACAAAAATATGCTGAGACTCTCCAAATGTTTTAAAAGCCAATTCATTCAATTTTATTCCATCACGCAGTACACTCTCGTTATCTAAAGTCACGTCATTGGCCATACCTGATTCTACCAATTGCCGTCCTATGGCGGTTTGTGGCATAGCCTCTTCAGAATTACTACTAGAACAAGCACAACTAAAAGATAATACCAGTGCTCCCAATATAAGCTTCATTGTTAAGAATTTACTTTTCATAATATTTTTAATTAGGTAAACAAATAAAGAAAGCAATTCTTTATTATGAACTATAGAGAATTGCTTTCTATATTACACTATATTCTATTTATTGGCTTGCCACTCAAATGCACCGATATCAATTCCAACGTTCGATATACGAGCATCTCCTTGAATATCAAGTAGCAAATTCCAATCTTTTACCACAGAGTTCAAACCGGCATCAACCAACGGAGAGTTCTCTGTGGGCTGATAGTTCTTACCTGCCGCATCAGCAAATTGAGGACCATCGGTAGCGGCATTATCCGTATTCAGATTAATACAGTTAGATACTTGAGGAGTATTTCCATCATTATAAATCCATCCGCCTTGAATAGCACAATTCTTAAAGATAGCAGCCTTGTTCTGATCCAAATAGCCACTGTGTAAATCACCTTTAGTATGAACATTACCCCATACCACGCAATTCACCATCTGGCAGGTACCACTACCTAAACGAACACCGGCACTACTACCAGCACTTCTATTGTTTACCACAGTCACATTGTATAGACAAGTGCTTTGTTGAACATTCATTGTAGAAGATGTACTTAATGTTTCGTTATCACGTATCACACAGTTAATCAATGTACACAAGAAATATGCGCCACCAGCATCACGGGCACAAGTATTATTTCTCACCACACAGTTTCTAATCATCCAATATTCATAAGCTATCAAAGCGCCTTCACCTTGTTTTCCCTTAGAGTCTACAAATTCAAAACCATCAACAACACGTGTTGTACCTTCTGTCAATTTATACATGTAAACAGAAGGCCAGACATTAGATGGTGCAGCATGAAGAATAGATTTACGCTTCATGGTACGTTCAGCCACTGTAGTCTCTTTTCCTTCAAAACCGCCGTAGAAATTCACCTTCTTAAACTCGGTCCAATCTTTCAAATAATAATCACCTGCAGCTACCCACATTTGCATATCACCATAGTGAGCACAGGCTGACAGACCTTCTTCGATAGTGCCAAACGCTCTCTCCCAGCTAGATCCATCACCATTGGCTCCGGCCTTCACATAAACAATCTGACTGTAGAGACGCTGAGTAACATAGAGAGTATCCGATACTTCTACCACATCGCCCTGATTCTTGATAACTACATATCCTGTTCTGTCTTCAAATCCGTCGTTAGGATCCAGTTCGACAGGAATGTTTACATCCTGCACAATATCACCGCTAAACTCAGGAAGTTCACCCACATGAATCCAAGAATGAGAAACCTTACAATCAAATTGTAAATTCAAAGAGACTGGAATGTTTAATTGTGTTCCTTTTTTGCCAGTAATCATATTTTTCTCTGTTTCGGATAAAGAAATAGACAACATCTTTTCCACATTGGTCTGGACAATTGTCAATTTGGTTTCTGTAGTCTTACCCGTGTCGGATAAAATAACACTCTTTCTTATTTCGGCCCCAGTGGTGTTCTTAGCAACTTTAACTTTCAAATGAGTATCGTCTACTTTCTTAAAGGTAAATCCACCAATCTGTTCCTCTTCTACATCCCATTCAAGATCGGTTACTACATCCAAGACAGCTTCACCGCCATTAATATTAAAGTAAAGTACCTCCTTAGATAACGTAATCAATGAACCACGACCGTTTTGTTTCACAACAATGCGTTTCGACATTTGATCCATCAAACGAATCTCAATCCAGCCTTCGCGCAATGCCATCTCTGGGTTTTCTTCGATTTCAGCCACTATAGAGTCGGGCAACAAAGCCTGCCCACGATAGCGTTTCAGTTTAATCCATGAAGCGGAAGCTTCGGCAAACCATGGATACGAAGAGTGTAAATCAATTACTTGGCGAGAAGCGACAGGCCCCATCGACAATTCATCTTGAATTTCAAGAGTTGGTTCAACGCGACGTATCAAATCGGAGTCATCACACGAAGCTATGAAAGCTACCAAGAGCCCCCCCAACACTCCCCTAAACCAAGCATGGAATTTCATATTATATGTATTCATACTATTCCGTTTTTTAATTAGTTTTTTCAATAACTTGTAAGCCGTTTATCACCGATCTGGCAGGATTGTCTGAAGGTTGATTCATTACCTCAAATGACACTGAACTGCCCTTTTCTACCCGACGTACCATAGTGGTAGAACCACCGCCATCCATATTGAACGCTTGGTAACAACCAGCACCTTGACAGAGTAACATCATGTCCTCAAGACGCATACCGTTAGAGTATTCGGGCTGACGACCATCAACAACAAATAAATAAACCTTGCGATTGTCAGCAGACACACCTACAAAGGTACGTGGATGGAATTGCATGGCGTTGTCATTTACGGTAAAGTTCTTCACTACCTCACCGTCTTGCACCATTCTTTGCCAACCACCAATAGCATGCACCACCTCTCGCTCTACTAATTTAAACTCTGGAACAGAAGTAATATGTGCCGTACCGTCTTTGAGCATATAGAATACATGATCAGCCTCCCAACCTATTTCAGTCTTGATAGCTACACCGTCTTTGTAGAATAGCCCACCAGGAATCCAAAGATCATTTTTCTTAGAATAGAAGTCGCCATTAGTTCCCAAAATCACTTTGCGTCCGGCTGCTTCAGCTTTCTCGGCCTGCACAGTTACCTGTTGCAGAATTTTACCTACCTCCGGCTTATTATCAGGCGTAGAGGTAACTATGGTCACGTTCTTGTTCAAATCTACTTCAGCAATAATCATACGGGTAGGTTTAGCGCAATAGGTAAAGACAACATCGGTAATGCGTACCCCATCATACAAGTCGTAAGTTAATTCTTTTTCTACCGACTGAATGTAAGGCACATTATCGGCTATTCCTTGCATAATGGGAAGTGTGGCTCCTTTGTGAAGCTCCAATTTATCTTCACTAGAACAGCTGCACAATAACATCATGAGTGACAGCATCAATGCTACTCGAAAATTCTTCGCAATGTATGACATAGTGTATTTCATATTTTCCATTTTTCTTTTCATTTACAGTAATTAACTACTTATTCCCAACCCGGATTCTGAGGAAGCAGATTCGGGTTTAATGATATTTCGTCCAACGGAATGTTGTACAGGTAATTTTTAGCCGTAAAATTCATACTATAAGTAACTCGCTTAGCGTAGGGAGTAATAAAGCCATCGGCATCGAATCCTACTTGATCTTTAATAGTCTTTATCTCATCGGCAGAGTACAAGTTGGGGTCCATCTTAGCACCACGACGCACACGGTTAAATACGACCTCGCCTACATTCCAACGACAAACGTCATCCCAACGATAACCTTCGGCAAACAACTCAATGCGACGTTCGCGACGGATTTCACGAATCAAGTTAGCGTTATCACCTTTCACATTAGGATATTTAGCAATCAAATCCGGATCAGCTATCGGATCAGCTTCCAACTTAAAAGTAAATCCTACACGGGCACGAAGCTGATTGATGGTTTTATCCAATTCGGGATCTTTTCCCAACTCAGCACCAGCCTCAGCACGAATCAACAAGACCTCAGCATAACGCATCACAGGAGCATCAATGCCACCTTTGTGATTACCCACATAGTGCTCAGACGCCTTATAAAACTTACATACCGAATATCCGGTACAAGATGCAGCGTAGAAGGTTCGAGTGTCCGAGTTGGGAAGAATAGAAAAGATATTAGGAGCCCCACCTTTCAACAGACCGCCAGTAGTACGATATAAAAAACGAGCATATTTACTACCAGATTCGGGCAAACATACTGTTTGCAACAGACGTCCGTCGCGATTCTTCATCTCTGCATTATATCCCATGTTAGGATTGTGGCAACCACAAAGAGAAATGGGCTTTCCTGTGTTAGCACACAAGTATTCCTCAAAACAATCACGGCTCATACCCTGTTCGCTATTAGGAATACTATTAGGCACGTTGTGCCCCATATTGAGTGCGGGGTCATACTCACGCGAGAGAATTACTTCCGAATTATCATTGTAATTATCTTGTATGAAAAGATCGAAATAGCTATCGTCTGTACCCGATGCCTTATACAATTCATAACCATACCCCATCAACTCTCCAGAAGCTTTGTAAGCCTCTTCGAGGAATTTTACATCGCCCTCTACATTACGATAACGACGCCAAGTACCTTCATAAAGACAGATACGGGCTTTGAGTAATAGAGCGGCATCGCGGCTCACACGATAAACTTTAGTCTTGCGAGGTAAAAACTCAATAGCCTTATTAATGGTAGCCAAAATATTGGTCATCACTAAATCACGAGAATCACGTCCTTTATATAATTCGGGGTTATCTTTATTCAACGTAGAGTCATACCAAGGCACCTCACCAAAAAGGCACACCTTATTAAAATAATCAAAAGCTTTGAAAAATAAGATTTCTCCGGCAAATTTCTTTTTATCAATATCCGAAGCGGGAGACTTTTCATAATTCTCTAGAAAAGCATTACAACCTCTCACCGTAGACCAATCCCAGTCAGTACTACTAGTCATTACAGTGTTTTGACCAAATGTAATACTACTAGCACCAGCTGCTAAAAGGTTATCAGACTGATACTCTTGCATAATCATATTTCCAATATTCCAAGACAAAGGATCACCATGTCCCTTGATGAGTTTAGGATAATAAAGATTGCAATATTGCTCTAATGCGGCAGCATTAGAAGTCTCCCAGAAACGATCACTAGAAATTGCGTCACCCGGTTCAGTATCCAAGTAATCACATCCAGACAGTGACAAGCACAAAATGCAAATACATGAAAATATATATTTTTTCATAATACCTATCTATTTTTAAAATGTTATATTAATACCGAATGAATAACTTCTCATAAATGCATATTCTTTACCACTGTTCTCGCTAGACAAGCTATTATCAGTTATTTGATCTACAATATCAGGAGTCATAAATGGGGGCAAACCAGTCTTCTCCCACAAATTCATACCACTTACATAGATACGTACCTGCTCCATTTTCATCTTGGCCAACCAACTCTTGGGTATAGTATAGCTCAAAGTAATATCTTTCAAGCGGATATATGCCGCATTTTGTAAGTATTTAGTTTGAATCTGCTTACTACGTTTATTGCCATTAGCATTCAAACGAGGATAGTAAGCTGTAGGATTCTCATAGGTCCAAATATTATCGATATGGTATTGGGTTACACAAGAGTTATAAATACCTCTAGAGAATCCCCAAAAGATATCACTACTTGTCCACATATCGCGTTTACCCACCCCTTCGAAAATAGCACGGATATCGAAACCACGCCAACCAATACCTCCTTGCAAATTAAAACGATATCGAGGAGTAGAGTTACCTATAACCTTTTGGTCACCCGGATTAGCCAATGTACGATTACCTTGATCTATCATACCATCACCATTTAAATCTTTGTAACGAATATCGCCCGGATACCACTTAGAAGAAATGTATTTCTGTACATAGTTCATTTTGGCTGCTTCAAAATCGTCCATAATATAACCATCAGTCACATACCCCCAGATTTCACCCAGTTTCTGTCCTTCATAATACATACCACTAGCCAACGAACCGTTAGGGTTATCGTATTTGGTTATCTCAGCTTGGTAATCGGACAAACCTACGGTAAGCGAATAGTCCATAGGACTTCCCAACACATTCTTAATACGATCTTTCCACGTCAATTCCAACTCCCAGCCAGTGGTACGCATATCAGCAATATTCTCTTTACCACCCGAAGTACCCAATACGGCAGGCAGTGTAACCGAACGTACCATATCTTTGGTATCGCGTACATAGAAATCGAATGTACCCATCAAACGATTGTTGAACAATGACCAGTCCAAACCCAAATCTTTCGTCACAACCTTCTCCCAAGTCACTACACTAGGCAAAGAAGGAATATTCAACGCATTGACCATTTTACCATCCATCATATAGTTGGTCAACACTTTACCTGAAAGAATAGACATATAGTCATGATAGCCGTTAGTTATCTGATTACCCAAAGCACCTACAGAGGCACGAAGTTTCAAATTGTCTACTACGTTGGAAAGTGGTTTGAAGAATTTTTCTTCCGAAATTCGCCAACCAATAGAGGCTGAGGGGAAAAACGCCCAACGGTCGTCTTTGGCATACTTAGAAGAGCCGTCATAACGACCATTTACCTCAAATAGATATTTGGAACGATAGTCATAGTTCAAGCGAAAGAAAGCCCCCTGTACACGCCAGATATCTGCACCTTCAGCATTCTCTTTATAGTTGATGGCTAAGTCGGAAATAAGCAACTCGTTATCATACAAGTCAGTCATGGTATATGAGGTGTTAGCATAAGTCTTCTCCTCTTGGTTATAACCACCCATTACCGAAATGTTGTGAACATCGTTGAACGAAGTTTTATACTCGGCCCATACATTGATAGCGTGGTAAATATTGTTCGAGTTATAGTTTTTCACATAATTGGGAGTCTCTACGATCCATTCAGGACCTCCCTCAGGAAAAGTTTGCTTAATTTCTTTACGGTGAAATTTCTGAACAGTAGAATAACGATTCCAAGAGTAATCGCCCTTAATAGATAGTCCTTTCAATGGATGTAAATCGAAACGCCCGATGTACCATTGGTCCCAAGTCTCTTTTTTATTACGTCCAGCTAAAGCCATCTTTCCAATAACGTTATAATTACCACTGTTGAGATACATACCTGCAAAATCACCATTAGGTAAAAAGATAGAAAGTGTAGGAAACATACGATATACCTCATAATACCAAGTTTGAGAACTGCTACCACCATTGTCCATATAAGGTTCATCATTCTTAATGTTACTCATACGAGTAGCAAAACTCACGTCCAGCCAACTAGTTAGTTTCGTATCGAAGTTGAACGCTAAATTGAAGCGCTTATAAGAGTCATTTCCATAGCGAAAAATACCCGACTGATCTTTAAAACCAATAGAAGCATAGTAATTGTTACGCTCGGTACCACCTGAAAGGCTTACATTATGTTGCTGCATAAAAGCCGTTTTTTGATAGAACTCGGACAACCAATCGGTGTTGCCCACATAGGCCCATCCCGGATTACTAGGGCTATAATTTGAATTTTGAATACCTTCGGTATCAACCAAAATTGCAGGATTGTGTTCTGGATCGGCAATATGTGCATCGAGTTTCTCCATAAACTTTTCGTTAAAGTAATATCCACCCGGAGTGTCATATTCGTAAGCCTTATTCCACATACGCGCCCATATATCCGAACGAGGCATTTCGGGAAGGCGAGCCGGTGAACTCCATGAAAGGTTATTGCTATATGACACCTTAGTCTTTTGGTTGCGAGCCCCCTTTTTGGTGGTGACCAACATCACACCAAAAGCAGCACGCGCACCATATACAGCAGCGGCCGAAGCATCTTTCAATACAGAAACACTTTCTACATCTTGAGGATTGATGAGAGATAAATCGGAAATTTCCACACCATCTACCAAGACAAGAGCGTTACCACCATTCAATGAGGTATTACCACGAATGTTGATATTAGCAGCTTGGTTGGGCTGTCCACTATTGAATGTAATATTCAAGTTGGGTACCATACCTTGCAAACCTTGTGCAATATTACCAATCGGACGGTTTTCCAGAATCTCCCCTGAAGCTGTTGTAACAGCTCCTGTCAAATTAAGTTTCTTCTGTGTACCATAACCTACGACTACCACTTCATTCAAAGATGCCGAGCTTTCTTCAAGCACAATATTCAAAGAACCGGTTTCTGCAGAGACCCACACTTTCTCCGTACTAAAACCAATGTAAGATGCTACTAACAAGGCACGTTTCCCATCTCTGATTCGCAATGTAAATAAACCGGATAGATCGGTAGTAACTCCAGTAGTTGTCCCTTGTACAGTTATATTGACGCCTGGTAATGGTTGACCGTTGACATCTACTATTGTTCCTTTAACGTCATAATCTTTCTCTACGGCTACAGGAGTAGTTGTTTTTTTTTGTTCTTTCTGAGGTTGGCGGACAATAATCACTTGTCTTCCTTTCACTGTATATGTCAGTTGCTTGGGGGGTAATACTCTATTCAATATAGATACAACTGACTCGTTTTGTGCTTTGACTGTTACTTTTTCATTTTTCTGTAGAACATCTTCTTTAAAAAAGAACACATAATCACTCTTCTTTTCCAACGTTTTAAATAATGTTTCAAAAGAAACATCTATCAAATTGAGGGTGACATACGTAGATTGAAGATTCATAAAACCATCTTTTGCCCAAGTTTTTGGTACATAAGACGTTAAAAAAACGCATAAAAGCAAAAACCCATAACCAATATAGGTTAATTTTTCACTCTTATTTCTAAAATGAGAGTTATTTTTCATATATTTGTAAAATTAGATTAGTGATAACTTTGGTGAGTTATTTACAATTCTAAATCTGAACCGAGTAATATTTCGCAGATATTATTCGGTTTCTCTTTTTAAATTAAGGTGGAATGTTTTTCATGTATTGGTTCTTTTAAAGGTTTGTACTTTCTTTATCTATTTTTTCCGGAGAAAGAATTATTATCTCCCCTTTTCGGACAATTCTCAGTGGAGTGGTTAATGAGATAGATTCTAACACTTCCTCAAGTGTGCAATTCAAATCAAGGCTTCCATAGCACTTCTCATCTTTCAAGCTACCTATTATTTCAATTTTCGTATTATAGTATTGAGATAAAGTATTTAATATAGTAGTCAACTTCTGACCATCAAAGTTCATAATATCATCTTTCCAACAAATATAGCCATACACATCAACTTCGTTTATTTTTACCGCTCCACTTGCCATTGAAAGTCTTTGATTTGGTAGTAGTCGCTGCTTTGCTTTATTATCCACTTTCACATCTACACTTCCACGAACAAGTACCACTGAAGTTTCCACATTCTTCGCATAGTCATTCACATTGAATGCCGTTCCCAATACACTTACTTCCAAATGAGTGGTTTTCACGATAAAAGGGTGCTTCTCATCTTTTTTAACATCCAAAAAAACTTCTCCCTGTACATTCAACCTTCTATTCGTCGCAAAATCTGAACTATAAGAAATACACGACCCTGAATTAATCCATAAAGAAGATCCATCCGGCAAAATTATTTTTGTGCGTTTTCCATAAGGAACCACAACCTGATTCATTAAAATTTTTTCTCCCTTTGAAGCCACTACTAATTTATCATCCACTATTACGGCTCCATTTTCATTTACTCTGATTTCCGCATTATTCTTATCCAATCCTACAGCTTGCTTACCATCTAAAAGCACCTGAACCTGATCTGAACGACTCAATGAATCAATCATATCAGCAGTCAATTCAACTTCTTCCTGTACTTTAAAAGTTGAAATCCAATAATAAGAGCCCAAACAGAGAAGTAGAAAAGCGGCAATACTTGCCACATAGGCAATAACTTTCCTATATGAATGTGTTCTGTGAGGCTGTACAGACTTAATATCTTGTGAATGAAGCTTATTCATCATTCTATTAAAACTTTGCATTTTATATGCTTGAGAAGTAGACTCAGTATCTTCCACAACTTTCATACTCCGAATCACAGCAATAGCCAATTCTATCCTTTCTTCACAACCGGAGTGTTGAAGTTTATAAGATTCAATGTCAAAACCATTATCAGCAAATCCAGACTTTGCCCATTGGAAGAGATCATCATCCAACAAAAAAACTTCTATATCTTTAAATGTATATTGAACCATTTTTCGCTTTATTTTCTATTATGACAAATAAGCGAACTGATTTATACTCACTGAGAATATTTTTTTTAGATAAAAAATAAAATAATAGCAAGAATGGCTTCTTTCCTTAGTTTTTCCATAGAACGAGCTAACAAATTTCTTGCTGACTGGATATTAATTTCCATTATTTCTGAAATTTCATCAAAACTCATCTCATGAATAAAACGAAGATAAATAATTTCTTTCTGACGCCCCGTTAATCCTCTTAGCATTCGATAGACCTCATCAGATAATCCCTGATCCTGAGTTAAAAACAGTTGATCATCAATCGTATAATTCAAATCAAAAGAAAAATCATAGTCTGGCAATGGCTGAAGTTTTGAATTACGAAGTAATTGATTATAAATTAGATTCTTTAGTGCACGAAACAGAAAAGGGCGCAATCTTGTATTGTCTTCAAGAGTAATTTTTTTCTGATAAAGTTTCAAGAACAGATCTTGAATCAAGTCTTCCACCATTTCATTATCTCCCCCTACCCTACGCCCATAAGTTAGCAAGTCGTCAAAAAAAAGACAATACAATTGAGAAAATGCAATTTCATTTCCATCCAAAAATTGCATCCACAAACTTATTATACGTTTCTGATCATTGAGAGTCATATGCTAGATTTAAATCAAGCCCCAAAAGCTAAATTGTATTTTTCATATTTTATTCAATGCTAATATGTGGCAATATTCGTAAAATATCCCGAGATACGCAAACTTTTGCTATTAAAAGATTATTTCATAATATAAAATGAAGAGGGGAGACGACAATAGAATGCCATCTCCCTCTCAACATTATTAACTTAAATCGTACTACATATAAACTAAGGAAACACCTACTAAAATCTATAGTCAATGCTAAGACCGAATACTTTATTAGTGCGGCTATATACGTTAGTTCCGGGTAACCCTGTACCACTGTAATTCTTTGAAGTTTTAGTATAATCTTCATAAGTAGTCCACATATAACCAACATTCAGATTTGCTCTTTCACTCAATACTACTTTCGCTCCAACTCCTAATGTATAAGAGTCACAAGAGAAACTGGTATCGTTCTGAAAGTTGTCAGATAATCCATAATCCGTAATCTGTCCACCACAACTCAACGATAATTGTTTGGTTACATCCCACTCAATACCCATTAAATATTCATTTGTTCCCTTTGTCAGATATTTCTGTTTGTCACCAGCCATTCCCGCTTTCTTATCATCATAGAAATGATACTCTACAGATGCACGCAACACTGGCAAAATTTCATAAGCAACTGCAACTGAAAGCATAGAAGGTATGTCGTTAGGAGTATTTACACCATCTTTATAGCTACCTACCAAGCTCTCCGCTGAATCTGGATATTTCAAATTATTAGTCTTATTTTCAATATTCAAGTTCGTCTTGAATTCATATTTCGCACCAATATTGAATTTACCAAACTTAGCATCCACACCGAGAACAGGAGTCAATCCCCAACCCGTCTGATCACAATCCAATTCCAAATCCATCAATTCGCCACCACCATAAGCTTCTTTCAGATTAGCATTTAGAAAACCTTTATAACCACCCGTAAAATAGTTCATACGCCCACCAGCGAATGCAGAAAGCCAATCATTAATCTTATAAGTTAGTCCTAGCTGTAAAGAATATATATATTGTTTGCCATCCATAGCACTATTGATGTCATACATATTGGGAGTCACAAGTGGACGGTGCTTTTCAGGACCAGAGTTAAGGTATCCTGGAATACTACCTTGAAAAATCCCTGCCATAGCAGCCGCGTCAAACATAGGCAGACCGTCATCAAACGAAGCCTTTCCACCTCCGCCAGTTATAGCGAAGAAACCGGAAATAGTCCAATCTCCTTTTTTATAGGCTGCAAACAAACTAGGAATAACCGGTGCGGCAGCTTTTCCCTTATAATATTTATTAAATGGAGCATCAGATTTTGTAGGTACCGGTTTCCCGTCAACTATAACCGGAGCCCCATTATTCATTGCAATTCCATTATAAGTATAGAAACTGGCATCAATATTTCTTGTTTGAAAAGCACTCTGAATGCTCAATCCAATATGAAAACCATCATTTGGCAAGAAAGCTAAACCGGCAGGATTGGACAAAGCACCGTCTATTTCAAAGGTAGCACCGCGAGATAACATACGAAGGAAAGCGGCATGTTGATTAGTATTTGTCAGAAGCCCTCCGGCAAAAGTTGGAATTGAAACGATTAACATCACAAATCCAATCAAGGAAATTTTTCTCATCTAAATCTTTTTTAAATTATTTCGGGCGCAAAGATATAACATTATTGCACACGAAATATATGTTTGTGCATTTATTTTCTATCACTCCCTATTTTAATTGAAAAAGCAAACTGTTTCTAATGAAACAATCTATATTTATCACTTAATAAAGTCCAAACAAATCAACCGGCTTTTACGTTTATATTATAAGTAAATTATAAAAGAATATTATGGCCTATACAATTGCATTTTTCGGCACAAAGCCTTATGACGAATCGTCGTTTAACGATAAAAACAAAGAGTTCGGATTTGAAATACGTTATTATAAAGGACATCTGAATAAGAACAATGTACTGCTGACACAAGGCGTAGATGCGGTCTGCATCTTTGTGAATGATGTCGCTGACGCAGAAGTCATCCGCATTATGGCAGAGAACGGAGTAAAATTGCTGGCACTGCGATGTGCGGGATTCAATAACGTAGATCTGAATGCGGCTGCTACTGCCGGAATCACCGTAGTACGTGTTCCTGCTTACTCTCCCTATGCCGTTGCCGAATACACCGTAGCTCTGATGTTATCATTGAACCGGAAAATCCCCCGTGCATCCTGGCGCACGAAAGACGGAAATTTCTCCCTTCATGGTTTGATGGGATTCGATATGCATGGAAAAACAGCCGGAATCATCGGTACGGGGAAAATAGCAAAAATCCTGATTCATATCCTAAAAGGTTTCGGAATGAATGTGCTGGCATACGATCTTTATCCGGATTATAACTTTGCCAGAGAAGAACAAATTGTCTACACTTCGTTGGACGAACTGTATCATAGTTCGGATATCATTTCTCTGCATTGCCCGCTTACTGAAGAAACAAAATATCTTATTAACGACTATTCTATCAGTAAAATGAAAGACGGTGTAATGATTATCAATACCGGTCGCGGACAATTAATTCACACCAATGCACTGATTGAAGGCCTGAAAAACAAGAAAATCGGATCGGCAGGATTGGACGTCTACGAAGAAGAGAGCGAATACTTCTATGAAGACCAGTCCGACCGCATCATCGACGATGATGTGCTTGCCCGCTTGCTCTCGTTCAACAATGTTATCGTCACTTCGCATCAAGCCTTTTTCACACGTGAAGCAATGGAAAACATAGCTATGACAACTTTACAAAATATAAAAGATTTTATCAATCACAAGCCTCTGCTAAATGAAGTGAAGAGATAAACCTTTTATCCTCCCACTTTGTTTACGAAGCATATAAACAACAAGAAAAAGGAGTTATTTATGAAAAAAGTAATACATAGAGCTGATACAAGAGGGCATTCCCAATACGATTGGCTGGATAGTTATCACACCTTCAGTTTCGATGAATATTTCGATTCCAACCGTATCAATTTCGGTGCTCTTCGCGTATTGAATGATGACAAAGTGGCGCCCGGAGAAGGATTCCAGACACATCCTCACAAGAATATGGAAATTGTATCCATTCCCCTGAAAGGACATCTGCAACATGGAGACAGCAAGAAAAACAGCCGGATTATTACCGTCGGAGAAATTCAGACTATGAGTGCCGGAACCGGAATTTTCCATAGCGAAGTGAATGCCAGTCCCGTAGAACCGGTTGAGTTCCTGCAAATCTGGATTATGCCGAGAGAACGGAACACACGCCCCGTTTATCAGGATTTCAACATCAGTGAACTGGAACGTCCCAACGAGCTGGCAGTCATCGTATCACCTGACGGCAGTACTCCCGCATCTCTTTTGCAAGACACCTGGTTCTCAATAGGCAAAGTAGAGGCCGACAAGAAACTGGGGTATCATATGCATCAAAGTCATGCAGGTGTATATATATTCCTCATTGAAGGAGAAATTGCAGTAGAAGGCGAAGTGCTGAAACGTCGTGACGGAATGGGGATCTACGAAACTAATAGTCTTGAATTGGAAACTTTGAAAGACTCGCATATTCTATTAATAGAAGTACCGATGTGAAAAATTACGGAAATATAGCCGATATCCGGCAAGAATATACTAAAAGCGGATTGCGGGAAAATGAACTTCCCGATGACCCGCTTTTGCTTTTCAGTCAGTGGTTGCAAGAAGCCATCGACGCAAAAGTAGATGAACCGACCGCTGTCATCGTTGGTACTGTATCTCCCGAAGGAAAGCCGTAAAGGGAAACAATTGGCACAAAATCCATATATTTCCCTCTCTTTCGTATGGCATACACTCGAAAGGCAAGTACATATAGAAGGAATAGCAAGCAAAGTGACTCCGGAAGAGTCGGACGAATACTTCCGGAAACGCCCTTATAAGAGTCGGGTCGGTGCACGCATTTCCCCGCAAAGCCGACCGATTTCAAGCAGAATGCAGTTAATACGCGCTTTCATCAAAGAGGCGGCACGTTGGATAGGGAAAGAAGTAGAAAGGCCTGATAATTGGGGCGGATATGCCGTTGTCCCTACCAGAATTGAGTTTTGGCAAGGACGGCCGAACCCCGTCTACATGACCGCTTCCTATATACATTACAACTAAATGGAGAATGGGAAATCAGTCGTCTTGCTCCTTAATTTCGTCGATTTTCCTTGGCAACTTCAACTAGAATACTTAATATTGCAATCCTAAAATATTCAGCTTATGATACTGGATTATATATACCATAGCGGTTTCGCCATCGAAGCAGAAGGAGTAACCGTTATCATCGATTACTATAAAGATTCTTCCGAGACTGATAATAATCGGGGAATCGTACATGATTACCTTTTACAAAGGCCGGGCAAATTGTACGTACTAGCTACACACTTCCACCCCGATCACTTTAACCGTGAAATATTAACATGGAAAGAGCAACGGCCCGATATTCAGTACATCTTTTCCAAAGATATTCTGAAATCACACCGTGCCAAAAGCGAAGACGCTTTCTTCATAAAAAAAGGAGAAGCGTACGAAGATGATACGATACGAATCGATGCATTCGGTTCGACGGATGTCGGCAGTTCATTTCTGCTTCACCTCCAAGACTGGAGCATTTTCCATGCCGGTGATTTAAATAACTGGCATTGGAGCGAAGAATCTACCGAAGAAGAGATACGAAAAGCCAACGGTGATTTCCTTGCAGAAGTTAAATATTTAAAAGAAAAAGCGTCGAACATTGATTTAGTGCTGTTTCCGGTAGATCGAAGAATGGGAAAAGATTATATGAAAGGAGCAAAACAGTTCATCGAACAAATAAAAACTACTATATTTGTGCCCATGCATTTCAGTGAAGATTATGAAGGCGGTAATGCACTTCGTAATTTTGCTGAAAATGCAGGTTGCCGTTTCGTCAACATCACCCATCGGGGCGAAAGTTTTGAGATTACCAAATAAACACATAATAATTATGAATAAATTTACAATTTTGTTTCTTACCCTGCTTCTTGCATTGCCGGTGGCAATGAAGGCAGAATCTGCAAAAGAAAAAAGAGACGACACCAGATACCTTACAGGAGCCGTTCCTGAAGTTGATGGTAAGGTCGTATTTTCCAAAGAATTTCAAATTCCGGGAATGAGTCAGGCGCAAATCTACGACACTATTATGAAATGGATGCAAGAACGCTTGAAAGAGAATAAGAATATTGAAAGTCGGGTAGTTTTCTCCGATGAAGCTAAAGGTACGGTTGCCGGTATCGGAGAGGAATGGATTGTTTTCAGTTCCAGTGCTTTGTCGTTAGACCGTACACTCATCAATTACCAGATTACCGTTACCTGCAAACCCGGTAACTGCCTGGTAGAATTGGAAAAAATCCGTTTTACTTACCGCGAAACAGAAAAATATAAGGCAGAAGAATGGATTACCGATAAATATGCACTTAATAAGGCAAAGACCAAGTTGGTACGTGGTCTGGCTAAATGGCGTAGAAAAACGGTAGACTTCGCAGATGATATATTTATGGATGTAGCCGTCGCTTTCGGAGCACCGGATACCCGTCCTAAAGCCGAAAAGAAGAAAAAAGAGGAAGAGAAGACAACTCCGTCAATTGTCGCAGCCGCAGGTCCGATTATCATTGGCAGCACAGATAAAAAGACCGATATAAAGGTGACGACTACTAAACCTGCCAATACAGTTCCTGCTGCTACTCTTACTCCCGCTACTCCGGTTGGTAAAGCTTCATCGGATATGCCGGGTTACGTAGAAATTGACTTGAAGCAAATTCCGGGTGAGGTATATGCTTTGATGGGAAGCGGCAAGCTGGTTATCAGTATCGGAAAGGACGAGTTTAACATGACCAATATGACTGCAAACGCCGGTGGTGCGTTGGGATATCAGTCCGGTAAGGCTGTAGCTTATTGTACTCTTTCCCCCGATCAGTCTTATGATGCCATAGAAAAAGCGGACAATTATACTCTGAAACTCTACGCTCCGAACCAAACAACTCCTTCGGCTGTTATAGAATGTAAGAAATTGCCTTCACAGACTACTCCGCAAGCCGGACAACCCCGCACATACGTCGGAGAGATTGTGAAGCTCTTAATGAAAAAATAAGAAGATTACAACAATGGAAATAAAAAGTAAATTTGACCATTTCAATATCAATGTCACGGACTTGGAACGGAGTATTGCCTTTTATGAAAAAGCGCTCGGTTTGAAAGAGCACCATCGAAAAGAGGCTTCCGATGGTTCGTTCACGCTAGTTTACCTAACAGACAATGAAACAGGATTTCTTCTGGAACTGACATGGCTAAAAGATCATGCCGCTCCTTATGAACTTGGAGAGAATGAAAGTCATCTTTGTTTTCGGGTGGCCGGTGACTATGATGCCATCAGAGCTTATCATAAAGAAATGAATTGTGTATGTTTCGAGAATACAGCTATGGGGCTGTATTTCATCAATGACCCGGATGACTATTGGATTGAGATACTTCCACAAAAGTAAGTATATAAAAAAGACGGGGCAGGATAATTATCCTGCCCCGTCTTTTTTATGAGAGACTTATTTTTTATGTCGATTTGCCCTTTTTCTCCGGATATCCGCTTTCATCTTTGCGGCACCCGAACCATGCTGTCCACGAATATAGGTTGCCTTCTTCGCTTTCGTTTTCACCTTTTCCTCTTCTTTAGGCTTATCTTTCTTGCCTTTAAAGACGATTCCGCCCTGTATTGCTTCTTCTATACTCATACAATCATTTATTAATATTCACTTTTCCGGCTACAAATATAATCCTTTTCTACGGATTTATTTATCTTTGCCAACCAAAACAATACGTAACCACTAATGGCAACAACAATTCTTCCTGCAGAAAAGGATCCGATGGGAGCCGCTATTTATGATTATTTCAATCATCACAAAGCCGATCGCTTACGAGTATTTTCCTCTCAATTTGAGGAGGATGAAATTCCTGTCAAAGAGTTATTCCGTACGATTCAATCTATGCCCGCATTGGAACGCATAGCCTTAGAAATGGCTACAGGACGGATATTGGATGTAGGAGCAGGAAGTGGATGTCATGCCTTGGCCCTCCAAGCGATGGAAAAGGAGGTATGCGCCATTGATATTTCTCCGCTATCTGTCGAAGTAATGAAACAACGTGGAGTAAATGATGTTCGTCTTACCAATCTGTTTGACGAAACATTCGATGAGACGTTCGATACGATTTTAATGCTAATGAATGGTTCCGGCATTATCGGAAAACTAAACAATATGCCGGATTTCTTTCAACGAATGAAGCGCATGCTCCGTCCTAAAGGGTGTATACTGATGGATTCAAGCGACTTACGTTATCTTTTTGAAGAAGAAGACGGAAGTATAGTTATCGACTTGGCAGGAGATTATTACGGAGAAATTGATTTTCAGATGCAATATAAGGATATAAAAGGAGATACTTTCGACTGGTTATATGTAGATTTCCAAACACTTAACTTATATGCTTCCGAATACGGTTTCAAGGCTGAATTGGTAAAAGAAGGAAAGCACTACGATTACCTCGTAAAACTCAGCCTTGCTTAGAAAACTCACAAAAACACGGGGTATGTCGTAATGAATCATAATCAGCGTAAATTTGCGTTTCAACATACCCTCATTCCCCTTTTATAAATTCTCTATTTATTTCAGCATTTCATTAATCATTTGCACCAAAGAAGCAAATTCTTCTTCATTATACAAACGAGTTAGTTTTACTATTTTTCCCTCTTTATCTATCAATACGTTCCTTGTTATTCCAGAGTCGCGCAAAGCATACTTCGCAAAAATATCAGCTCCCGGATCTAATCCCAACGGATAAGTGATTCCGGTAGATTTGGCAAAAGCAAGGACTTTATCAAGTGGCTCATCACGGTCAATGCCAATCAATGCAAATTCCGCATTATCTTTATGCTTCAACCAAATATCTTTTTCTATGAACGGCATTTCTTTACGACAAACACCGCACCAACTTGCTGTAAACTGCAACATTACGACCTTGCCACGGAGAGAAGACAGACTCATTTGTTTTCCATCAGTCAGTGTGATTGTAAAATCCGGAGCTATCTCCCCTACCCGAACAATATATCCTGTACTATCTGCTTCCGAAGTCATTACATCAGCAACTATTTTTACATTATCTGCCGAAACCACAGTATCCGTCGCTCCTTTTTTCTGGCCGGAGCACGCCAATACACTTATGGCTAAGAAAGCCATACCACACACATTCATAATTTTCTTTTTCATCTTCGTATAATCATTAGTGAGATTGCAAATATAAAAAAAGTACATGACGTATTTGCATTTTTAAAATAAATTCATACCTTTGCACCCGCAAAAGAAAATAACGCCTCTTTAGCTCAGTTGGCCAGAGCACGTGATTTGTAATCTCGGGGTCGTTGGT
>USPQ01000039.1 GCA_900556625.1 uncultured Bacteroides sp. | reverse complement strand
AAAAACAATCATAAATTAGCCCCATGGAATTATCAACAAAAACACCCCGAATTGAAGTAGTAGATGCTCTTAGAGGATTTGCTGTAATGGCCATCCTTCTGGTTCATAACCTGGAGCATTTCATTTTCCCCGTATATCCGGAAAGTTCTCCTGAATGGCTCACCATTTTGGATGCCGGAGTATTTAATGCGACATTTTCACTGCTTGCCGGAAAGTCTTATGCCATATTCGCTCTGCTTTTCGGATTCACTTTCTATATCCAGTCGCACAACCAGCAGTTGAAAGGAAAAGATTTTGGTTACCGCTTTTTATGGAGAATGATATTGCTGGCAGGATTCGCCACTTTGAATGCTGCTTTCTTCCCGGCAGGAGATGTCCTGCTTCTGTTTGTTGTAGTCAGTCTTGTACTATTTATCGTACGTAAATGGAGTGACAAAGCGATTCTAATCACCGCCATCTTGTTTTCACTGCAACCGATTGAATGGTTTCATTATATAATGAGCCTTTTCAATCCTGCCTATACCCTACCCGATTTGAATGTCGGAGCCATGTATGCTGAAGTAGCGGAATACACCAAAGCCGGAAACTTTTGGGATTTTCTGATAGGCAATGTTACTTTAGGACAGAAAGCAAGCCTGTTTTGGGCTATCGGTGCCGGACGTTTCTTGCAGACTGCCGGACTTTTCCTGTTTGGCTTATATATCGGACGCAAAGAATTGTTCGTAACTACCGAATCTCATTTGAAATTCTGGATGAAAGCACTTATTATTGCAGCTATCAGTTTCGCGCCACTGTATTCTCTGAAAGAACAGATCATGCAAAGTGACAGCAGTTTAATTCAGCAAACGGTAGGTACTGCCTTTGATATGTGGCAGAAATTCGCATTTACGATTGTACTTGTTGCTTCTTTCGTGTTGCTTTATCAGAAGGATCAGTTCAAGAAAACTGTATCTAATCTGCGATTCTACGGAAAAATGAGCTTGACCAATTATATTTCTCAATCTATTCTGGGAGCCATTATCTATTTCCCATTCGGATTCTATCTTGCTCCTTACTGTGGATATACTCTTAGCCTGATTATCGGTATTATTCTTTTCCTGGCACAGGTTCGGTTCTGCAAATGGTGGCTGTCTAAACATAAACAAGGACCATTGGAAACAATATGGCATAAATGGACTTGGATAGGCACGAAGAAATAACAGAAAAAAAAGAAATAGCACTGACTGAAAAATAGACTAAGAAAGCAGGCCACGAAATACACATAACTACAAACGAACAACTTACGAATATGAAACTGAACGTATCACTCTAAAGCATCAACAAAACATGTGTATCCGCAGCCTGCGGGTTGAAATTGAGATGATGTCAATACAACAAGATTCTCGCAAGAAGGATTAGCAAGTGGACTTAAAGAATGCAAAGGAAATGAAAGAACTGTGCCAAGTTGGGGAAAAAGCCCGAAAATAGGCAGAATCAGGGCTATGTATAGAGAAAAAGAAGCGCCTCCATAATCTTCGAAAAGACCATGGAGGCGCTATTTATTATTTATCTTTCGTTATCTATATCTGAAATTTCAGAAGAAACAAAATCAGATACCCAATGATTTCTTCACTGCTTCAATCTTTTCCATTGCAGCAGATTCGGCAGAAGCATAACAATTGCGGCAACCCATTTCACCCTGAACTTCCATATAGAACTTAATCTTCGGTTCTGTACCTGAAGGACGAACAGAAACTTTGCTACCGTCTTCAGTGAAATATTGAAGTACGTTAGATGGTTCCGGCATATCGATTGCAGTTACGTTACCTTTATCATCTGTCTGTTTCAGTGTCTTATAATCTTTGCTTAAGATCACTTTAGAGCCACCCAATTCTTTCGGAGGATTGGCACGGAAGTTCTCCATCATAGCTTTGATTTCTTCTGCACCGCTCTTACCCGGTTTCACTACGTTTACAGTAAACTCTTTAGAGAATCCGTATTCTACGTAGATATCCAGCAACAACTGATACAAGGATTTACCATTATCTTTTGCCCATGCGGCAACTTCAGCAATCAAACAGCAAGCTGATACGGCATCTTTATCGCGAACGAAATCTTCGGCAAGGAATCCGTAACTTTCTTCACCACCACCGATATATTTCTGTTTGCCTTCACGCAGACGGATTTCACGGGCAATCCATTTAAATCCGGTGTAGCAGTCAAGCATTTCGATATTGTTCTTATCTGCGATTTTCTTGATTAGTTCAGTTGTAACGATTGTCTTCACACAGAACTCGCCACCTTTAATCTTACCCAGTTGTTTGTACTGTGTCAGAATATAATAAAGGTACATCATACAAGTCTGGTTACCGTTAATCAGTACCCATTCGCCTTTATCATCCTTGCAAGCAATACCCACACGGTCAGCATCCGGGTCGGAAGCCATAACGAGGTCAGCATCAATTTCTTTGGCAAGGTTTACAGCCATAGAAAGAGCTTCCGCGTTTTCCGGGTTCGGAGATACGACAGTCGGGAAGTTACCGTCCTTAATCATCTGTTCGGGCACAGTAAATACGTTTTCGAATCCCCACATTTTCAATGCACGAGGAATCAACATCATACCTGTACCATGAATCGGAGTATAGACAATCTTCATATCTTTGTGACGGGCGATAGCTGCCGGATCAATAGAAACAGTTTTCACCATATCCAGATAAATCTTATCGATGTCTTCACCGATAATCTGAATCAAATCCGGATTTCCCTGGAATTTAATATCGGCAGCAGAAGCAATTGCATTCACTTCGTCGATGATACCTTTATCGTGTGGAGCCAATACCTGTGCACCATCGTCCCAATATGCCTTGTAACCGTTGTATTCCTTCGGATTGTGAGAAGCAGTCAGGATGATACCGCTTTGGCAACCGAGGTGACGGATGGCGAAAGACATTTCCGGTGTCGGACGCATGTCGTCAAACAGATATACTTTGATACCATTGGCAGAGAAAATATTAGCAGAAGTTTCCGCAAACAAACGGCTGTTGTTACGGCAATCGTGACCTACTACTACAGAAATCTGCGGCAGGTCTTTGAAGTTCTTTTTCAAATAGTTGGAAAGTCCTTGAGTGGCAGCACCTACCGTATAGATATTCATACGATTGCTACCTACACCCATAATACCACGCAGACCACCAGTACCAAATTCAAGATCTTTGTAGAAAGCTTCAATTAGTTCGGTTTTATCATCGTTTTCCAACATACGTTTCACTTCAGCCTGGGTTTCAGCATCATAAGCCGGGGTTAGCCATTTTTCGGCTTTTTCAGTGACCTGTTTAATAAGTTCCTGATTTTCCATTTCGATTGTTATTTATTGGTTAATGAATTATTCATTGCTATTTTCTTGAGCACACAAATGTAAAATAATAAGTTTACAATTCCTAGTTATTTAATGGATAATTGTCGATTATCCATTAAATAACTATTTCACTAAATATCTGTCACCGGTTTGTTTCACATACTCCTGCAAAAACTCTTTCGGGTATCCGGGTCGAAGCACTCCTGCAGGTTGTCCGATAGAATTACGTTCAAACTGTCCGTCTTTCATACGCTTCACTACCCCATCATTGTACTTTACAATCAGGAACGTACCCAATTGCTTCCAAGTATCAAAAGTACTTTGAGCAGTCATGTTAGTATAATTTGTCAGGAAATTGATTGCTGCATCCTTATCCTTTTCCAATAGTTTGACTGCCATTTCTTCAATACCAGCCTGTGCTGTGTTGAATGTGCTTTCCATCTCTTTCTGTGTTTCCCGCACATCCCCAATCATCAGATCATAACGCGGATAAACCATATTGGACACCCAATTGAAAATCCAGAAAGCGGAATTCCATGAGAACGTAATGTAGTCGGCACCATCCACACGTGTGTAACATACCGGCACCTTAGTAGCACAACAATAAACAGGAGTAAATACAGTCATATTCGCATCATCCACACCAAACCAAAGTACTCCCCCTACCGGATCCGGCATATGAGCACGCATCTGTGCAACAAATACAAAACCGCTCTGTTGAGTAGAGATAGGACGTTCATTGAAATATTCCTTATCATCGACTTTAAAGTTCAGAGGAGAAAGGCGATAGGGTGTTTTATAAGGACCGGCTCCAAAATCATTGGAGATATCAAGCGGAGTACCTTCGTAATGATCGCGCATCATATTTTTCACATCCTGCACGGATAATTTCTGCTTCGGCTTAACGAAAAGCGGCATCGGAGTATCGGTTTTTCCTTCGATATAAGGAAGATATTCATTTCCTCTATCAGTGAATTTGTTGAAATAACTCCATACACGAGCTTCACAAAAGCGGCGTGCACCAAAATCAAGAGGGGCATAAGCCAATGAAAAACTAAAATCCTTGTTTACTCCATTAAAATATCCCTTCTCACGGGCAAAAGAAACGACATCCGGAGAGTACATACAGTTTTCCTTATCATTCATATCAAACTGATGAATGCGCGCTTGATTAGCATGAGCCGAGATACAATCGTCCGGCACACGGACAGCTACCCAAACCGCTCCGCGAATGCCGGGACCTTTACCAATCATCTCCATAATCCATACTTCGTTCGGATCGGCAATGGTAAAAGACTCACCCCCACTATAATATCCATATTCCTGTACCAGATCAGTCATAATTTTTATAGCTTCGCGAGCAGTACGCGAACGTTGCAATCCAATATAAATCAAACTTCCATAATCAATAATACCCGTAGAATCCGTCAACTCGGGACGACCGCCGAAAGTAGTTTCCCCAATAGTGACCTGATATTCATTCATATTGCCAACCACATTGTAAGTCTGACGAGCCTGCTCGATTTCTCCCAGATATTTACCGGTGTCCCATTCGTACACTTTCAACATGGTCCCTTTCGGATACGTAGCTGCCGGATAATGATAAAGTTCTCCGAATAAGCCATACGAGTCGGCTGAATAGGAAACAATGGTCGAACCATCAGCGGATGCATTCTTTCCGACAATCAAATTAGTACAGGCGAAAGTATTCGCCACAGCCGTCATCCATACGGCAAAACACAAAATAATACTTCTCTTCATAATATATCATTCATTTTTTATAATTACCAGACAAAACTTTCACGGGCAATACTCGTATTCCCGCAATGATCGACAACCGTAAATTCAACAGTATGTTTTCTCCCTTTCTTCACACGCTTCGGATCAAGTTTGCATTCCCAATAAGACTTTACAATATTAGGCCGTCCGAAAAGTGCATATTTTCCGTCAATCGTTCCCCGATAAGAAGCAATGCCACTTCCTTTATCTTTCAACCGATAGACTATCTTTCCATTCCTTCCCCAGTAATTCTTATTGACAGGGATAATTTCCGGTGGAACCGTATCAACAGCGACAGTATAAGTCCCCAATTCACGAATAGACGTCTTCATGTATCCGTCTTCGTATTTTCCTCCTACACTGTACTTACTTCCTTTCGGAGTAACCCGTGCCACATAATACTTGGCCGTATCGGCAACCGTTTTCCTACGTAGTCCGATACGGAGTTCACAACCCGCATGAAGCGGAATGGATTTATCATTAATCTGATAGGTGAACGCCACTGCCCCACTATCGGCTTTTACCTGATAATTGAGCGGAGTATCCTTATATAACATTCCTTTCGGAACCACCAGGCTCAATCCCGGTTCTTGCAGATAATTGGTTTTATCCCAAGTAAAAAAATACTTTTCCCGATAATTGAAAGGTTCAATCGGCTGCTTTCGCCCACGCACGACAAAGCTATATTTTGAAGTATTTCCAAAAGCGTCTTTCAAAGTATACAGAAATTGATAATCCCTCTCTTCGTCAATCGTGACCAGACCGCGATTTTCATTTGAGGCTTTCAGCAAACGCAACGTATTTCCCGGATCGATAAAAGATTTCATATATTGCCCGTACGTCCACGAATTGATCATCCGGTTTTCCTCTTGAGAGAAACGGTCTACTGTACTACGGAACACCTCATTACCATCCACCGTAAGAATAACGGAATATACTCCGTAATGGTTGTTTACGCCATCCATGTAATCGTATGCCTTAATGCCCGTACCTATCACACCCCACGCCTCCACCAGACGTTCGCTATTCGGGAGTATCGTTTTTATCTCTTGTTTTCCGTCTACCACTCCCTCACCGGGCTGCGGAAAAAACATAATACCATCAGCTTTCGGAGCACGTGTATCCTTTATTTTTGATTTAAAGAAAGGCATAGGATCTATATAATCTCCCGATTCCGTTTCAAACATATCCAAATGAAGATGCGGACCGAAAGAATATCCGGTATTCCCGCTCCAAGCTATCTGCTGTCCGCTTTTTACCGGATATTCATCCGGTTCGGGAATAATCTCAACCTCCCAGCTCTCATTCCCATATTGAAGTTCCTCCACCCTTTCGGCAATGGGAGAAATAAAACCGCTCAAATGCCGGTTAACAGTAGAATATCCATTATGATAGCAGACATCAAGCACATACCCCGAACCGTTAGTCACCCGAATACGCGAAATATAACCATCGGCAAGGGCACGAACCGGTTTGCCGACCACACCTCCTGTTTTAAAATCCAACCCGCCATGAAAGTGGTTGGAACGAATTTCACCGAAATTTCCGCTCAATGTAAGAGGAAAATCAAAAGGGGGTATAAAAGTCGCTTGCTTTTTTTCCTGCCCATAACCTCCGATGCAGCTAGCCAACATCAAAGCAGTGATATATTGTTTTATCATTCCATTCTCTTTTTTACTTCCGGCAAATGTACACTATTCCAACTAAATTACGAAATATCCAGAAAGAATGATGCAATAAGAGACTAGTTAATAATTCTTTTATTATTAGATTCATTATTGGCTTAAATCCATTATATTTGTATTTTTGTATCCGTTTTTTAATTATAATTAAATATAAAGAACTCAATGAGAATGTATGTAAGAGTAATGGCAGCGGTCATTGCATGTATATTGCTGAGTGGAGAAGCCCTTTCGGCATTTGCAATTACCCCCGCTACAGAAAATCTGAGTTGGTTTAAGAAGAAAAAGAAAAAACCAGAAGAGAGAGAAGAGAAGAGTAAAAGTGACTACGAGAAACTAGTGGAAGGCAGCAAAACGACAAAAGGAATGTTTGCTGTACATCAAAAGAAAAATGATTTCTATTTTGAAATTCCTACCGCATTTTTAGGACGCGATTTATTGGTTGTCAATAAACTGCAACGGGTTCCTGCCGAATTGAATGAGGCAGGTGTGAATCGTGGAGTAAACTACGAGAATCAGATGGTTTGCATGGAATGGGACAAAGCAAGTGGCAAACTGATGTTCCGCCAACAACGCCCGTTACCTCTTGCGCCCCGCACTGACGCCATTTTCCGTTCGGTACAAGATAATTTTATTTCTCCATTGATTGCCGCATTCAAAATCGAAGCTGTCAATGCCGATTCTACTGCATTGGTAATCAAAGTGAATGATATTTATGACGGCACGGAAACCAGTATCAATAACGTATTTACCAATATTAATCTGGGTACTTCGGCCATCAAGAATTTATCACGTATTCTATCCATCAAATCTTTCTCAAACAATGTCGTGGCAACTTCCGAGCTGACAACCAGAGTGACAGAAGGAACTACAACAGTGTATGTGACAGTGGAAGTCAGTTCTTCCATTCTTTTATTACCCGAAACGCCGATGATGGGACGTTTTGATAATCAGAAAGTCGGATACTTCACCAACCCTTTATTGAACTTTAGCGACGCCCAACAAGGAACGGACAAGACACAATACATTACCCGTTGGCGCATGGAGCCGAAACCGGAAGACCGTGAAGCCTATCTAAAAGGACAGATTGTGGAGCCTGCCAAACCAATCGTATTTTATATTGATAACTCAACTCCCTACCAATGGCGTTCGTACATCAAAAAAGGAATCGAAGATTGGCAGGTCGCTTTTGAAAAAGCCGGTTTCAAAAATGCGATTATCGCCAAAGAAATAACGGACAGTATGCACGTAGACATGGATGATGTCAATTACTCCGTGCTGACATACGCTGCTTCGGAAAAGAAAAACGCAATGGGACCTTCTCTTCTGGACCCTCGTTCCGGAGAGATTCTGGAAGCGGATATCATGTGGTGGCACAACGTGCTTTCTATGGTACGTGAATGGATTACGGTACAGACCGGAACCGTTTGCCCCGAAGCACGCAAAGTACAACTGCCTGATGACTTGATGGGAGACGCCATCCGGTTCGTTGCCTGCCACGAAGTAGGACACTCATTGGGGTTACGTCATAACATGATGGGATCGTGGGCTTTCCCGACGGATTCATTGCGTTCCGAAACATTCACTTCCAGAATGAATTCTACCGCTTCATCCATTATGGACTATGCACGCTTCAACTATATCGCCCAACCGGGAGACGGTGTGAAGGTTCTTTCTCCACACATCGGTCCATACGATATGTTCGCTATCGAATACGGTTACCGTTGGTATGGGAAAAATACTCCGGAAGAAGAAAAAGCTCTCTTATTTAACTTTTTGAGCAAACACACCGACCGCCTCTATAAATATAGCGAAGCACAAGATGTTCGTGACGCAGTAGATCCGCGCGCACAAAATGAAGATTTAGGTGACGACCCGGTTCGTTCCTCCCTACTGGGTATTGAAAACCTGAAACGCATTGTGCCACAGATTCTCCAATGGACTACAACTGGAGAAAAGGGACAGACTTATGAAGAAGCGTCACGCCTCTATTATGCTGTCATCAATCAGTGGAACAACTACTTATATCATGTACTCGCCAACATCGGTGGTATTTATATCGAAAACACAACTGTAGGAGATGGCATCAAGACCTATACATTCGTAGAAAAAGAGAAGCAGCAGGCCGCACTTAAGTTCCTGTTGAATGAGGTATTGACCTATCCTAAATGGTTGTTTGACACGGAAGTGGGACAGTACACCTATCTTCTGCGTAATACTCCGGTGGGAAAACAGGAGAACGCTCCTACTCAGATTCTCAAAAATGCACAGGCTTACATTCTTTGGGATTTACTAGGCAACAATCGCTTGATGCGTATGATTGAAAATGAATCCGTCAATGGGAAAAAAGCTTTTACGGTAGTAGAACTGATGGATGGACTTCATAAAAATATTTTTGGAGTTACCGAACGGGGAAGTGTCCCCAATGTCATGGAACGTTCTTTACAAAAGAATTTCCTTGATGCATTGCTGACAGCCGCAGCAGAACCCGAAGCAGTAAAAATCAACAAAAAGATTGCCGATGAGCACTTCTTGCTTGACCATGCCACTCCGTTCTGTAGTTGTTATGCAGCTGAACAACGGGCACTTCGCCAGGAAGACCGCATGGGAGCTCCACGTGTGCTCAACTTCTACGGTAGCCAGCTTAACCGCATCTCAGATGCAATCTCAGTAAAGCGCGGTGAGTTGTTACGTATCAAGAAGCTGTTGCAGAATCGTCTCGGAACTTCCGATACGGCTACACGCTACCATTATGAAGATATGATTTTACGAATTAACACAGCTCTAGGAGTCAAATAAAACAAATCAATCACTAAACATTTACAATTAATGAGAAAAAGACATCTTTGTATTTTGATATGCCTTTTCGCCAACGCATTGTTTTTTGCCAATGCAGCAAATCGCACTATCACCGGAGTCGTAATCTCCGGTGAAGATAATGAGCCACTCATCGGCGCCTCAGTTTACGTATCAGCCGATGAACTGAAAAAAGCCGGAGTACCACAAACATCTCTAGGTACGATTACAGATATAGACGGAAAGTTTTCCTTGTCTGTCCCGGAAAAAGTAACCCGGATTCATTGTAGCTACATCGGTTTTGAAGAACAAAGTGTACCATTACAGTCTGGAAAAGAAAATTACCATATTGTACTTCAAGCCTCATCACATACATTAGGGGACGTAGTAGTAACCGGTTATCAAGAGTTGGAACGCCGCAAACTGACCGCCTCCATTGCCAAAGTAGATGTTACAGATGCAATGGTAGGTGCCGCAAAAAGTATCGACCAGGCATTAGCCGGACAAATAGCCGGTGTATCCGTTACGACAACTTCCGGTGCTCCGGGTGCCCCCGCACGTATCCGTATTCGTGGTACAGCGTCGCTAAACGGAACGCAAGACCCGCTGTGGGTGTTGGACGGAATTCCATTGGAAGGGACGGATATTCCGGACTTAGACAGTGATACGGATAATGATATTGTAAATATAGGACAATCATCAATTGCCGGAATCAGTCCGTACGACATTGAAAGTATTACAATTTTGAAAGACGCTGCTGCAACAGCTATTTACGGTGCACGCGCAGCAAACGGTGTAATTGTAATTACTACCAAAAGAGGACGCACAGGCAAACCTATAGTCAATTTCAACACAAGATTGAGTTATACGCCCAATTTGAATACTTCGCGGTTGAATCTATTAAATTCCGAACAGAAAGTCAATTTGGAATTGGAATTGATGAAAGAACCGGATGACATATTCACTGCCCATCCTTTTTATCGCAAGGGAGGAGTCGCTTCTGTCTTAAGGCAATACAATTTATTTGAAACTTACCAACAGCAAGGATGGGACGGATTAAGCAGTGAGGCTCAAAACGCTATCAACCGATTGAAAACAATTAATACTGATTGGAACGACCTCTTGTTCAGAAGTGCATTTACCCAAGAATACAATTTCAGTATTTCAGGAGGTAGCGAAAAAACCACCTATTACAATTCATTAAGTTACTCTAAAGAAAATGGTAATGTACCAGGTTTTGATATGAGCCGTTTTAACCTGACAAGCAAAACCTCTTATCAGGTAAACCGAATGCTAAAAATCGGTGCTTCCATATTTGCCAACCGACGGAAGAACCAAGATTTTGTAAGTGACAAATACGGTTACTCAAATCCAATTTATTATTCGCGTGTGGCAAACCCATATCAGGAAATATACGATGCGGAAAATAACTATATCTACGACTACGATATCCGCTCGACAAGTGATAACGAACCGGACCCCAAACGAGGGTTCAATATCCTTGAAGAACGTGCCAATACAAATAAAGAGACAGTGACAACTGCTATCAATTCGATCTTCAATGTTGATTTACGTTTCAATGATCATTGGAAAGTGACTTCACAAGTCGGATTGCAATGGGAACAGTCTAAAGTTGAACAATATATCGGTCCAAACACATTCTCCATGCGTTATATGCGCGAAGAGAGCAAAGATGGAGAGAGCTATATTATTCCGGAAGGAGGAATGCATAAAGTAAGCAACTCCACTACCTCGCAAATCACTTGGAAGATACAAGGCGAATGGAACCAGACTTTCAAAGATATCCATGAGGTACAAATTATGGGTGGTTCGGAAATACGCAAAAACTGGTATGATGCACTTGCATCCACCGCTTACGGTTATGATCCTAAGACACTCACAACAAAGCCACTTAACATTGACCCGAGAGACGCTGACGATTATCCGCTGCACATAAAATCTTATACAGAAAACGCTTTTGCATCTTTCTATGCTAACGGTTCCTATACACTTATGAAACGTTACACATTAGGAGCAAGCGTACGTATGGATGGCTCCGATCTATTCGGGGTAGACAAGAAGTACCGTTTCTTACCCATTTACTCTATCAGTGGATTATGGAGAATCTCCAATGAGGCATTCTTGAAACCGGCTAATCAATGGATGGATAATTTAGCTTTGAGATTATCCTACGGTCTGCAAGGTAATATTGATAAAAACACTTCTCCTTTCTTGCTCGGTAATTATAGTAACCAAACAGTAATTGATAAAAATGAGACAATTATAACCATCGGTTCAGCTCCCAACGACAAACTACGTTGGGAAAAGACTGCGTCTTACAATGCCGGAATAGATCTCTCCGTACTCAAATCAGCCATCAATCTCAGTATAGACTATTATTACAGAAGGGGAAGTGACCTTATCGGCTACAAGGACTTGCCTTTGGAAAACGGCTTCTCCTCCCAAGCAATCAATTGGGCCAGCATGGAGAACAAGGGGGTAGAAATAAACCTACAAACCCGTAATATAACAACTAAGGATTTTTCTTGGTACACTACATTCAATTTTGCTTATAACAACAACAAAGTACTTAAAGATCATAAAAAGGAAAACAGCCCGACTCCAGGACTGGAAGGTTACCCAGTAGGTACTATTTTTGCAATCAAAAGCAAGGTTGATCCGGAAACAGGACGCATACTTATCTATCCAAAAGGAAGCGATGAAGCTGTTACTGTTGAAAAATTATTCGAAATGGTAGACCTAACCGGAGGACTTGGAGGCTTTTATGAGTATGATGCGACTGCAGAATTCCAACAAAGCCTATACGAATATGCCGGAACAAATGACGCTCCCTACACAGGTGGTTTAATCAATACATTCAACTACCGCAATTGGGAATTGAATCTCAACTTTTCATATTACTTTGGTGCACATGTACGTACAAATCCTTCTTACGATGTTGTCGGATTTGACCCCGGACATAATACAAATCAGGATATCCTTGAACGCTGGACACCCGAAAACCATAGTGGAAAGTTTCCGGCTTTACTCACAAAAAATAATTATCCTGCCGATTATGCACTTTTCGGTGATCTGCCTGCTATTTATAAGAACCTTGACTTATGGGTAAAACGTCTCAACTATGTACGCCTACAGAATATAAGACTAGCATATAAGTTACCGCAAGAATGGCTCCGTAAAATCAACATCAACGGAGCGACTGTTGCTGTAGAAGGACGTAATCTATTAGTTTTTGGCTCTAGTTATAAAAACTATATGGACCCGGAATCAATGAGCAATCTCTATTCCACTCCGGTGCCCAAATCAGTAACATTCAACCTCAGTCTTAATTTTTAAGTAATTCTCCAATATGAAAAGAATAAAATCAATATACAGATTTCTTGTATTGACAGGTTGCATTGTCATGACATCATGCAGTAACTACCTTGACATACAGCCTGTCGGAAAAGTCATCCCCAACACTCTAGAAGAATATAGAGCATTGATGACTACGGCATACTCAAAAGACCTTTTGGACAGGAGTGTTTGTGATATGCGTACAAAAGACATCACCGTAAAAAAAGACAACATAGACCAAAATAATTACGGCGATATAGAAAAATGGATAAACAATAGTACATCTGCCAGAGAATTCGGCTGGCTAGATTATTATGAAAATATATATTATGCCAATGCCATCATCGACAAGCAAGATGAAATAACGGAAGGAAGCGAACAGGACATCAACCAATTGGTGGGAGAAGCCTATTTAATGAGAGGATATATGCACTTCCTTTTGGTCAACTTCTACGGGCAACCTTACACTAAAGAGGGTGCACCGAAGACAAAATCCATTCCATTGAAACTAACCCTCGACCTTGAAGAGATTCCATCACGCAATACAGTAGAAGAAGTGTATACTTCTATTCTTGAGGACATAGAAAGCGCACGCAATCTCATTACAAAAAAAGAATGGGAATTAGGTTATAATTACAGGTTCAACACTCTTTCCGTAGATGCTTTTGAAGCACGGGTACGCCTTTACAAAGGAGAATGGCAACTTGCATACGATGCAGCAGAACGTGTCTTAAAACAAAAAGCGACACTCGAAGATTACAATAATCCGGATGCCAAAGCCAATTTATATACCTCTGTTGAATCAATTACTGCGTATGAGAGAATTTATGAGCCAACCAGCACATTAGATGCATCAAAAGCTACACAATCATTTGTAGATATGTTTAGTGAAGGAGATTTACGCCCTATAAGATATTTCGGAGAAAAGGACAATGAAATTGATTATTATCCCATAATTAAAACAAACGGAAGTGTAGATTATAAATGTAGTTTCCGTGTCGGTGAACTTTACTTGAATTCTGCAGAAGCAGCTGCCCGTCTAGGTCATTTACCAGAAGCTAGAAACCGCTTATTACAATTAATGGAAAAGAGATATAATCCAGAAAAATATGAGCTGAAAAAGAATGAGATAAATAAAATGGAGCAAGAGATTCTAATTTCTGAAATATTGGATGAACGTGCCCGCGAATTGGCATTCGAAGGTCATCGCTGGTTTGACTTACGCCGTACTACCCGTCCGAGAATAGAAAAAACTTTATATAGCGGACAAACCATCATTTTGGAACAGAATGACGAACGCTATACCTTACGCATTCCTCAAAGTGCTATTGAAGCTAATCCGAATCTCTCCAATTAGAGTTGTTCTGATATTCACTATAAACTCCCTTTGCAAACTCATCAGCAAAGGGAGTTTTTTCATTGTATCATATTTATTCTGCTATTTCAAATTATTATTGAAGAACTGTTCTATCTTATCGAATGGGATTACTTGCAGATTATCGTACAAATCTACATGATTGGCTCCGGGAATAATCAATAATCCCTTATTGTCACCTTTCAGTTTCTTGAACGCATCCTCACTAAAGTAGCGGGAATGAGCCTTTTCTCCGTGAATCATCAGCACTGCACTATGTATCTCGCCGCTATAGGACAGAATAGGCATATTGATAAACGAAAGCGAAGAAGTCTTATTCCAACCACCATTAGAATTGAGTGAACGTTTATGGTAACCGCGTTCGGTCTTGTAATAGTCGTAATATTCTTTCACAAATTGTGGAGCATCATCCGGTAATGGATCAATCACCCCTCCGGCAAGTGTATAAGAACCATTGCGGTAGTCTTCGGTTCTCTGAGCATTGAGTTGCTTGCGTAATTCATAACGGGCGGCAGCATCCATTATATCATTGTAACCATTAGCATTCACACGGCTCATGTCATACATCGTAACCGTTACTGTTGCTTTGATTCGAGTATCGATAGCCGCCGCATTGAGTGCCATACCACCCCAACCGCAAATACCGAGTATACCGATACGATCCGTATCCACATCGTCACGGTTGGCAAGATAATCCACCGCTGCACTGAAATCTTCCGTATTAATATCCGGTGAAGCCACATAACGAGGCTCACCACCACTCTCACCTGTATAAGACGGATCGAAAGCAATCGTCAAGAATCCCCTTTCTGCCAGCGTTTGAGCATACAGTCCCGAAGATTGTTCTTTCACCGCACCAAACGGGCCGCTAATGGCGATTGCCGACAATTTACCTTCTGCATTTTTGGGGATATATAAGTCAGCAGCAAGCGTGATACCATAACGGTTGTGAAAAGTAACTTTCGAGTGACGTACTTTATCGTTTTCGGGAAACGTCTTGTCCCACTCTTGAATCAGGTTTAATTTCTTTTCCGTAAACTTATTATTTCTGTCAGAAAGATTACCTGCAGACAACAACTTGCCTGCAATACAAAGACATACTGTCATTACTACACGCGAAAAATTCAATGTTCGTCTCATACATTTTATTATTTATGTTATCAATCATTTTTCTATGCCCTTTTAGGAATGTTGCAAAATTAGATAGATTTATGCCTAACCCCGGTAGACAAATTACTGATGTTACATCTCAATCATAACCTTAATTACAGATTTTATAATACTGACGAAAGCTGTAAGTAAGGTGGAATCCGTAACTGAGGTTATATAATCCGTAATTAAGGTTGTTAGAATGACAGAATTATCCCGTATTTTTGTAAACGATATACGACGGAAGTGCTTTTAAAACATTAAACAGCAATAATTATGAACAAGATATTCAACTTGGACAGTGTAGACCAATACAATAAATTGTACGGCCTTGAAACTTTGAATCCGTTGGTCAGTGTGATCGATTTAAATAAAGCCACCCGGCAGATGAATTATGCACACTGGCATTATGGTATCTATGCACTTTACCTGAAACTCGAAAAAGCGTGTGACATCAGATATGGACGGCAAAATTATGATTATCAAGAAGGAACCATTGTATGTTTTGCTCCCGGACAGGATGCGGAAACGACATTGATCACAGATCGCGTGCAAGTGAATGCACTTGGCATCCTTTTTCATCCGGATTTATTACTAGGAACATCACTTGGCAAGACAATCAAGAAATACACGTTCTTCTCGTATGAAGTAAACGAAGCCCTTCATCTTTCTGAAGAGGAACGGAATATTATTATGGATTGCCTGAGAATCATCCGCCTTGAACTAGAGCACGGAGTGGATAAGCATAGTAAAACATTGCTCGTAAACTATATAGAACTGCTCCTTAACTACTGTATGCGTTTCTATGAACGACAATTCGTCACCCGCAGTAAAGCGAACCATGATGTGTTGACACGTTTCGAGCAATTACTTGACAACTACTTTTCAGGAACTTTTGCAGAACAAAACGGCTTACCTACTGTCAAATATTTCGCTGACAAAATATGCCTTTCCCCCAATTACTTCGGCGATATGGTAAAGAAAGAAACCGGCAGGACACCACAGGAACATATTCAGGAAAAAGTAATCGAAATGGCAAAGGAACGTATGATCGGCACAGAAGATACAGTCAGCCAGATTGCCTACTCATTGGGATTCCAGTACCCGCAGCATTTTTGCCGCCTGTTCAAAAAACGGGTAGGATGTACTCCTAACGGATACCGTGTACAGAATAATCTGTGAAAAGAATATGAAACAGAAAAATACATTGGACTTAAATACCGTGCATGAATGCAATCGTTGTCTGGACTGCAAAACATTGCATCCTCAGGTGAGTCTTATTAATTTAGAGAATCCGTGTCTGGAGCAGGATACTGTCAAGTTCGAGTTCTACGCTATCTTACTGATAGAAGACTGTCCGGACGAATGTTCATGTTGCGGCCGGAAGTATTATGATTATTCCAATGCGACAATGGTCTTTCTTAAGCCGGGTGAAGTTTTCCGAATGAGCAAGGAAAAGACCTTACCCAGCAAAGGCTTTTTGCTGGTGTTTCATCCGGACTTGCTGTTTCAGACCACATTGAAGAACCATATCAATAATTACACCTTCTTCCACTACCACAAAGAAGAGGCATTGCATCTATCACAACGTGAAACAGAGAAAGTCACCTGCTGTCTATGGAATATAGAGGAAGAACTGCATCATTCGATTGATACACATAGCAGGACTATCCTTTCACGGCATATCGAACTATTACTGGATTACTGCACTCGTTACTACGAACGTCAGTTTATCACCCGTGAAAACAAGAATAAGACAATTCTTAGAAAAATGGAACAGTTGCTTGAAAATTATATAGAGTTGGGGAAATTACAAAATGGCAAACTCCCTACACCCGACTATCTGGCGGAAAGGCTCAATCTTTCTCCTGTTTATTTTACAGACCTGCTGAAATTTGAAACAGGCAAGACTTTGGAACAGTATTTCCAACTCAAACGATTGGAGACTGCCAAACGAATGCTAATAAAAGACGGTGCCACACCCACTACCGTTTCCCGTCAATTAGGCTATCCGAATGTACAGCATTTCAGCCTTATATTCAAGAAAATAACAGGTATGTCACCAAGTGATTATCCCAAACAGGTGAATTAAAACTACTCTTTTTTCATATTTATCCTCCAAAAGCATTGTTATTCAACAAGAAAACAATACCTTTGTTTCCACTTATTACGATTAATAACGTAGAAGCGTTTAGAATATTATCTCTGTTCAGAATCTGGTAAATTCATTAACGGTGGGATAATGGCAACTAAGCGTTCACGTCTTTGTTATATGCAAGAGCGTGGACTCTGTTGTTCATTCACCGTTAGGCTTACCAGAGCCCTGAACAGGATGAACTAACGACGTCCACGCTTCTTTTGTATATATACGGTATCCGGACGCATACTACCACAACAAACAATCGTAAAATGAACAACATTATTACAAAGTTCTTTGCATCTTTATTAGCCTACAGGGTAGCTAATAAGAAAAAGCGTTTTTCGGCAATCGGTCATTTCTCTGAGGGATTAGCTCCGGCCAGAGGTAAAATACAATGGGGATACATAGACAAAGAAAATCAAGAAATACTTCCTTTTAAATACGATATAGCAGAACCCTTTTATAACAACATAGCCCGAGTGGGTCTCTATGGAAAAAGCATGAAAATCAATAAGCAGGGCAGCGAATGTCTGTAACCAACCACTCCGGCATTCATTTCATCTCAGCCTACAGCATCCTGCCTTAACGCTCATTTTCACCACAGATTACACGGATTTACACGGATAATAGATATTGATTATTGATATATTAAAATCTAATCTGAGAAAATCCGTGTAAATCTGTGGTGAATTATGATACAGCCTTTACTAGAAATATTTCTTCTCCGCCGCCCGTTGCCAAGCCTCCACCAATTCCGTCATGACTTCCGATACTGACTGTCTGCGGGATATAATGGCGGATACTTGACCGATCTCCAGCTCACCCTCTTCCAAATCACCTTCGAATATGCCTTTCTTGGCACGACCGCGTCCGAGCAAAATTCTTAATTCTTCGGGAGTAGCACCACTATCCTCCGCTTTCTCCACAGCTTCACGAAAAGCATTCTTCACCAAACGTGTCGGAGCCAGTTTCTTCAACAGCAATTTCGTGTCTCCTTCACCCAAACTCAAACAATAGTCTTTGAATACCGGACTGGCAGAGCTTTCTTCCGTCAGGGCAAAACGGGTTCCGATCTGCACCCCTTCGGCTCCCAACACCATAGCTGCTAGAATACCTTCACCCGTACCGATACCGCCTGCCGCAATCAACGGCAATGTAGTAGCTTCACGCACGGCCGGAATCAGACAAAAAGTCGTTGTTTCCTCACGTCCATTGTGCCCGCCGGCTTCAAAACCTTCGGCAACTACCGCATCCACTCCCGCTTCCTCACATTTCACTGCAAAACGGGAAGAAGAAACGACATGAATCACCGTAATGCCACGTTCTTTCAGCCATCCTGTCCACGTTTTCGGGTTTCCTGCAGAAGTAAAGACAATCTTTACTCCTTCCTCCACCACAATATTCATTATTTCTTCTATCTGAGGATACATCAAAGGAATGTTCACCCCAAAAGGAAACTTCGTTGCCACACGGCATTTACGGATATGCTCGCGCAAAGTCTCCGGATGCATTGAACCGGCACCGATCAGTCCTAAGCCACCCGCGTTACTCACTGCGGAAGCCAGTCGCCAACCGCTACACCAAACCATACCACCTTGAATAATGGGATACCGGATCCCTAGAAGAGAAGTTATTCTGTTCATAATAAATAATGTATCAATACATTTATATAACGATTTTACCGGGTAATCTGTTCGATAGGTTTATTTATCAACACGGTAGTTGAATCTCCGTAAGTTTTCAACACTTCTAACGTGCGGATACGGTTATCTCTTCCAGTTTTGTTCCAGAATTCTTTCGTAAAGGCAGCCATCAAATCAAGCCCGCTAATAGTTCCGCCACAAACTGAGACATCCTCCCCTATCCGTATTTCATTCGCTTTCCGGCTACGTGTCCGGTTCGTATAGAATCTCTGCCGACACAGTTCGTAGAAAGAATCTCCCCGCCATGTATTCTTGTTCACTCTGATCTTTTTCTGATAAACAGGATCCCAGTTATAGCGGGTATTTGCCTTATACGGCATAAGAGTCAACACAACTTTCGGTTTAGGCAGTGCTTCGGGAAGCGACTCATCGGGCAACATCCAACGCTTTTCCTCCGACATACGGGGAGTACCCACCGCACCACCGAAATCAATCTGCTTGACCGCCTTCGGATTCAGCTTCAGTTCTTCACTGCCCTCCAACAACTTTTGCAGTTTGAGCGAATCTTGCGCAGACCATTGGGCATAGCATACCCCTGTCAGCAGCAGTGAGACTGCCGATATAAATAAACGTTTCCTCATTTTTTATTGTTTTTTATCTTCCGAAGGCTCTCTCCTTTTTACCACCAACGATAGCCTGTTCCACAAAGTGGCTCATCGTGACACGGGTCAATCGTCCACCGGGTTTTAGGATATTGCCGTTCCTCCCACCAGCTACGGTAACAGGCAGCTGCATCGAGCACTTCCTCATCGGTCAGGAAATAGATGGCCTCATAATTTTCAGCATTTGCCAGCACCATCTTGCAGCCTAACGACGGAGGTGTACCTTGACGGATATACTCAATCACCCAAAGCATACACTCACCCAAACGGATCTTACCATTGTTCGTATTATAGACCGACGGGAACGAAGGAATAATTGTCAGATCTTCCGCATATTTCAAAAGTTCGGGAATATCCTCCTCCATGAAATGAGGCACTTCCACCACTCCTTTATCATTCTTCATTTTATATGTACCCGCCTTCAATTGTTTCACAAAGAGATCAACATCCGGATTGTTATAATCCATTTCTTCGCTGCTGCATCCCGCAAAAGATACAATCAGGCAAACAGCCATCCACAGCATTAATAGTGTTTTTTTCATTTTCATAAGGGTTAATACGTCATGCGAAGTCCGCAGAGCAAGTTAAAGTTAGTCGGCCGCTTCGTGCGTACCGTAGCCAGTTTCGAATCGGTACTGAAATGATGCGAAACACCGGGCTCGGCAAAAACCGCAAGCCGGTCATTAATCTTATAATTGATTCCAATACCGGCAGTTACCGCCAATTGGACAGGTTCTTCCTTAAAACTGTTATCCGACGCACCGGCTATACATTTATCCGCCACTCCGCCTACGGTAGCATAAAGGTCTACTTTCTTCGTATCTACCAGTGTCACGTTTACCCGCACGGGTATACCCAGATAATGTAAATGCTGTCCGGCCGAACGAAGATTTGAATAAAGCAGTCCGGTTTCTATCCCCAGATAGTCGTTCAACTTTCGTTCTACTGTTACTCCTGCGGAAACAGGTATCTTGTAAGTACCGTCCTCTGCCGGAAGCGCCATGCCTACTTGAGCTTTCACAGCCCAGCAACGTTTCTTCATTATTTTCTCCGAAGTCACAGGTAAATCCGCCCGTTCTTCCTCCCGGCCGACAGAAGTTTCCGTATTTCCATTCGCTGCCTGCCAATAACCACTATGGCGTTCGTTACCGTAAGGGCGCTCATGCCCTGTAGCCGTGGACGAGAAAGAGAACGACATCGAGAAAGTAAAGGCAAGCGAGTCCTCATCTTCCGTATATTGCGACAACATTCCGAACGACTGAGGAGCCGGTTTCTGCAATACCGGTTCTACCGGCAGCGGCAGTTGATTGACACGTATCCCGTCTCCATCCATCTGCCCTCCATTCGTCGCGGCTATCTTGGTAAACGCTTCCTCCATCTCTTCTTTAGGTGAGAAATACAGGAAAGTGGCCGACGAAGCTGCCAGAACAAGCAGTACGGACGCCGCAGCCGCCACACGGAAGAGCAGGAGCCGACGACGATGTTGACAAGCCACAGGAATATCCTGCGAAAGCTCTTCCCAAAAACCATCCCGTACATTCATCCCGGTATCGGCGAGACGTGCGCGAAACAGATCGGTTATTTCATCATTTTCTTTCTTCATGGTTCCTATACTCTTTAATTCTTTTTGCTAACAAATATTTGGCCCGGTGTAACTGCGAAGTAGACGAATGCTCTTTAATATGAAGCAGCTTGGCTATCTCCTTGTGTGACTTCTCTTCAAACACATAAAGGTTGAAAACGGTTCGACAACCATCCGGCAATTCGGCAACAAATGTCATCAATTGCTCTTCGGAAATGCCTGCCCCTCCTCCCGAATCTGATATATCGGGGATATCGGGAAGTTGCTCTTCATGCACCACCAACTGATTTACCCGTTTCTCCCGCCGCAGGTAATCAAGTGCTTGAGTCACCATCACTCGGCTTATCCATGTACAGAGCGAAGACTCGCCCCGAAAGGAGAAATTGGTAAAAATCTTGATGAAACCGTCATGCAGTACATCGTGCGCCACATCCATATCACCCGTATAGCGGAAACATACCGCCAGCATTTGTTTGGAATAGAGGGTGTAAAGTTCCTTTCGGGCTGAATCCTTTCCTGCCCGACAGCCCTTTATCAGTTCTATCTCGTTTTCCAAAGTCAATTACCTTTTTAAAATCGGACGTATGTCTGCGTCGTTTTACTCATTAGACGCAAGAATTTGAGGAATGCTGCAATGGATATTGCTAAAAGAAGTTAAACAGATTCACCACAGAGGACACAGAGTACACAGAGGAATAATGATAGGAAATTCTTCCTATAAAGTAAGTTTAAATCCTCTGTGTACTCTGTGTCCTCTGTGGTGAAAAAAATCAGCACGCTTTGAAGCTCATGTCCAGTCCTTTCACGGAATGCGTCAAAGCCCCGACGGAGATAAAGTCAACGCCACATTCGGCATAATCACGAAGAGTATCAAAGGTGATACCGCCGGAAGATTCGGTTTCATACTTGCCAGCCACCATTTCTACTGCCTTTTTAGTCATTTCGGGAGTGAAGTTGTCGAACATGATACGGTCTACACCACCTAAATCAAGCACTTGTTGCAGTTCGTCGAAGTTGCGGACTTCTATTTCTATCTTCAGTTCTTTACCTTTTTCCTTGCAGTATTCTTTGGCACGGGTGATGGCCTTGTCGATACCTCCGGCAAAATCCACATGATTGTCTTTCAACAGAATCATGTCGAACAACCCGATACGATGATTTACGCCACCGCCAATCTTTACTGCCATCTTTTCAAGGATACGCATACCGGGAGTTGTCTTACGGGTATCCAATACGCGGGTATGAGTGCCTTCAAGTTTCTTCGCATATTTGCGTGTCATGGTCGCGATACCGCTCATGCGCTGCATCACGTTCAACATCAGGCGTTCGGTTTGAAGCAAAGACTGCACCTTACCTTCCACCACCATTGCCACATCACCCGGCTTCACCTCCGCACCGTCATTGATAAACACTTCGACTTTCATCGTCGGGTCGAAACGATTGAAGATTTCTTTAGCCACTTCGATACCGGCCAGCACACCGACTTCCTTGATAAGCAATTTTGATTTTCCCATTGCCGTAGCGGGAATACATGACAGGGTGGTATGGTCACCATCACCTATATCTTCTGCAAAAGCAAGATCGATCAGTTTGTCGATCAGTTCTTTTTCCTTATTCATTGATTTTGTCAATTCTTATTTGGTGTATTAAACATTTATCCTGTACTTTTTTCAGAAAGCAGTTCACACGAAAGTTTCCGTTCGTTGTGGCCAACGTACCGATAACGAAACTTGACTCGTCCCGCTTTCCCTGATGGTTCACTGTAAACCCATTGACTTTATTCTTCGTGAAGAAGTCTTGCATCACAGCGGTCGCTTTCTGTTTGTCAACGTTTGTCGAGCTACCTTGGAGCACCAGGTTTACCTTGTCCCCCATATACTTACTCAGCTCTTGTGAGCTTCCTCTTTTAAATGCCGTAATCACTCCTGCCGGTATCTCCTGCGCCATTAGCAACGAGAAGGAAAGAAGCAAAGCGGCCATTCCTACGAGCACTCGTTTTTTCATAAATACAAGCTTTTAAGTTGTAGTTTAAAGACTTAAACTTTCAACTAATGATAGGCAAAGGTAAGCATTAATTGCAGAATAACATAAAAAATGCCTATTTTTGTGCAATTAAATACAATTGCAAAGATATGAAAACAACCTTGCTCGTCGTAGGACGAACCGTAGAGCAGCATTATATTACAGCTATCAACGACTATATACAGCGTACGAAACGTTATATCACTTTTGATATGGAAGTGATCCCCGAACTGAAAAATACAAAAAGTCTTTCGATGGAGGTGCAGAAAGAAAAGGAAGGGGAGCTGATTCTGAAAGCCCTTCAACCGGGTGATGTGGTGGTGTTATTGGATGAGCACGGGAAAGAGATGCGTTCCCTTGAATTTGCCGATTATATGAAACGGAAAATGAATACGGTGAATAAACGACTGGTTTTCATTATCGGAGGACCGTATGGCTTTTCGGAAAAAGTATATCAAGCGGCACACGAAAAGATTTCAATGTCAAAGATGACTTTCTCGCATCAGATGATCCGGCTGATATTCGTGGAGCAGATTTATCGAGCTATGACTATATTGAATGGAGGGCCGTATCATCACGAATAAAAACATAGCCTGTCATATTAAAAGAGTCAATCTGTTTGGCTGATTTCAAATAAAACAGTTTCTTTGTAAAGAATATAATGGATAATATGCAAGAAAGCAAGGATTACATATCAAAACTATCCCACCACTTGTTTTGGGATATAGACATATCCAATGCAGACATGGACAAGACTATCGAACCCAGCACTTTGGAATTACTAAAAAAGCTTCCCCAATAAGTTGTAATAAAGGGAAATATCATTTATCTCCCTTTTTCTTCCAAATACAATTTATCAGTTACTCCCGATTCATCAAACGATGTTCCGCCATCTGTTCGAACTTTGTTCCCGGACGACCGTAATTAGCATACGGATAAATGGAAATACCACCACGTGGAGTAAAGATTCCGGTTACTTCAATGTATTTGGGATTCATCAACTTTATCAAATCTTTCATTATAATATTCACACAATCTTCATGAAAGGCTCCATGATTACGGAAACTGAAAAGATAGAGTTTCAAGCTCTTGCTTTCTACCATTTTTATATCGGGAATGTAGCTGATACGTATTTCCGCAAAGTCCGGCTGTCCGGTAATAGGACACAGACTTGTGAACTCCGGGCAGTTGA
>USPQ01000038.1 GCA_900556625.1 uncultured Bacteroides sp. | reverse complement strand
CGGAGACGAAGTAACCGTTTCGATGATGAGCGATTATCTGAAAGAACAGGAAAAACTGGTTTGGATGTTGGTGGCTTATAATAGTAAGTAATTGAAAATAAAAAAACTCTCGCTACAAATATTTGTGACGAGAGTTTTTTATTAGTATACATTTAAACAAATGATTATAAAATGTCCAATATACTAAATTATAATTGTTCAATTTCTTCGATCGCAAGTCCTGTATATTTAATAATACTGTTAACAGGCACTCCGTCATTCTTCATTTGACGAGCGATATTATACTGTTCTTCTTTTCTTCCTTCTTTTCTCCCTTCTTTTATGCCTTTTTCAATCCCTTTTCTTGTCCCCTCCTCTAAAGCAATCCGGCACCTTTCTTCAGCCGCCCGACGTTCGTCTTCTTCCACAATCTGACTCACACTATAGCGGTCTACCGCTTTATCATAAGCGATACGATTCTCCTCCGACAGATTTGCTACTGCCGCCAATTTTGCCAAATGTTCAAACACCTGGTCTTTCAATGCATCAGGCATTCTGCTCCAATTACTCATGTTCTTCAATGCATAAATTAATTTATCATATAAAGTATTACAATCCGCCAATTCTTTTGTAAAATAGGGAAACTGCAAATAGATTTGGCGAAAATGGGGATTTACCACAGCTCCCGAATCCTTATCCGAGACAACCGTATCCGTACGGAACTTTTCCTCCAATCCCGCTTCCTTGAAATTCATTAAGAAAACACCATAAACAGTAGAAAGTTGATAACGTTTTCCATAAGGAACAAATTCTTCTTTCACCAACATTCCATTTTCATCCCGATTCTCGGGTATCGGAATATGTTTGGGAAGAGGATTCTCTATCTGACGGCTCACGGCACGGCAAACATAATAAAGTGTACGGTCCAGAAAATGGCTATGCCAACGATTCTGCATTTCCACAATTATAAATTCACCGCTATCAGTACGACAATATAGATCATAAATAATTCCCTTGTCATGAACATTATCCGCACGATCCTCCTTATCCAGAAAAACAAGGTCCTCAATATGATGCTCTCCGGCAAGCAATTCATTCAGTAGAATTATAAGAAGCTCCTTACTGGCAGGCTGACCGAAAATTATCTTAAACCCTATATCTGTAAAAGGATTGACGTATCTAGACATATTACATAACTTTTGTATATGACAAAAATAGCACATATATTTGGATATCCATACATTGGGAGACTTTATTTTTCCGAAATACCTCCTGTTAGTATATAAACCAACATCGATTAAAATTAAAAAGAAGCCTAAAAGTCCCTTTATCTAACTTTTAGGCTTCACACTATTGTTTAAATATCTTCATTATAACTATTCAGCAGTATTATCAGGACAACGCACTCCTTCTACAAACCTAAGATTTCCCCAACCAGCAAAAGTAGCATTGTATCCATTACCAGTAAGATCGGTTACAACCTTAGCATTATCCTCAGCAGGTTCATTGAATCTCCAATAAGCAACCAACCCATCAGTTAAAGGATCCACCCAACATACGTTATTCTTCAAATCAGCAGCTGAACGGGCGACAGCCCATACACGTGCCTCGCTGACATACCCATTCATATAACGGTCATCAGCAGCTGATTGTCCAATATAGAATGCAGCATTTGCATCCTGCCCGTAAGCGTAGGTTAAATCAACAGTACCTCGTGTATCCGGAAGTTCTCCTTGTAATTCGCCATTAACATAAATAAACTTTTTACCTTGTGAACCATCATAAACACAAGCTAAGTGCACCCACTTATCATTAGGCAAAACATCTCTGGAATCGATAGCTGGACTTCCACCACTCAATTGCAGCTTCCAACCCTCTGTATTACTGCCTGCCGTACGTAAACAGAAGTTCTCTTCCAATCCCATAACAGAGAAGCACCATTTTCCACTTGTAGGTATCATCTTCTTAAAACGTACCCGAGCTTCAAACGTTACATTTGTCAATGCCGCGGTATTATATTTTGATTCTTTCCTAAAATCAACCTTAAAATATTCCCTACTATTAGACAAATCAGCCGCTTGTGTTATGATAACTTGATTAATAACGATGTATATAGTACGCGAGCCTTCTATGACAGAAAGATTCTTATCAGACACTCCCACAATACTTACCGGGAGCACATAAGTCGTACCCTCTTTCAATAGTTCGCGACTGATAATACTTAAACGTACACCTTCTGAAGAAATGCTTTTTCCATTTTCAATTATCAAGCTTGTATTTTCCAACTTATAAGATTTTTCAGGAAGTAATTCATAATTCTTCTTATACTCCTTATTAAACGATTCTACCAATTCCGGAGTAGACTTCATCATTACTTCCACATTATTCTCTATTGCATTAGATGAAGCAACCTTAATACCAATCACTGCCGGTAAATCATCAATCGTCAAATTAGCAACCGGAGATAATTTATCTGCTCCTACAATATACACTCCTTCATAATATTCCTGACTTTTCTGGCAAGACATCATTAAAAAGGAGAACAGAGTCAATAGTGCATATTTTATATTCTGTTTCATTTTTTTCAAATATTAATGTTCATTCATTATTCTGATAGCCTCACGTGTCCATTTGTAATTAGGATTAGAGCGGTAGTCATTTTCCATGTGATATGTACCACAACCTCCTTTACGAGTAGCCAATTTACCTTCATACATAGGAAGAAAACGTGCCATACCTTCCAGTGACGGTACTGTACCTCCCTCTCTTAAAGTATGCAAAACCCCTCCATTCACATATTTTCCACCTTCAAATGTCTCTGCAAAGATATACTGTTCTGGTTTCCAACCATTCCGAGCAGCATTATCAAAGCGACTCTGTAAATCAGAATACGATGGAGAATTATATGACTGCACAACACCATAATTAAAGTACTCAGCCAGTCCTTGTTTCAAATGATAAGGCACACCATCGATAATCAACAAGTTACGAGTTCCGGATTTTGGACCAATATACTTACCCAATGCTTTTACAAAAATTTCCATATTGTCCATATAGTCAGGCCACATAGATGAAGGTCCAACCAAAGGGCCATTGAACGGAACTCCCGGGAATTCTTGATATCCAGGCTCATAATCAAGGTCAATACCTTGATAACCATACTTATACATTGTATCAACTAATGCCTTGGCATATTCTTCTATTCCCTCCGAAGTTGCAATTTCATGATTCTCTCCAGACATAAATTCATCAGGAATTTTGTGAGCGAAGATCGTATATGTCACCCGAGTTCCTTTCACATCCTGCACATAACGCAAATCTTCTATTTGAGCCGGACTTAAATTCTTATAATCACCCCATATAGAAATAATATCCACACTATCAGGTACACTGCTCAAGAAGTTTATCATATCAGCAGAGTTAGCTGTCCATCCGCCAAACCAGCCAAAAAAGACTTCATGATCATTCCTAGCTTTATATGCTCTCAAATTTTCCCAATATTCTTCAGACATATTATCAGGAACTACTATATCCAAAGCTTCTATATCCGTATTGCACGATATAATCCCCGTGCCAATCATCACAGAAACAATTATATACATTAATAATTTCTTCATATCGTTTATTATAAATAATACTTATTACTATTTGTCTGCTAAATCCCACCATAAACGAGTTGCTCCGGTATCCGGACCGTTCAATAGTTTTATAGCCTTTTCTACTTCATCCTTATTCCCCAGATATTCAGAATAAGGGAAAGGAACACGGCGGATCTGTATAGAAGTACTAATAACACCGCCACTTTCGTTATTGACAATCTCATATATTTTAGGATATCCTGTACGACGGAATTCGCTCCATGCTTCCTGTCCTAATGGATACATTGCAATCCATTTCTGGGTAATAATCTGTTCTAACTGTTTTTTTGTACTGTTCGTATTCCAAACAACCGTAATATCAGATGGCGCAGGCGCGGAAGGGCTAGCCTTAAATCCAGGATATCTTGCCGGGACTTTAGTACTGACCAGATAATTTTCCACATTTTTGACTCCATGCTGTTCAAAAGAAGCACGTATTCCAGATTTATAAAGAGCCTCCGGAGTACCTTTCATATCCCATTGCTTTAAGGCTCCTTCCGCCCGTAAAAAGAAAACTTCAGCCGCAGTCATCCAGATGTAAGGTGTTCCTTGTTGTATATTAGGTTTAGACAATCCCTCGTCACCTTTAAAAATATCTCCATTCTTATGTCCATTACGCAACCCTCGATAATTGCCATTAGAAGACAACGCAAAAAACACAGCTCTACGAGGATCCTCAAAACCATTCAAATAAGCATCCATAGTGGCACCCATTACATCCTCTTCGTAACCTTCGGCACTACTAATACTGTGAATAGGATTGTTATAGGTAAACGAAAGGTTAGAATTGGACTGCATTGTCGGATTGTTGTCATTACTTTCAATCACCCCATACGGATGAGCAACTGCTGCTTCAGCTATTTTCTGAGCATCCTCATAAACAGCACTTATACGCATCGCCAAACGTAATTTCAGAGAATTTGCAAAACGAATCCAATTCGGGATATTACTATTAAAAATCAGGTCAAATTTAACAAGGGCTTTAGAACTCGGATTAGCCTGATCAAATTTAACCAAGATATCAATGGCATGATCAAGTTCCTTAAAGAATGATTCATAGATAGCCTGTTGTGAATCATAAGGGACGGGATTTGTCAATCCAAATTTCAAGTAGGGTAATGGACCATACATATCCGTAGCTTTATGCATAGCTTCCACCTTTACAATTTCACCAACAGCAAAAAGAACAGATGTAGAATCCACTTTCTGACGCAGAATATTCCAAGAAGACAAAAATTCCACAAACGCACTTTTAAAAGGAGCATCCTTCCATTCATCAGAAATAGCGTAAGTAGTACCATTTGCTCCCCCTCCCCAGTTCTGCGTTCCTGCAAAATATCCAGAATACATATTACCAAAAAGGTCCTCCGAGCGCTGAAACAAGTTAACATCTTCAGGAACTACCCTACGCTGCATCGTCGTGAGATAACTACCCCATAAATTGTCTTTGTCTAATTCTTCTTCCTGAATTTTATCAGGATCCAGATTAATCGTATCAGACATACAGCTTCCTAACAAAAAACAGGAAATAAGCATCAGGAAACAAATATGTGAGATATTATAGATTTTGTTTTTCATTTTCTTCTTTTTAAAAAATTAAAATCAAAAGTTAACTTTTACACCAAAACCGAAACTACGCAAACTAGGAGGCATAAAATAATCGAAACCTTGATAATAAGTCCCTGTATTAGCCGTAAGTTCCGGATCGAATGGAGCTTTATTGTAGAACATCAACAGGTTATGTCCCGTCAAAGAAAGAGAAATATTTAACTTTTCTCCAAACCATTTTGATGGAAGCATATATGATAATGACATTTCACGTAAACGAACATTGGTTGCACTATATACATAATGTGCCAGCAAACCGGTCTTACCTGAAGCAACAGTTCCATAATACTGTTCCGCATCCAGTTTTCCTTTATTCACCACTACACCTTTATTATCACGTGCATCTGCTGTTTGCTGAGACACTCCAAACTGATCCATCAGAGCCTGTGTAGCCGAGATAACTTCACCGCCAACACGTGCGTCAATCAAGAAATCAAGTTCCAGCCCCTTCCAAGAAAAGCTGTTTCTAAAACCTAAATTATATTTTGGAGCCGCAGAACCTACTTTGATGAAAGTATTTTCTTCTGCCGACACGCCCCCATTAGTAATAAGAATGTTTCCATGCAAGTCCTGTTTCAGTTTAGTCGCATAAATGTCAGACATACTACCACCTTCTTTCAAAATCATTCTATATGAATCAGCAGTGGCCACAGAAAACTCTGTCGGTGACTTTACGGTCATACCCGTAGTACGGTCGGTTACATATTCAGGAAGTAATTCTTTAATCTCATTACGGTTCATTGAATAAATCAAGTTTGAATTCCACTGTACAGGTCCCAGATCTTGATTAAAACCAACACTCAATTCAATACCCCAGTTATTTACCTTACCGGCATTTTCATAAGCAAAAGCATACCCTGTACTAGGCGGTAGCTCATATTTAAACAATTGGTTATAAGTATTTGAATTATAATATGTTGCTGCGATATTCAATTTATTTTGGAACAAGCGCAGGTCCATACCGAACTCGAATGCCTTGGTCATCTCCGGTTTTAAATGACTGGCAGGCGTAAAATTGGCACTTGTTGCATTACCATTCTCCAATGCTACCGTAGCATAAGGAAGGTATGCGCTTGGAGGATTACCAACTTGTGCATATGATCCACGAATCTTCCAGAAAGAAATGATTTTTTCCGGCAAAGGAAGTATTTCTGACAATATGACTGAAAGACCAGCTGAAGGATAACATACATATTCTTTAGATGTACCTACCAATGTAGAAAACCAGTCTATACGTCCTGTGACATCTGCATAAAGAAAGTTCCGATAACCGATTTCAGCTTTACCATAGATGGACTGTGTCTGGGTATGTAATTCGGATTTGTTATAATTACTTTCCGTAGAAGGTATATTACTCGGGTGAAAGAAATTAGGCACCCCTACTAAATTGCCTTCAAACGTATCCGATTTATATTTCTCATCATAAAAGCTCCCTCCCAAATTTACCAACAGATGATAATTTTCACCGAACTTCTTATCTACATTCACTAAGAAATCAAGATAAGTTGAAGTATTCTTATCTTCTTGATTCATATAATTTCCTTGAGATTTTGCGAATAACCCATCTGTAGATGCATACAGTTTACGTTCGAAATCAGTATAAGCATTATCAATACGGGCACGTCCGATAATATTAAGCCAATTGGTTATATTCCATTTCATTGACAATGAAATGATATAACGATCTCTGTCGGTATTGAACATATTACGGTTGATAATCCAATACGGATTTTGCATACCCAATCCCTGATTACCATAAGGCCAATATTGAGTCTTGAAATTTCTGTCGGCATCATATCTTTCATAAACAGCATATTTATTTATATCGTCACTTGGTGGAAACAAATAAATTGGTACCAAAGGATTATAATACATACCCTGCCCATTACTGTTCTGATTATTCTGTTTAATATAGAATAATCCCATATCCATACTCAAAACATTCTTCACAATATCCCAAGAATTACGGAATGTAAAGTTGTAACGGTTGTATTTATTATTGTCAATAATACCCTCTGAGTTTACAGCTCCAAAAGATATATGAGTCTGATTAGTTTCCGTTCCGGTCGATACGGCAATAGAATTCATCGTATTGAAACCTGTCTGGAAGAAGTCCAATGGGTTATATGTAGAAGGTTTCTCCAATTTATCTCCCCAACTCTTGAATTCACCTTCCTTACGTCCGTATGTATTCTGAAATTCCGGAGTAACGAAAGGTCTTGAGAAACTAGTGCTGTTAGAGTAACTTATTCTAGGCTTTCCAATTGCACCTTTTTTGGTTGTAATCAATATCACACCGTTAGCTCCTCTGTTACCATACAAAGCCGCTGCAGAAGCTCCAGTCAAAACTGACATACTTTCTATATCTTCCGGATTGATATTAGATATACCGTCACCATCAGCTACTTCAACAGACTCATAAAAATTATCGGATTGTTTGGTCCTTAACCCCTGCATTGGAATACCATCCAAAACATATAATGCATTATTTTCACCAAACAAAGATTTCGTTCCACGCATGACAACACGGGAAGAACCACCGGTTCCCGATGAACTCTGATTGATAGTCACACCTGCAATCTTACCGGAAAGACTATTTACAAAGTTAGCATCTTTCACTTTTGTAATACCGGCTGCTTTTATTTCCTGCACATTGTACGTCAAAGCCTTAGCTTCTCTCTTGATACCCAATGCAGTTACTACCACCTCGTCCAGAGCTTGCGCATCTTCACTCAACACAATATCCAACGGGGTCGCATTTTTTACCGTTACCGACTGAGCTGCATAACCAACATACGAGAATTCAAGAATATCTCCAACGGAAACATTCAAAGAAAATCTCCCGTCCAAATCAGTCACCGTACCGTTAGAAGTACCTTTCACCAATACACTGACACCAATTAACGGCTCTCCCAAGGCATCTTTTACCGTACCTTTTATCTGAATAGCCTTAGCAGTCTGGTTAACTTTATTTGATTTAGACAATATTATTTGTTTATCAATCACAGTATACGATATATCCGTTCCTTTGAATATATCATCCAGAATATCAGTAATTTTTCCGGATTTACTTCTTACAGACACAATACGACTCTTTTGAATCGTCTCATCATTATAGAGGAATACGTAGTCAGAAGTCTCCTCGATTTTGTTCAGTACCTGTTCTACAGATACATTACTCATAGAAATGGCAATACGCATTCGTTGGGCGTAGCTATTTTCAGCAGAAAGCTGTAATACCACTAGGAAAAGTAGTGTAAGACTGATCCTCATAATTAAAGGAAGTTTTAGATTTAAAGCATATTTAGAACATAATGCAATAAATGAATGATTTTTTTTCATACATTTGCGGCTAACTAAAGTTTATTACTAAATGAACTATGGTTTGATTCCGGTTAGTGTTTGCAAGACCCCATACCGTGAATCTGTTTTCTGAGGAAGACAGTTGTTGGTAGCAACTTTCTTCCTTTTTTCATCTTTAATGCGTGTATCTCATAGGCTATTCTATTTTTAAAGGTTACTACTAATACAAATCCACTATAATTTTTTTCTTTGTAAACGTATCGTCAGCTTGTTGCTGAGATTCTTCAATTTTCCATTTCATTTTTGCAGATTTAGCCAAATAATCCAATATCTGCGACAAAGTCTCATCCCGGAAAGTAGCCCGATATCTATATTCTTTTTCACACCTATTATTATATTGAATATCCACATTGAAATGTCGTTCCAATCTCTTGAAGATTTCCTCTAACGGCGTATTTCTAAAAACTAACTTTCCATCTTTCCAAGCTATCTTTCCATAAACATCTACTTTATTCTTTACCGATTTCTGACTCTGTTTATCGTAAAGCAATTGTTCTCCGGGAGTCAAAACTATTGTTTCCCGATTGGGGGTTATCACATTTACTTTACCTTTCTCCAACACTGTTTCTATATAATCGTCATTTTCATAAGCGTTTACATTGAATCTTGTACCATAAACATAGACACTCAATCCATTCCGGGTATTTACATAAAAAGGACGTTCTTGATCTGCCTGTATCTCAAAATAGGCCTCCCCTTTCAGTTCTACACTCCGATTATCTTTTTTGAAGACCGTAGGATAACGTAAAGTCGTACCAGCATTCAGCCACACCACAGAACCATCCGGAAGCTCATAACGTATCACCGAACCGGTAGCAGCCGTAATTTCGGCATACTTTACTTCTTCTTCCGCTCCATCAAAATATAAATATCCCAGAACCAAAGATGTCATTAAAAGAGGAATAGCCAATAATGCCGCATATCGCATCAACTGACTATAAACAGTCTTTTTTCTTTCTATCTTATTTATATCAAATTTCGCTTTATGATAGGCCGCCAATGTATCGATGGACTCCATTTCTCTAATATCATCTCCCAATGCCTGTGCTTTGCGAAACAATGATTCCGGATTCATATTTTCCATATTTTCTTTTAAAATCTTTATCTGTTAATTGCAATTACATTTATAATACAATCAAAGCTTCCCAAAAGGGACAGGAAAAACGGATTTTTTTTATTTTATTTCCAAATTTCTCATCAAAAGAATAAAAAAAGAAACAAAAAAATTAAGGTTTAGCGATTATCTTATTATATATTTGCAGCAAAATGAAAAACAACAGAATCTCAAAATAATGAAAATATCCTTTCAAAAACAGCCTAAAGAACAGACCTTCAAGCAACTTTATGAAGAGTTTTATGCTCCATTCGTCCTATATGCAAAAAAATTTATTGATGATAAAGAGACACGGGAAGATATTGTTTCTGATGTATTTACTTCACTATGGGATAAAATAGATTCTTTTGATTTTCAATCGGACACGGCATTGGGATATATCAAAATGTGTGTAAAAAACAGCTGCCTGAATTATCTGAAACATCAAGAGTATGAATGGAACTATGCAGAAGTTGTTCAAAAGAAAGCTCCCATTTACGAAGTGGAGCCGGACAGCGTATATACCCTTGACGAATTATACAGAATGCTGTACGAAACACTGAATAAACTCCCGGAAAGTTATCGCACGGTATTTATAAAAAGTTTCTATGAAGGAAAGACCCATGCGGAAATTGCGGAAGAAATGAATCTTAGCGTAAAGTCCATCAATCGGTACAAACAAAAAACAATGGAGCTTATGCGAAATGAATTGAAAGATTATCTGCCCTTATTTCTGCTATTATTTGCAAAAATCTAATTCCTCATTGTTGTCCACCCCTACAACTTACACATTTTTCCTGTCTCAAATGCCCTTCACCTTTTCGCTGAAACGCTTTATCTATCAATGTTTGCGGGTGAGGAGCAGCTCTTTCACCTTCTCCTCACCCATACAATCCGATAATATACTAACTCTCTATGCTTCTATTGTAGTAGAACTTACTTTTCAATCCAACTAAACTTACTTTTGTTACAACCTAACTTGCTTTCTACTACAAACAATCTATAAACGAAGGTTCCGTTTTTATAAATGAAGGCTTCGTTTATATAAACTAAACCTTTGTTTTCACAAACGAAGCCTTTGTTTATAGAACACATCTAATGAAATGCAACTTTGTCTATACTAACAAGGAGTTTCTCTAATAAGGCAAACGAAGTTATCCATTAGTCTTCCAGAAGTCTATTGCCAATACAATAGACTAAAGCGACCGCATATTTGATTCGGATTCAAGGAAGGTGAAACAGCAGGTGAAAAGATTGCCCTTCACCCGCTAATTCCGATAACCAGGTCGATACAGAGAAAAGGTGAAGGTCTTTTTTATTTCATTCATCCTTGTGAGCATAACAATATCCACAGGAAAGTCTTTTCCCAAATACAAATTTCCGGCTTCATTTGTCCCATTTACACAAATAAAAACTATCTTTGCGTTTCAGAATCCCGAAAGACAAAAGAAATGGAGCAAATAGAAAACCTAAAAGAGCTTATCAATCAGGGGGATGTGGACACAGCGATTGAGCAATTGAACCAACTTCTCCTAGACACTTCTGTCGAAAACGAGAAAGATATTCTCTACTATTTACGGGGAAATGCCTACCGGAAAAAAGGAGACTGGAAGCAAGCGCTGGACAATTACCAATACGCTATCGACCTTAATCCTGACAGCCCCGCCGTTCAGGCCCGGAAAATGGCGATAGATATTCTAAACTTCTATCACAAAGATATGTATAATCAATAACCGTACTCAAAGATAACGTAATAAAATAAAGATTATGGCAAAAATCAAAGGAGCAATCGTAGTCGACACGGAGCGTTGCAAAGGATGCAACCTGTGTGTAGTGGCGTGTCCGCTCGATGTAATCGCCCTCAATAAAGAGGTAAACATGAAAGGCTATAACTATGCCTGGCAAGTGAAAGAAGATACCTGTAACGGATGCAGCTCGTGCGCAACAGTTTGTCCGGACGGATGTATCTCAGTGTATAAAGTAAAAGTAGAATAAAAGAAAAGAATATGGCAGAAGAAGTTGTATTAATGAAAGGAAACGAAGCCATCGCCCACGCAGCTATCCGTTGCGGTGCCGACGGTTACTTCGGTTATCCTATTACTCCCCAATCGGAAGTGTTGGAAACACTTGCTGAACTGAAACCGTGGGAAACAACCGGCATGGTAGTACTCCAGGCAGAAAGTGAAGTGGCAGCTATCAATATGGTATATGGAGGCGCAGGCAGCGGAAAGATGGTAATGACATCGTCTTCAAGTCCCGGCGTCAGTCTGAAACAGGAAGGTATATCTTACATCGCAGGTGCCGAACTTCCTTGTCTGATTGTAAACGTGATGCGTGGCGGTCCCGGATTAGGAACCATCCAACCGAGTCAGGCCGACTATTTCCAGACTGTGAAAGGCGGTGGTCATGGCGACTACAAGCTAATCGCTCTTGCTCCGGCATCTGTACAGGAAATGGCAGATTTCGTGGCATTGGGATTCGAACTGGCTTTCAAATATCGTAATCCAGCCATTATTCTTGCTGACGGTGTGATCGGACAGATGATGGAAAAGGTAGTGCTTCCTGCACAAAAGCCACGCCGCACAGAAGCGGAAGTGATTGAGCAATGTCCGTGGGCTGCTACCGGAAAGGCTAAAGATCGCAAACCGAACATCATCACTTCTTTGGAACTGAAACCGGAAGCAATGGAAATCAACAACCTCCGCTTCCAGGCTAAGTATCGCCAAATCGAAGAAAACGAAGTACGTTTTGAAGAAATAAACTGTGAAGATGCAGAATATCTGATTATTGCTTTTGGCTCAATGGCACGTATCGGTCAGAAAGCCATGGAGCTGGCTCGTGAGAAAGGTATCAAGGTAGGTATCCTTCGTCCGATTACTTTGTGGCCGTTCCCTACAAAGGCCATTGCCGCTTATGCTGACAAAGTAAAAGGTATGCTTGTTACGGAGCTGAATGCCGGACAGATGATTGAAGATGTCCGCCTGGCTGTTAACGGTAAAATAAAGGTAGAGCATTTCGGACGTCTCGGCGGTATCGTCCCCGATCCGGATGAAATTGTAACTGCTTTGGAAGAAAAAATAATCAAATAACGAAACGATGAATCCCGATAAAATAAGAAACGTACTGAACATCCTTTTCATGATTCTGGCTGTTGCAGCCATTATCACCTATTTCGTTGTAGGAAAGGAAGATTTCAAAATGTTTATCTACGTATGCGGCGCGGCAATCTTTGTCAAGCTGATGGAGTTTTTTATACGGTTCACCAACAGATAAGGAGAAGAAGTTATGACTAAAGAAGAAATAATCAAACCCGAGAATCTGGTTTACAAAAAACCGACTCTGATGAACGACAACGCCATGCACTACTGTCCGGGCTGCAGTCACGGTGTGGTACACAAGCTCATTGCCGAAGTAATAGAGGAGATGGGTATGGAAGATAAAACGGTGGGAATCTCTCCGGTAGGATGTGCAGTTTTCGCCTATAACTATTTGGATATTGACTGGCAGGAAGCTGCACACGGACGTGCTCCTGCTGTGGCAACTGCTGTGAAGCGTCTGTGGCCGGATCGCCTCGTATTTACTTACCAGGGTGACGGTGATTTGGCTTGTATCGGTACAGCCGAAACTATACACGCTTTGAACCGTGGCGAAAACATCACGATTATCTTTATCAACAATGCCATTTACGGTATGACAGGCGGCCAGATGGCCCCGACTACACTAGTAGGTATGAAGAGCTCGACTTGTCCTTACGGACGTGACGTTGAACTTCACGGCTATCCATTGAAAATCACAGAAATCGCCGCCCAACTGGAAGGAACAGCTTACGTAAGCCGCCAGTCCGTACAATCGGTACCGGCCATCCGTAAAGCGAAGAAAGCTATTCGCAAGGCTTTCGAGAACTCGATGAACGGTAAAGGTTCCAATTTGGTAGAAATCGTTTCCACTTGTAGTTCCGGTTGGAAGATGACCCCGGAAAAAGCAAACAAATGGATGGAAGAACATATGTTCCCGTTCTATCCGCTGGGTGATTTAAAAGATAAAGAATAACGCTAAAAGTCAACAGAACAATGAAAGAAGAAATAATTATAGCAGGATTCGGTGGACAAGGCGTATTGTCTATGGGTAAGATTCTGGCTTATTCCGGTTTGATGGAAGGCAAGGAAGTGAGCTGGATGCCGGCATACGGTCCAGAACAACGGGGTGGTACTGCCAACGTTACAGTAATCGTTAGCGATGACAAGATATCTTCACCGATTCTTAGTAAATACGATGCCGCCATCATCTTGAACCAGCCTTCACTCGAAAAGTTTGAAAGTAAGGTGAAACCCGGTGGTGTCTTGATCTATGACGGTTACGGAATAATCAACCCTCCTACCCGCAAAGACATCAAAGTATACCGTATCGATGCAATGGATGCAGCCAACGAAATGAACAACGCTAAAGCGTTCAACATGATTGTATTAGGCGGTCTGCTGAAACTTCGTCCGATTGTAACTTTAGAAAATGTCATCAAAGGCTTGAAAAAGACTTTGCCAGAACGCCACCACCACTTGATTCCTATGAACGAGGAAGCTATCAAGAAAGGTATGGAGCTTATCCGCGAAGTTTAATTAATGGATAGTGAACAATGGATAATTGATAATTATTAGCTACGTGTTGTACGTATGCAACATAATTTTCAATTATCCATTATCATTAAATCAATTAAAGTAAGTATCTTTGCCTCCAATTATGAGACGAATCTTACTATTATATATATTACTTACCGTTATAGGTCTGACAAGTGTTCATGCACAGTTCGACAATGGTCGCCAGGTAATCGACGAAAACGGCTATGACCAATACGGCAACCAGGTAGACCCTGCCATGATTCCGGACAAGCTGGACAGTGCAAATGTTGAGATACAGGGATTGCCTCCTAAATTATATATGTGGCGTATCAAAAACCAGTTGGGCGACCGGACTATGATTCCGGCGGATACTGCATATCATCATTTCCAGAACACGAACCTGACTGACGGGCTGACCGGACATTACAATTATCTGGCCAATATGGGTTCTCCCCGTATGTCACGTATTTTCTTCGACCGTCGTGACCCTGAGCCAACTATTTTCATGGAGCCTTTCTCCAGTTTCTTTATCCGTCCTACGGAATTCAACTTTACGAACAGTAACGTACCTTATACCAACCTGACATATCACAAAGCCGGTAACAAGGTGAACGGGGAAGAACGTTTCAAATCATACTTCTCTGTCAATGTAAACAAACGTCTGGCTTTCGGCTTCAACATAGACTATCTGTACGGACGGGGATATTACAATAATCAAAGCACATCACATTTCAATGCAGCTTTTTTCGGTAGTTATATCGGCGACCGCTACCAAATGCAAGCCATATACAGCAATAACTATCTGAAAACAAACGAGAACGGAGGTATTACCGATGACAGATTTATCACTGCCCCAGAAGAAATGTCACAAGGAGGAAGGGAATATGAATCAACCAATATGGAAACGGTATTAAATGCCACAACCAATCGAAATCATGACTTTTACGTATTCCTGACCCAACGTTACAATCTGGGATTCAGACGCAACATACCACAGGCCGAAAATGACACTACTCCCGCCAAACAAGAATTCGTTCCGGTCACCAGTTTTATACATACCGTTCAAGTGGAACGTGCACGGCATAGTTTCCATTCTGAAGATGACGTGAAAGATTACTATCAGAACACTTATTTAGAACCTGATAATCCATTAGTAAAAGACAGTACGACCTATATAGGAATCAAAAACACCGTAGGTATTGCTCTGTTGGAAGGGTTCAATAAATATGCCAAAGCCGGACTGACGGCATTTGCCTCCTATAAAATCAGCAAATATACACTGATGAACCTGGAAGGCATAGGTAATGACAAATACAATGAGAATGAGATATTCGTAGGAGGCGAATTGTCCAAACGTGAAGGTAATGTACTCCATTATCATGCCATCGGTGAAGTGGGACTGGGAGGAAAAGCAATCGGACAGTTTAATGTAAAAGGCGATATAGACCTGAACTTTCCTCTGTGGAAAGATACGGTCAGTCTTATAGCCCGTGGAGAGGTCAGCAATAAACTGGCTCCGTTCTATATGCGCCACTATCACTCCAAGCATTTCTGGTGGGACAATGATATGGACAAGGAGTTTCGCACCCGCATTGAAGGAGAGTTGAGCATTGCCCGCTGGAGGACAAAATTGAAAGCAGGAGTCGAGAATATAAAGAACTATACTTATTTCAATCAACAAGCATTGCCCGAACAAAAAAGCGGAAGTCTGCAAGTGTTGTCAGCAAGTCTTAATCAGGACTTCAAATTGGGTATCTTCCACTTGGACAATGAGGTGACCTGGCAGAAGTCCAGCGACCAGACCGTGCTTCCCTTGCCGGACCTCTCGCTATATCATAACTTTTATATGCAGTTCAAACTGGCAAAAAAAGTGCTCAGCGTACAATTAGGTGCCGATTTGAGATACTTTACCAAATACAATGCCCCTGCATATATGCCCGCCATTCAGAACTTCCATCTGCAACCGACAGACGACCAGGTAGAGATAGGCGGCTATCCTATTGTAAATGTTTACGCGAACTTACATTTAAAGCGTACACGTTTCTATGTAATGATGTATCACGTGAATCAAGGAATGAGCAGACCGAATTATTTCCTGTCTCCTCATTACCCTATCAACCCACGTGTGCTGAAATTCGGCCTTTCATGGAACTTCTATGATTGATAAAACTTCTGCAGCTTATGGTGACACGCCCCAAAATAAGATTGCTCAGATATCTGATACCTGTAATTATCGTACTGGCACTACTCTTCTGTTTCCGTCGATGCGACAATCAGCAAAAACAACCGCTTCCCCCACACGACTATGCAGATATTATCAGAGAAGGTGTATTACGTGTAGCGACAGAGTATAATTCCATCAGTTTTTATGTAGACGGGGATACGGTTGCAGGGTTTAATTATGAACTGATACAGGCATTCGGCCGAGATAAAGGACTAAGAGTTGACATCAGCCCTTATATGAGTTTTGAGGATCGTCTGAGAGGATTGAGCGAGGACCGTTATGACGTAATAGCATACGGTATATTAGCAACCAGCAAATTGAAGGATTCCTTACTGCTCACCTCTCCCATCGTGCTTAACAAACAAGTGCTGGTACAACGGAAAGCAACCGTAGAAAACGATTCCCTTTACATACGCAGTCAATTGGATTTAGCGCAAAAAACACTCCATGTTATAAAGGGTTCCTCGTCAATCTTGCGTATTCAGAACTTGGGAAATGAGATTGGAGATACCATTTATATAAAGGAAATAGAAAAATACGGCCCGGAACAATTGATTTCGCTTGTGGCACATGGAGACATCGACTATGCCGTATGTGATGAAAGTATCGCACAGGCTGCCGCTGATTCTTTGCCGCAAATAGATATCAATACGGCAATCAGTTTCACACAATTCTACTCATGGGCAGTCAGCAAACAATCACCTGTCTTACTCGACAGTTTGAATGCATGGCTGGATAGATTCCAGAAGGAAGAAGAATATCAAAAGATTTACAAGAAATACTATGATAAAAAATAACCTTATCAATCTACTTACTAAACGAAAACAATCCTATACTTTTTTCCCCATTGGCATATTGTCCTTCATCCCCGGGCTTATCTCTACTCACCTGCCTTTATACTGCAAATAGGATATGCTTTCACAAGAGCAAAGGTCCTATCCACCCGAAACGGAAAATCTATTCCATACAAACAACATCTCCATTTTAGCAAAATAGAGGCTTTATTTTCCAAATTCCTCCACTAAGTTAATAATCAATAAAGTTGCTCTTGACAAAAAATTGCTTTATCTTTGGAGTTTATTAGAATAAGCAAATAGGTAATTGTATTATGAGTGAAAAGATAATCAAGTGGGGATTCATCGGTTGCGGAGAAGTGACGAAAACTAAAAGCGGCCCTGCTTTCCAAAAAGTAGAACATTCGGAAGTAGTAGCCGTGATGAGCCGTGACGGTGCGAAAGCAAAAGCATACGCCAAAGAGAGAGGTATCAAGAGATGGTATGACGATGCACAAGAACTTATAGATGATCCGGAAGTGAATGCTATCTATATCGCTACTCCTCCCTCATCCCATGCTACATACGCCATCATGTCGATGAAAGCAGGTAAGCCTGCCTATATTGAGAAACCGATGGCCGTCACATACGAAGAATGTACGCGCATTAACCGCATATCCAAAGAAACGGGAGTTCCCTGTTTCGTTGCATACTACCGCCGTTATCTTCCCTACTTCCAGAAAGTAAAAGAATTGGTAGAAAACGGAACTATCGGTAACGTAATCAATGTACAGATCCGTTTTGCCCAACCGCCACGTGACTTGGATTATAACCGTGAAAATCTTCCCTGGCGTGTACAGGCTGACATTGCAGGCGGTGGTTATTTCTACGACCTTGCTCCGCATCAGATTGATTTATTACAGGATATGTTCGGATGTATCCTCGAAGCAAACGGCTACAAGAGCAATCGCGGCGGGCTTTATCCTGCCGAAGATACGTTGAGCGCTTGTTTCCAGTTCGATAACGGATTGGTAGGCAGTGGTTCCTGGTGCTTTGTAGCTCATGATTCAGCTCGCGAAGACCGTATAGAGATTATTGGGGACAAAGGAATGATTTGTTTTTCTGTCTTCACTTACGAACCTATCGGCCTGCACACAGAAAAAGGAAGGGAAGAAATCTGTATCGGCAACCCGGAACATGTACAGCAACCTCTTATCCAAGCGGTAGTAGACCATTTATTGGGCAAATCTATCTGTTCTTGCGACGGTGAAAGTGCGACACTGACCAACTGGGTAATGGATAAGATTCTTGGAAAGATATAATCCTCATATTAAACTAACAATCTATTTTATACCATGACTAAAGAAGAATTGATGCGGAAAGCCATCGAGCTTTCAAAGGAGAATGTCGAGAACGGTGGAGGTCCTTTCGGTGCTGTGATTGCCACTAAAGAGGGAGAGATAGTTGCCACCGGAGTAAATCGTGTCACCGCTTCCTGCGATCCTACCGCTCATGCCGAAGTAAGCGCCATACGCGCTGCCGCTGCAAAGCTTGGTACATTCAATCTTAGCGGCTATGAGATATATACTTCTTGCGAACCTTGCCCCATGTGTTTAGGTGCCATTTACTGGGCACGGTTGGACAAAATGTACTATGGCAACAATAAAACTGACGCAAAAAATATTGGCTTCGATGATTCCTTCATCTATGATGAACTGGAACTGAAACCGGAAGAGAGAAAACTTCCTTCTGAGATTTTATTGCACGAGGAAGCTATTTCCGCTTTCAAAGCATGGATGAACAAGGAGGATAAAATAGAGTATTAGACGGACAACCGTTCATACCGGACGACTAATAGAAATCCCCGGAAGTGCTGTAGACACTCAGCATTCCAGGGATTCTTTACACACAAAAGTTATTATTGAAATTGAAAACTGATCTGGTTTAGAAACGCATACCGACTGTAAAAAGGACTTGGCTACGGGTGTTGGTTACTTTCGTAGCGTCCGGTGAAGCTATTAAAACACCTTCATCATCCACAGTTACATTAATGAATGGATAAAAATCTTCCTTATAAGTAGAGAATTTATATGCCAGGTCAGCATAAAATGTAGAACCCCGATACCCAATACCTAACGTATAGTTACTCAGCGATTTACTATTAGCGAAATCCGTATCCGTTTGAATAGAATTTATTGCCAAGTCCTTATAAGCGTCTTTCTTAAATGCCGCCGAACTGTAGTTATAACCTGCACGAAAAGCAAACTGAGGTACCACTTTATATTCCAAACCTAGTCGAGCTGTATGCACGCCTTTCAACATAGGTGTCGTACTATTCTCCCATTCGAAAGCGGAAGCATATCCATCAGGATCTCTAAATTTTATTGAAGAGTAGTCTTGATACTCATATTCCGCTCCTAAAGCTAAACTATTACCTACCGTATATCCCAAACTTACATTATAAGTCCACGGAGTCTGAAAACGAAAGCGCTGAACCATATCATCTTTACCAGGCAAATAATCACGAGAATCTATATCACGATAGGTAATCTCATTGGCTACCGGATCCCAAATATCTGATTGCATAAAAACACTTGTCTTATAATCCAGACTATAAAAAACAGGTGTATGAATAGCCAAACCTATACGGAAAGGTGAATACTCGAAAGGACGAAGAATCGCTCCGAATTTAAAATCAAAACCTGATCCGGTAATTTTATTCCAACCTTGCAGTTTATATCCTGTTTCATTACCATAATCTTCATCATACGAGGTGTACTTATTATAATCAATGGAATAAGCCCCAATTGTTAGCCCCAGATAAAAACGGTCACTGAAATTAAAAGCGATATTAAAATCATATTGATCTATGCCACCACGTTCTTCCGAATGAAAGCGTGCGTATGGACTTACTCCATCCGGAACGATTGTATTATAATAATCATAATCATAAAACAGAGGCTTTCCCTCATTATCTACTACCTGATTACCTTCCTTATCTTTATACGGAAATTCATTCTGCGTAGTTGTAAGGCTCGGACTGATTACATATCCCTCATATCCCACCGCAGAAAGCCAACCTATATCATTAGTATCAAACGGATTTCCCCAATTTGATATTCCGTCAGACAGAGAAGCCATCAAGAAGGCCTGTGAATAATTACCAAGATCACCGTTCATTTCCATATTCTTATAGAAAGACTTTGCTTTATGATAGTTAAATCCAAAATTCACATAGCGTAAGGGAGTAGTGTTTCCGATCTTTGATGAAAATACAAATCCGATATTATCAAATGAAGCCCTGTTTTTATCCGAATTCCACTTACTGCCTAAATACTTGCTTTCACTTCCATAAGATGAGAAACCGAAAGAAGTCATTATATCACTGCTACGATAGAGCCCAATACCGGCCGGATTGGTCCCTATGGTAGAAATATCTCCACCAAGTGCCCCCATAGCACCTCCCATTCCGACAAACCGGGCAGTTCCATTTAAATCTTTTCCTGTCAGTTTAGCACCATCATAAACAGTCTGTGCTAATCCCGAAGCTGCAGAAACAAATAGTCCCAATACAGCTACCATAACTATTTTTTTCATACCTTTCATTCCATTTAATTAATACCCTTCGTTTTATCTTCTACCACCGCTACGAGAAGAACCTCCTCCGCCAGAAGATCTGCCGATTCCCCCACCGGAAGAATAGCTGCCGCGCGAACTACCACCTGAAGAGGCAGGTGAATAACTGCGGGAAGATGATGAACGAGAAGTTCCATAAGATGATGAACGACGGCTACTATTACCGTTAGAATAGTTGCTGCGTGGAGTGGAAGAACTACCGCGATTGTAAGTAGATGTTCTCGTTCCACTACTGCCACTTCTCACTCCAGAAGAACGGGAATAAGAAGAACCGGTTCCTGTTCCACTAGTCCGAGTACTACTTGGCCGAGAATAAATACTGCCACGACGTGATGAATTTCCCGTACGAGTACTTGAGCCATAACGCTCATCCGAAGAACGCGTACCTACCACGCGTCTTGTTGTGCTTGTTCCCCTGCCATAAGCTGATCCGGAGGTACGAGACGAGCTAGCAGTTGACCGAATAGCAGAACCACCAGAACGAGTGGCGCTTGAACCATATCGACGTACAGTAGAAGAATTTCTGTAACTGCTTTGTCCATACGAACGACGGTTTGTATAAGTCGGACCAGTCCAACGGCCTCCACCGCCCCAGCCCCAGCTAGGACCGCCGTGCCAATGATGATGATGTCCCCAATATCCACCACCATACCAGCCACCCCAGTAGCCGCCATGCCAGCCGCCCCAATAGCCCGGATAATATCCCCAAGCATAATAAGGACGACTCCAGCCCCAACCATAGTTCCAGCCCCAGCCGTATGAACCATAACGCCAATCCCACCAAAGTGGATTACTGAATGTCGGGAATGCGTAAGCATACATACCATCGGTATATATATTCCAGTCCCAAGAATTCGGTCCGTAGACTACATCCCAATATAACGGACTGCTGATACTGATAGCGAAACGCGGATTACGGAAACGGATGATGCGTTCGGCATATTCATAGTCGTCCTGCGTACCATTGAATTCGCCGGTCACCCATTCCCCGTCCAAGTCCGGAGTAGATTTTTCCTTTATATATAAGGTATCATTATCCATTACGAATTCATTATCACGTGCATCGTAACGGCGGTTATATTCATCCACATCCCGTGTTCTCCCCCTACGGTCCTGAACCACAACTGTAGTTCCCGGTGAAGTATAGATGTTTGTCACCTGTTTCTTCGGTTCCTTCCTCACCGGAGTTTCTTTTTTCTCCTTTTTGTCTTTGGAAGGTACGAAGTAAAGGTCGTCATCAACGCTTTGTGCCATCAAGCCTATCGGGAGACACAAGGCAACTAGCAAGAAGTAAACAATCTTTTTCATATCATCTGGGTTTATGTAATTACTTAAACTTATTCACGTTACAAAGATAAGGAAGAGATTTATCGCCTTGGGGAGATTTTCCCCAAAGGATAGTAGGGATTTCCCTAAAATTGTGATTATCTTTGCACATTATTCACCAGCATTAGAAACAACTATGAAGTATTTTGAGTTCACTTTTCATACGAATCCGTCCACAGAGATTGTAAATGATGTATTAGCTGCCGTATTAGGCGAAACCGGTTTCGAGAGTTTTGTTGAAAATGAGAACGGATTAACCGCATATATCCAACAAACTTTATGTGACGAAACCTCCATAAAGAATGCAATCGCCGGATTTCCCCTATCCGATACGGAAATCACCTATACATATGCAGAAGCAGAAGACAAGGATTGGAACGAGGAATGGGAAAAGAATTTCTTTCAACCGATTATCATCGGTAACCGTTGTGTAATCCACAGCACATTTCATCAGGATATTCCTAAAGCAGAATACGATATCGTAATCAATCCGCAAATGGCTTTCGGCACAGGACATCACGAGACTACCAGCCTTATTATCGAAGAACTGTTGGATAGCGAGCTGAAAGATAAATCATTGCTGGATATGGGTTGTGGAACTTCTATTCTCGCCATCCTTGCACGAATGAAAGGCGCACATCCATGTACCGCTATCGACATAGACGAATGGTGTGTACGAAACTCTATCGAAAACATCGAATTGAACCACGTAGATAATATTGCCGTTTCTCAAGGAGATGCCTCTTCACTTTCCGGAAAAGGGCCGTTTGATGTGGTTATAGCTAATATTAACCGCAATATCCTACTGAATGACATGAGACAATATGTCACTTGTATGCATCCCGGAGCGGAACTATACATGAGCGGATTTTATGTGGATGACATCCCTGTTATCCGCGAAGAAGCGGAAAAGAACGGACTGACTTACATCCATCACAAAGAAAAGAATCGCTGGGCGGCAGTGAAATTCATTTATAAAGTTTAATACTATTACTCTGCCAACAGAAACAAAGAATACAGGGATAAAAATAGAGAGTGTCAAAACGCAGATTATTCATTATGACACCCTCATAATATATAATAGCTTATAAAAGGAGTTACGCAAACTCCTTTTTTACTTGTTCACACCAATCCTTGATTTTCTTTTTTGCCTGGTCCGACTGATTATCCAAGTCGATAACCAACCCACAACACTGATTGCCACGCAATGCTCTGGAACGCTCAAAAGTATATCCTTCCGAAGAAGTAAAGCCCACCAATGCCGCCCCGTCTTCTTCGAATACTTCTGCCAATAGCCCGATACCATCAGCAAAGTTTTCCGGATAGCGTACCTGATCTCCCAATCCAAAGATAGCGACCTTCTTTCCTTTCAAATCCATCGTTCTAAGCTCCGGCAACAGCTCGTCCCAATAAGTAGGCAACTCTCCGTCAAACCAAGTGGAGGCTCCGACAATAAAACAATCATAAGCAGCAAAATCGTTCTGCCAAGCCTGTTCTATCGGTACCACTTCTATATGACTTTCACCGAATTCTTTCTGTATTCTTTCCGCCACCCAACTCGTTTTTTCAGCTTTGGCAGCATAAAACAAACCTATCTTCTTCATAATCCATACTGTTTAATATTCTAATAACTTCCTGGCTGCTTCATAGATCTTAGCTTCATCCGGCAAAATCTCCTTTTCCAAAATAGGATTGAAACCGACGGGTGTAAAGGTAGAGCCGACACGTTGCACAGGTCCGTCCAAATAGCGAAACATCTCTCCAGCTATCATTGCGGCAAGCTCCGCCCCAAAGCCGGAGAAAACTTTATCTTCATGTACAACCAACGCCTTACTCGTCTTTTTCACCGATTCGAATATCGTTTCCTTGTCCAAAGGAACCAAAGAACGGATATCTATAACCTCTACTTTCCACCCCTTTTCTTTCTCCAACCGTTCCGCAGCATTCAGACAGAAATGCGTTGTATTTCCATACGTAATGATACTTAGATCTGTCCCTTCACGACGAATACGTGCCTTTCCGAAAGGAACTTCAAAATCTTCCGGTACGATTGCAGCAGCCTCAACGGAATTATACAATGCTTTCGGCTCAAGGAATAAAGTAAAGCCTTTGGAACGCATACTGGTACGGAGTAGCCCGGCTGCATCATCCGCAAAAGACGGACAGACAATACGTGCTCCGGGCAAAGTGGTCAAAGCGCCTTCTATGTTTTGAGAATGATAAAGTCCTACGCCAATATTCATGCGTACATTCCACATATTGTTCGACAGCAGGCCAAAAATAATCGGCAAACTCCGCTCCTTCTATCACAACATGAATCTTTGGATCAAAGCGGCTCATTCCATCAATAATAGCTATATCAAAGTTCATAATCGTATATTTTTAATAATAATACGATTATAACAAATAAGAGAAGAGATAAGTTGTTTGAAAAAGAAACAGCTGCTATTTTATTGTCAGCTTCTTGAGATCTTCCAATGTACCGTTGAAGACATTCAGATCCACCTCTTCTTCAATGCCGGGTACATTTCCCACATCCGTATGTTGCCAGAAATCCCATTTACCTTGATATTTCACAGAGTCCACATAATAGTGGGCAATCCAATAAGGATATGCGTTAAAGATAGAATCGTCCAGATAACGGGTTTTAAATTTATAAGAAGTATAAAGAATAG
>USPQ01000037.1 GCA_900556625.1 uncultured Bacteroides sp. | reverse complement strand
AGCACCGGTCTCCAAAACCGGGTGTCGGGAGTTCGAGCCTCTCCTCCCGTGCAATAAGAAAACCGCAAATAGTCGTCAAGCCATTTGCGGTTTTCTTATTATTGCCTCACAGATAAGTTACTACTCTCGGCTCAGTTTGAAAACTCTCTCTTATACTAATTCTTACTCGTCTTTTCCAATCCTTTAGCAGCCTCAACCAGTCGGATAAACTCTCTTCGATATCCTCTTTCATCATTATTCAACCCCTGTTTAGCTAGCTTAATGACTTTGTCATAATCGGCAGTTCCTTTAAAGTCAGAATCACGAAGCAACTGTCCGAACATGGCTACTGCCGAAGCGAAACGGAAGTCGGAAGAAACACTATCTCCTTTGTTATCTACAAAAGGAAGTTCCATTTTCCTGCTGACATCCTTATCCGGAGCTTTGTAGCGCAATTTCACAGTAAGGAGTTCATCAGATCCGGTCGGCTTCAGCGTCATTTTTTCTTTCTTTTGGTATTTCAAGTCGTCTACTTTACCTACATATTCATTCTTCACACCTGCGGGAATCACTTCATAAAAAGCTGTTACCGTATGTCCTGCTCCCATATCTCCGGCATCTTTCGCATCATTATTGAAATCTTCGTCTTTCAGCAGACGGCTTTCGTAACCAATCAGACGATATGCCTGAACTTGAGAAGGATTAAATTCCACTTGCAGTTTGACATCTTTTGCCACAGTATGCAATGTAGCACCGAATTCGCCTACTAAAACACGGTTGGCTTCCTGCAAGTTATCTATATAGGCATGATTCCCATTTCCTTTTTCAGCCAATACTTGAATTTTCTTATCTTTATAGTTACCCATTCCATAGCCTAGTACAGTAAGGTGTACGCCACTTTTCCGTTCTTTTTCTATCAATTGTTCCAATCCTTCGGCGGAAGAAACACCGACGTTGAAATCACCATCGGAACAAAGTATGATACGGTTATTGCCATCAGAGATAAAGTTCTTTTTAGCTATCTGATACGCCAAATGAATGCCCGCGCCTCCTGCAGTAGATCCGCCTGCGGTCAGTTCATCTATCGCTTCACGGATCTTCTGTTTATCACCGCCCGAAGTAGCTTCCAGCTTCACACCGGCACTGCCTGCATAAGTCACGATTGCCACCTTATCTTTATTCCGCAGATTATTCACCAATAGTTTGAGCGATGACTTTACCAAATCCAACCGATTAGCCCCCCACATAGAACCGGAAACATCAATCAAGAATACAAGATTGGACGCCGGCAACTGCTCCGTCGGAATTTCCTTAGCTTTCAATCCGATACGAACAAGCCGATGAGCTGTATTCCAAGTACAAGTTCCGGCTTCCACAGTTATCTTCACAGGATCGTTGCCCGTTGGTTTCGGATAGTCGTAAGAAAAGTAATTCACTAATTCTTCCGTACGGATTGCATCGGCAGGAGGCAATTCTCCTCTATTGATAAAACGACGCATATTGCTATAAGAAGCAGGGTCCACATCAATAGAAAAAGTAGAAAGCGGAGTATCGGCTACACTTTTGAAACCATTCTCCTGAATCCGGTCATACTCTTCCGTATTCATTCTCGTATCCATATCATACATGGCAGTCGGACACACCGCTACATACGCACCGCTCATTGCCTTTGTTTTCATTGTACCGTATCCCACTACGACACACTCCTCCAACGCCACATCATCAGTCTTCATTTTAACATCCAGTTTGGCCGACTTAACCACTCTTTTTTCTTCTTTATACCCGATAAACCGGAATAACAATACGTCCCCTTTTTGGGCCTGAATGGAATAACGACCGTTCACATCTGTGATTGCCCCACTTTTGGAACGGTTATTCACTACCGAACAACCGGTAATCGAAGTTCCATCCGCTGCGTCCGTCACAATACCGGTCACGGTAATAGTTTGCGCATTCATTGTTCCTAAGCAAATAACTGCCATCAGCAGTACGAGCATGATTGCTCTGAATTGGTTTGTTCTCATAACTTCATTATTTTAAAATGTTACTATTCATCGCTTTTACTATAGAGATGCAGATTTCACACAGATTCCATAATTTGCCTGAACTTTTTTTACCCGAGCGGAAAAAAGTCACTTAAAAATTCCTACTTATTCCTTTGTAACTCTTAATATGATATGTATATTTGCCAAACATAAACATATCATAAATATGAAAAACGAAGTTGATGGAAGGCGGGAAATAGCCTCACGAAACACGGTCTGGGCCACTATTATCGCCCGCAAACTAACTCGTTGGGGTATCACTCCCAATCAAATTTCCATGATGAGCATATTCTTCGCTATGGTGGGATGCCTTCTGTTGATCGGCACAGTCATTGATCCCGGTTTTAACAAGTATGTAGCCTACATTCTGTTCATCGTTTGCATGCAGTCGCGGTTACTCTGCAACCTGTTCGATGGGATGGTAGCTATCGAAGGAGGGAAGAAAAGCGCCAACGGGGATCTCTACAATGATATGCCCGACCGCTTTGCTGATGCTTTGTTCATCATTCCCGTCGGATATGTAGCAGGCGGATTCGGTATTGAACTAGGATGGATGGCTGCTCTTCTTGCTGTGATGACAGCTTATTTCCGTTGGATAGGAGCCTACAAAACGCACCAGCATTTCTTTAACGGCCCGATGGCCAAACAACACCGCATGGCATTGCTCACGCTTGCCTTTGTAGCAGCCACCTGCACCATTCACGCAGGATACGACCGGATGGTATGTCTCATAGCCCTGATAATTATAAATGTCGGCCTTGTCGCAACACTGATACACCGTCTGTACCTCATGTCACACACAACAAACAATGAAATAAAATGAAAGAACTACTGGATACCATATTTCCTACGCTAAGTGATGAACTGATTATCGTCATTTCGCTCATCATCGGACTGCTCATTACGGCAAGCCTTATTCTTTTTCTCGTAAAGAAGATCTTTCCAAAAACAAATATCAGCGAACTCTCCGCCATCAAAAGGGATAAAGGAATTAAGGATATGGGGAACAGTATTCCCGGTCATGGAGGAGTATTCGACCGGATAGACTCTCTGTCCTACACCGCTCCCGTCTTTTTTCATTTAGTTTATTACATTGCATATTAAATGGAAAAGAGATTCATGCAAGCTGCTATCATGCAGATTATATATAAAGGTATATGCCAATGGTTCTTGAAACTGATCGTAGGAGTTCAGTTCACCGATTGCCGATTCCTCAAGAAAGAAAAGCAGTTCATCATTCTTGCCAACCACAACAGCCATTTGGACACTTTAAGTTTATTATCTTCTCTGCCCGGAAAACTTTTATGGAAAGTCAAACCTGTAGCAGCAGAAGATTATTTTGGTAAAAACCGCTTTCAGGCTTCCATAAGTAACTATTTCATCAACACACTGCTAATCAGAAGGAAAGGAGAAAAAGATTCGGAACATGACCCGATCCGCAAAATGCTTGAAGCCATCGATGCAGGATATTCACTGATTCTTTTTCCCGAAGGAACCAGAGGAAAGCCGGAACAGATGGGAAAAATTAAATCTGGCATAGCCCGTATCCTGTCTCTGCGACCTGAAGTAAAATATATTCCCGTATTCATGACCGGCATGGGACGTTCTCTGCCCAAAGGCAAAATGATACTGTTGCCATATAAAGCATCTATCTATTACGGTATGCCCACATTGGTAAAGAGCACGGATATACATGAAATATTGGAACAGATTGCAGATGATTTTGAAATAATGAAAGAAAAATATCAAGTCATTATTGACGACGAAGAAGAATAGGCATTGTTTTTTAAAAGAACCATATCCAAACTGTCGGACGAGGAGCTACTCACACACTACGCTCAGTCCGGTGATACGGAATATTTCGGTGAATTATACAACCGCTATATCCCGTTACTGTATGGACTATGCCTGAAATATCTGCAAGACGAAGACCGGGCACAGGAAGCGGTCATGCAGTTGTTTGAAGATTTATTGCCTAAGCTGCGAAATTATGAGATCAAAGTGTTCAAGCCCTGGCTCTACCGGGTGGCAAAAAATCATTGCTTGCAACTTCTGCGGAAGGAGAATAAAGAAATTCCGTTAGATTACACCATTAATATTATGGAATCCGATGAATTTCTGCATCTATTAAGTGAAGAGGAAAGTTCGGAAGACCGGTTAAAAGCATTACATCACTGTCTCGAAAAGTTGCCCGAAGAACAACGGACGAGCATTACACGTTTCTTTTTAGAGGAAATGTCGTATGCGGATATTGTCGAGCAGACCGGATTTACTCTGAATAATGTAAAAAGCTATATCCAGAACGGAAAGCGAAACTTAAAAATCTGTATCAAGAAACAAACCCTATGAGACTATCGGACTACATACAAGGACTCCGCAAAGGAAAAGAAGCACATCGGTTGGAAAAAGAGTCGATGAAAGACCCTTTTCTGGCTGATGCGATAGATGGATACAACCAAGTGGAGGGAAATCACGAACAACGGATTGAGCAACTGCGGATACAAATCTCTGCCCGTTCTACAAAGAAAAGAAATACCTACGCTATCATTTGGAGTGTTGCCGCCTGTCTGGTAATCGGATTCGGAATCAGCAGTTATTTCCTGTTCCTGAAAGAGACACCAGAGCCTGTCATTCCGATAATTCCACAAAAGGAAATCGCACTAGTTCCCACAAAGACAAAGACGGATTCCACTCCTATTTCCCCAGTTTCCACGAAACAAGCGGATAAGAAAGATATCATCGCCAAAAGCCGGACTACCATTTCCAAGCCTCCAAGTGCTCCCATTACAACAATGCCTATGGAGGAGGAAACTTCGGGTCAAATGGTTGCAGCAACAGACGAAGAAGTAATAATGACAACAGGAGCTTCTGATCCCGAATCCGTCAAAAAAATGAGAATAGCTAAAATGGCAGTTATTCCCACCAATGATATAATCAAAGGAAAAGTGACCGACCAAAAAGGGGAACCGCTTATCGGCGCCAGCGTAATGTACAAAGGAACGAATATCGGAACCGTTACAGATGTGAATGGAGAATTTTCATTACTCAAAAAAGCAGAGAACAAGCAGTTGACAGCACAGTATATCGGATATGACCCGGTAGAAGTTCCGGTAGATACCAGCCGGACAATGCTCATTGCCATGAACGAAGACCAAAAAGGACTCAGCGAAGTGGTGGTAGTGGGACACGGAGTCAATAAAAAGGCAAATAAAGATAACACTCCGCAACCCGTTGACGGAAAACGTAAATATCTGAAATATCTGAAAAAGAATCTGGTCCGCCCAACAGACGAAACGTGCGCACAAGTGAAAGGAAAAGTAGTATTGACCTTTCTGGTCAATAGGGACGGACGGCCTTTCCACATTAAAGTAAAGAAGAGTCTCTGCGAATCTTCCGACAAAGAGGCAATCCGTCTGGTTCAGGAAGGACCGGACTGGACATACGGGAACAAGCAGGCGGAGGTAACCGTCAAATTCGATTAACGCAAACCACTAAATCCAGGTACCCTTGCGCCATAAGAATTCAAGTGGTCCTTGCCTGTGTCGAACAAGCCACCAACGGCTGAAGACCAACTGAACGGTAAAGATAAGCAATGCAATAAGCAGGCTTGCCGTTGCTCCGGCATATTTGTACATAGACAACCCGAATCCATAATAGATAGTGACTCCCATAACAGATTGGGAAATATAATTCGTCAGACTCATGCGCCCGTAAGGAATCAGCAGGCTTTGCCAGCTATATCCTGTCTCTTTCTTAAACCAAAGCAGGGTGAAGAGAGAAACAAGAATCACCATGAACGCAAAATTAGCATAAGACGGAACAGCTATATTATAAGGAATCAGTGCGGAGGAATCCGTAATAAAATCCGGAACAAAAATTCTAAGGCAATAGAGAGGAATGAAGGCAATGACAGCACCTATCAACATTCTTTTCCAGAAACGTACGGACTCTTCACTCTTTATCAAATATTTCCGGCGTCCCAACAACATCCCGAACATGAACAGAGCAGCCGTCTGGAACAAGCGTCCATTTTCCACCTGCCAGATATTGCTATACAACTGTCCGTCAATGATATTAGACTGTAATACATCAAAGAAACTGCCGTTGGCTGTCGCTGCCTCAGCACGCATAGCATAAGGAATAAAATGACCGGTCACCGCCACATAATCCGGATTTATCAGCGCATAGATGGCACGTCCCCACTCGTATGGCTGTAAAAGCAGAATCAAAGCAATCCAGAAAACCGTCTTATCCTTCAACTTACAAACCGGAATCAGTGCAAACCCGACTACTGCATATAGCAAAAGAATATCACCGTTATAGAACAATGCGTGCAACTGTGCAAACAGGAGAAGCAGGCACATCCGCCATGCAAATCGTCCCCTGAAATCGATTCCCCGTTTCTCCGCATTGTGAAACTGAATATAAAAGCTAAACCCGAACAACAATGAGAAAGTCGCATAAGCCTTTCCCGCAAACAAGAAAAATATAGTATCCCATGCATACTTATCAATTGTTTGCAACCATGCGGGTACATTCTCCGGCATAAAAAACAGATTGTAATGCTCCAGATTATGTAATAATACAATAGCTAACAAAGCGAACCCACGCAGAGCGTCCACTACTCCAAGCCGTTCAGTCGTTTTCAGTGTTTGAGTCATTAGATACAATTATTTCAGATTAATTCAACAACCGCAAAAATAAAAGAAATACCTGAAAAACAAAAGCTTACGAGTGTTAAATATTAAATCAGTTCATAACTGGCCATTTGTATCGGCATATCCAGATTATGGAGTACTTTTTCCAACAAAATACCCTCGCGGTTATCATACTCATATCCGAAAGTAGCGCGAATACCCTGTAGAATAAACTGCGTGGCACGGTCCAACGCCATTGGCAAACTGTCACCCTGCATCAAAGCCCCCGTGATAACACTTGTAAAAGTATCCCCTGTACCCGGATAATGGGCAGGCAGATAAGGACAAGTCACCTTCCAATAACGGTTTCCCTGACGGTTATAAGCATAAACAGAAGTTTTATGAGGTTCACCATGTACGGGAACACTGGTTATGATAACCACATCAGGACCTTTATCAGACAAGAGCCGAAGATATTCTTTCAACTCCTCATCTGTATTGTCCGCTTTATAAGGCCTGTCCAACAGATAAAACAGTTCTGTCAAATTCGGGGTAACTACATCCGCTTTTGTAATCAAGTGACGCATCTCCTTCACCATCTCCCCATCAAAATTAGCGTACAACCGACCGTTATCTCCCAACACGGGATCAGCCACGATTAAACTATCCGGCTGCCGGAAGTCCCTGATAAAATCGGAAACGATCTGAATCTGCTTCGGAGAGCCCAGATATCCCGTATAGATAGCATCGAACTGCACTTCCAGTTTTTTCCATTCGGCAATAATCTTCGGCATTTCGTCCGTCAGATCGAGAAAAGAGAAACCGGGATATTGCGTGTGATTGGAAAGCACAGCCGTAGGCAGCGGACAGACTTGAAAGCCCATAGATGAAAGAATAGGGATAACGACCGTGAGAGATACGCGTCCCATCCCCGAAAGGTCATGAATGGCAGCTATTTTCTTTACTTTATTGGCATACATATCATTTACATTTAACAACTACATCAATATTACCAATACGTCCCTTGCTCCATGCGCTCCCATCACCAAAGCCTGTTCGATATCAGCAGTCTTTGAAGGACCGGAAATAAACGTGCCGAATTTATATTCCTGCCCGTCCAATTCACGGTAAGCGTCATACATCGTATCTACTATTTTATTCCGGTCGAGCAAAATAACCAACTTCTCTGAAATGAAATAAACAGCTTTATACTTTACTGTTTGCGGAATCCAGACAGCCCCGTTCTCAGCAACTCCGATTTCTCCTTTCACCACAGCCACATCCGTGCCGTCCAACTCTTTCGGGTCATCCAGATTATCGGGATTGAACGTCGCGCACGAAATATCCGGCAACACAGAAGCAATGCGCATAGCCTCCGGATAGGTCCGGCGAATCACCGCATTCACATCTTCTCCCTCACCCAATACAACAGCCATACCTCCCACCGCACGGCTGATAGCACAAAACTGTTCTATTTTATCGGGATATGACAACCGTTTCATATCCGCAATATCCGGCTTATCATAACGAACTTGCGTATTTTTGCGGATACTGGCTAATATTTCTTCTCTACTGCTCATTTAGATTCCTCCTTTCCCTGCACTTTGTTCTTCTTCCACATCTCATTAAACGATTCTTTGGCAAATTCCGGCAACTCGCGTCCCTTTCCCCAATCATCGAAATCATTGTATTTCATAAATCGTGGCAGGCTGTTTATCATCGGAGCCGCCCACAAAGCAGCATTGAACAATGCCGGACGCTCCATCAGGAACTTCATTCCACCGGACATGATCTTCTTTCCCGTATTCGCCTTGCCCAGTCCGTCCAAATCCTGACGCCACTTATAAATCTGTTCGGCAAGATCCACTTTCACCGGACAGACATCAGAGCAGGACATACACAGAGAGCAGGCAGAAAGATTATCATAATATTTCTCCGGATCATGGGCCATACCCAGATTGATCCCAATAGGACCGGGAATAAAATAAGTATAAGAGTATCCACCGCTTCGACGATATACGGGACAAGTATTCATACACGCACCGCAACGAATACAATTCAGTGTCTTGATATGGTCGGTCTTGGACAGCAATGCACTCCGGCCATTGTCCACAATAATGATGTGATATTCACCTCCTTCGCGAGGGCGACGGTAATGGGAAGTGTAGGTTGTAACCGGTTGTCCGGTAGCCGAACGTGCCAGCAAACGGGTAAATACCCCCAACGCCTCCAGGTCCGGCACAATCTTTTCCATACCGAAAGCAGCAATATTCAACTTCGGATATGAAGTTCCCATATCGGCATTTCCTTCATTGGTACACACCACGATATCACCGGTCGAAGCTACGGCAAAGTTAGCGCCAGTCATGGCAGCTTCGGCATTCAGAAAAAGATGACGCAGGTTCTTACGGGCGGCATGAGTCAGATAAGTAGGATCAAAGTTACCTTTTTCCGTTCCCATCTCTTTCTCAAAGAGTTCACCCACCTGTTCCCGTTTGATGTGGATGGCAGGCAACACGATATGACTCGGTTCGAGATGCATCAATTGCAGAATACGCTCGCCCAAATCGGACTCCACGACATCGATACCACGCTCCATCAGGAAAGGATTCAACCCACATTCCTCTGCGAGCATGGATTTACTTTTGATGAAATGATGCACATTATGTTCATTCAGTATCTCGTACACAATGGCACAATATTCATCAGCGTCTTTCGCCCAATGCACGATAGCGCCATTGGCGGTAGCATTCTTTTCAAACTCCAGCAGGAGCTCTTCGAGGTGGCTGTTGGAATATAGTTTCAGTTCACAGGCCTTGTTGCGCAACTCTTCCCACTCGGGAACTTCTTTACTCATCTTATCCCTCTTGGCACGGACCATCCAAAGGGTTTCGTTATGCCATGCTGCCATCTTGCTGTCCTGCAAGAACTTCTCGGCAGCCTTTGAATGTTTTGTACTCATAATTGCGATGCTAGAATTTCTACAATATGGATAATCTGAATGGGCAGATGTTCCCGTTTGATAACGCCTTGCATATGCATTAGGCAGGAACTGTCGGCTCCGACAATATACTCGGCTCCGGTAGCCATGTGGTCTTTCACCTTATCGCGTCCCATACATACGGAAACAGCCTGCTCTTCTACGGCAAACATTCCGCCAAAACCGCAGCACTCGTCAATGTGGCTGGGTTCGAATACCTCGATTCCTTCTACCAGATTGAGCAAATCACGCAATTTATTGTAATAAGGGATATTTAATTCGCTGGGGGCGGAGTTGAACAATTCACGCACACCGTGACAACTGTTGTGAATACTGACTTTGTGTGGAAAGCGTGCAGGCAGTTTCGTGGGTTTGATCACATCGTGGATGAAATCGCAAAGGTCATAAATCTTTCCCGCACTTTGACAGACATGACCTTCTTTCTCTAAAATACCCGGATGATTCTCTTTCACAAAAGCGACACAACTGGCGGAGGGACCGACAATGTAGTCATATTGTTGAAACAAGTCATCAAAACGGAGTGCCAGCTTCGTTGATTCATCTTCAAAACCGGCATTCGCCATCGGTTGTCCGCAACAAGTCTGATCCAACGGATAATCGACGTCTACTCCCAGACTTTTTAATAGCTTATACGATGCCACTCCCACATTGGGATATATAGCATTGATATAACAAGGAATAAACAAACCTACTTTCATAATATATCATGTAATAATTAAGCTTCTTCCGCTGCATTGTTTATCCAATTGAGCAGTATTATTACAACAAGGCCGGAGGAAAAAATGTTCGCCACCGCACATATACTTTTATGATATTGCAGAATCCCTTTTTTACACTATCTTTGCCGCATGAAGACTCTATATATTGTTATAGGAACGATTTCCCTGGCACTCGGCATTCTCGGCATTTTTCTGCCGCTATTGCCTACCACGCCTTTCCTGCTACTTACTGCAGCCCTTTATTTCAAAGGGTCGTCCCGTCTCTATAACTGGCTGCTCAATCATCGTTATTTTGGTCCTTACATCCGCAACTACCGTGAAAACAAAGCGATTCCTCTCCGCGCCAAGATAGTTTCCCTCGTACTAATGTGGGGAACCATGCTTTATTGTATTTTCTTCCTGATTCCCCTGATATGGGTAAAGGTTCTCTTGGGACTGATTGCCGCAGGAATCACTTATCATATCCTTTCTTTCAAGACATTGAAATAATCAGATAGCCCCTGGCGTGCATCTGCAAGTTTATCTTCCCAATGTTTCACAGAATTCTGACCGATGATGTCTGTCACGTATTTCACGGAAATAAAAGGAATCTCTTTCGAACGGCAAACGAATGCCTGTGCATAAGCTTCCATATCTACAACGTCTCCATTTATATGGGTTAATTCCGTCAGGAATCCGTCTCCGGTATTACAAATCCCGTTTTCCGTCCAATGCTTACAGAAACCTTTTTCTTCGAGCAGAGCCGATGAATCAATCTCGCACTCCAATCCGAACTCTTTCATCTTCTGCATATCACGATCCACAAACTTACGGCAGACAAAAATATCTCCTACCTGATGATTGACTGTCCCGGCACTTCCCATATTCAACACCAAATCCGGCTGTACCTGGCGAATTGCTTCTGCCAGATGAAAAGCCGATTTTACTTTTCCAATGCCTGTGCGCACATAATACGGTTCGACATCAGGCCATTTTATCTCTACAAATTCGCCTTGAACGGCGTAGGTCACTAATATTTTCAACATATATTCTTTAATTCATTCCATTACTCACTATATATAGACAAAGATATGAAAATCACACTAGATACACAAGTAGATAAAATATTATCTATTTTACATATAATATAATAATGAATAATAGTAACCTACATAATAAGAAAAGTCCTATCTTTGTACCGTCGAAACCGACAAGATGTTTTTACCGACTCATAAGGAAGATTTAATAAATTCTACTGAACAGATTAATAACTTCCCCTTATCTTTTAGCAAAATCATCCGCACGAATTAATCTGTTGCACTTGAGCAACCATCCAGCCGCACTTGTGCAACTCGCCAGCTACACTTGTCCTACTCGGAAGTTACTCAACTGCAAACAAGTAGTAACCATAAAAAACGATCACTCGTGAGCATACTTTATAAATCAACCCGTTTTGCAGATACCTTTACGGGTAACAAAGAAACGAACGTACGCGTACAACTCCTGTCATGGGATACATTGGACACCAAAGCCTTCGTTGAGTACCTGGCGGACAAGAACAATCTATCGAAAGGGGATGCATACAAAAATCTTACTATGGTATTGGAAGGTATAGAAGCTGTTCTGAAAAACGGAAACATCCTCAATCTGGACGACTTCGGCAGTTTCTCACTGAACGGCAGTTTCTGCAAGGACAAACAACCCGGTGAAAATCATCGGGCGGAATCCATAGAAATAAAGAATGTTGTATTCAAAGCTGAAAAACAACTGAAGAAACGTATAGCAACGGCCGGATTTGAAAAGTACAATCCCGAAAGACACAACAAACGCAAATACTAGAACAAAATGGAATACACCAGAACTTACTCCATCCGGAAAGGCGAATACTTTGCGGATGCGTTGAAGCGTGCCGGGAAAGAATTTATACCGACAAATTGTATCATCAACAAGCTACTGCCCGGACTGGGTGCTACGCATTGCGAACTGATAGCTCCACGAAAATCAATCATCATCGAGCCTAATGTGCCTGTCATCGAATCAAAAGCTAAAAAACATAAGAATGCATTAGCCGTCTACAAAGGAGTGACTGTCCGGAAAATTATAGATTTCCTGGAAGATAACCACGACAGGCATTACAAACTGCTGACTACTCCCGAAGGTTTCGCCAAGATAAAAGAGGCGATGCAAACGGTAGGCATAGATATATACGAGGAATGTTTCATTTTATTCGACGAATGTGAGAAATTAGTGCAGGACGTACACTACCGTGACTCTATCCGTGAACCGATGAACGATTTTTTCCTCTTTCAAAATAAGGCGCTGATTTCCGCAACTCCCATTATTCCCGAAAAAGACAATCGTTTCGACGGCTTCGCACGGGTACTAATCCAACCGGACTATGCATACCGGCAGAAATTAAAACTAATTACTACAAATAATGTGCTGGAGACACTGCAGGAAGTAATCGAAGCCAAACGAGGAACAGTCTGCATTTTCTGCAACAGCATTGACTCGATAGACAGTTTCTACCGTCTGATTCCGGAACTGAGCAACGCCTGTACCTTTTGCAGTGAAGACGGGCAATATAAACTTTGGAAAGGCAACCGCCGGAAAAAGTCAATGATGATTACCGAACTGGAACGTTACAACTTCTTCACCTCAAGGTTTTACTCGGCTGTAGATATCATCTCTCCCAACCCTCCGCACGTGATTTTCATTAGCGATTTGTTTGGTGCTACCCAATCGGTTATCGATCCTGCTACCGAAGCGATTCAGATTATCGGTCGGTTTCGTGGCGGAGTAAATAGCGTGACACATATCGCTTCCATCCGTCCGGATCTGGAATGTATGTCATCCACAGAAATCGACGACTGGATTCGTGGCGCTTCCACCGTCTACAACAATTGGAAATTCCAACTGGCACGTACCTCTAATATTGGCGAACGGACTCTATTGCAGGAAGCGATCGGAGAAAATTCATACCTCCCCTATCTGGACGACAAAGGCAAACCGGATCCGTTCCTGATTGCCAACTTTTACGAAAAGGAACAGGTGAAACGACTATACACTTCTACTGACCTGCTTTGCGATGCCTATCGGCAGACCGATTATTTTGTTTTCTCTCATGAAGAGCGTCTAATGCCTGTTTCCGACAATGAACGCATGGCGATACAACACCGGCTGGCAAAGAAAAAAAGGACGGAACTTATCGTCCGCAAACTGGAAGAGATGGAGAAAATGAGCAGGACAACTGACAAAAAGTTACAAAAACGCTACCAGCGTATGCTAGGCAACCTGATTACTTCGACTGCCGACAGATACATATACGATTGTTTCTGCTGTTTCGGAGCGGATTTTATCCGCCAATCCGATTATAACGAGAATAAGTTGCGCACGGCATTGAACGCAAGCAGCGAACACACCATCAAGAAATCGGCACAAATGCGTATATCTATCCAACGAACTTTCCCCATAGGCTCCGAACTTTCCGTTCAGGAAGCGAAAAGTATGCTGAAGCAAGTATATAAAAAAATGGGACTGAACACGGGAAGAGGTATCACGACAAAGGAGTTGGAACAATATGCGGAGATAGAAAATAACCGAAATCGCACAGAAAGAACAATTAAAATACTGAAATTCAAATAATTGACTATAAAGTGCAACTTTTCTAGCGGAAAAGATCTGATTCTCTTATAGTTTTTTGTAAACTTCGCTTATTTGGGGGCTATTTTAGGTACTAATTAATTGATTAACAGCGATGTGACATTTTTGTTTTTCCCCGTATAATACTTAAAATAAAAACAAAAATGTCACACCGAACTACCACACATTCAAAGTCTATATCTTTCACACCCTAACGCTGAAATACAACTAATTTGAGCTAAAAAGAACATTTTATCCCGAAAAGTTTTTGTAATATCAGAGTTAATCGTATTTTTGTGTACAATTTTGGTGTAGTAATGACAGAAGAAGAAAAAAAGTTATTGAATACCTTTGAAACGCGGCTACGGCATTTGCTCTATTTGCATGATGAGTTAAAGCGTGAGAATGTCGAGTTGAAAAAGCTTCTTGATTTCGAAAAACTGAAAAATGAGAAGATACAGGCTCAATACGATGAATTGGAAGTCAACTATACGAACCTAAAAACAGCTACGGCAATCAGCCTTAACGGCAGCGACGTAAAAGAGACGAAGCTGCGATTGTCAAAATTAGTGCGTGAAGTCGATAAATGCATCGCTTTGTTGAATGAATAAGAAAGAAAGGATGTATGAGCGATAATATAATAAGAATAAACCTGCATATGGCAGATGCGTGTTATCCGGTATTTATCAATCCAGAGAATGAGGAGATAGTACGGGCGGCCGCCAAGCAGGTTAATACCATACTTGGTGAGTACCGGGAAAAATGGGGGCATCTGAATTTGGAACCGGAAAAAATTATAGTTATGGTAGCCTATCAGTTCTCATTAGAGAAACTGCAATTGTTGCAACGTAATGATACCGCTCCCTATACGGAAAAGGTAAAAGAACTGACTGAATTGCTGGAGGATTATTTCAAGAAAGAATAAATTTTATCCGGTTATTCGCTGATAAGAGAAAACAACCACGCACTGCACAATATCCGAGCAAGAACTTGCTTAGATATTTGGTGGTGCGTTTTTATTTATATACTTAAATTAAATGTAGAATGATAGTAATAATAGCAACAGCAATTGCTTGCTTCATCGTAGGTGGAGTACTCTCGTACATACTGTTCAGGTATGCTTTAAAGTCCAAATACGACAATGTCCTGAAAGAAGCAGAGACGGAAGCGGAAGTAATTAAGAAGAACAAGCTGCTGGAAGTGAAGGAGAAATTCCTGAACAAGAAAGCAGATCTTGAAAAAGAGGTAGCACTCAGAAATCAAAAGATTCAGCAAGCGGAAAATAAGCTGAAACAACGCGAAATGGTACTCGGACAGCGCCAGGAAGAAATTCAACGCAAGAAGATGGAAGCCGAAGCTGTCAAAGAGAATCTGGAAGCGCAACTTGTCATTGTAGACAAGAAAAAAGAAGAACTTGACAAACTGCAACAGCAGGAAATCGAGAAGTTGGAAGCAATCTCCGGATTGTCCGCCGAAGAGGCAAAAGAACGCCTGGTGGAATCATTGAAAGAGGAAGCTAAGACACAAGCCCAGTCCTATATCAACGACATCATGGATGATGCGAAACTGACTGCTAACAAGGAAGCGAAACGTATTGTAGTACAGTCTATCCAACGGGTAGCTACGGAAACGGCTATTGAGAATTCCGTTACAGTATTCCATATCGAGTCGGATGAAATCAAAGGACGTATTATCGGACGTGAAGGTCGCAATATCCGTGCATTGGAAGCTGCTACCGGCGTTGAAATCGTTGTTGACGATACTCCGGAAGCGATTGTTCTTTCTGCTTTCGACCCAGTTCGCCGTGAAGTAGCCCGTCTGGCTCTCCATCAGCTGGTAACCGACGGACGTATCCACCCTGCCCGTATCGAAGAGGTAGTGGCGAAAGTACGCAAACAAGTGGAAGAAGAAATTATCGAAACCGGTAAACGTACAACAATCGACTTAGGTATTCACGGTCTGCATCCTGAATTAATCCGTATTATAGGTAAGATGAAATATCGTTCTTCATACGGTCAGAACCTTTTGCAACACGCACGCGAAACTGCCAATCTTTGTGCAGTGATGGCTTCAGAACTGGGATTGAACCCGAAAAAAGCTAAACGCGCAGGTTTGTTGCACGATATAGGTAAAGTGCCCGACGAAGAGCCGGAATTGCCGCACGCATTGCTGGGTATGAAGCTTGCGGAAAAGTATAAGGAGAAACCGGATATATGCAATGCTATCGGTGCCCACCATGACGAAACGGAAATGACCAGTTTACTCGCTCCTATCGTACAGGTTTGTGACGCCATCTCAGGTGCACGTCCGGGTGCTCGCCGTGAAATCGTAGAGGCGTATATCAAACGTCTGAACGATCTTGAACAGTTAGCTATGTCTTATCCGGGTGTGACAAAGACATATGCTATTCAGGCCGGTCGTGAACTTCGCGTTATCGTAGGTGCGGATAAGATTGACGACAAACAGACTGAAAACCTGTCTGGTGAAATCGCCAAGAAGATTCAGGATGAAATGACTTATCCGGGACAAGTGAAGATCACCGTTATTCGTGAGACACGTGCGGTTAGCTTCGCTAAATAAAAAAAACAGAGAATAATTTCACCACAGATTACACAGATTCTCACAGATTATTTTCATTAAAAAACAATAGTTTAATGATTAATCTGTGAGAATCTGTGTAATTTGTGGTGAGTAGTCTTATTAAACTATGAAAGAGTATCAATTCGAGGTCTGTGCCAATTCCGTAGAAAGTTGCCTGGCAGCTCAGACAGGAGGTGCCAATCGGGTAGAACTATGTGCAGGTATTCCGGAAGGCTATGGGCGGAACCGTAAATATTGACGAATACGAACGAAACGTAACTACCGTCCGGAGAATAATGACTACAATCCACGAATATTCTTCATCAGTTGCTCGCCAAGACCGATAGTATACCCTTGCGAGACAAAGACTACCCGATTGAATGTGTCGGCAATAATGAATACGGAATAACTCTCTGTAAATAGATGTAATACGTTTGTAACATCCACCGTATTCGGACCTCTTATAAAAAGTTTTTTTAAAGGATAAAGAAGATTTTTATGTTTTACAGCATATAATCCAAAAACATTTTGTACCTTTGCAGTGTTAATAAAGAAAACAAGATGTAAAACCGCTCTTCAAAACGTGGAGGGCAAAAAAAGAGGAAACAAATTATGAAAAAGAATGCAAATGAAAAGATTATGATGTTACAGTACCGTATCAAACGCTATCAAGCAATGGGAAACGGCGCTATGTGCCAAACCTTGAACGGTAAACTTCAAAAACTGCTGTCACAGCAGGTAGCCATGTAAATAAACACACTAATTATATTGAAAAAAGCGAGGAACTTTCGAGTATCCTCGCTTTTTTTATACATTTGTACTCAATAAATAATAAAACACATAGATTATGAAGAAACTATTGATGTCGGTTGCAGTACTTTTATTAGCCGCAACCACCTTTGCACAAACACCCGGTTATGAATTCACAACCATTGTATCGCACAAAGCGACTCCCGTCAAGAACCAGGCTTCCACCGGAACCTGCTGGTGCTTTGCCACCGCTTCTTTCATGGAATCCGAATTACTTCGTATGGGAAAGGGGGAATACGACCTCTCGGAAATGTTTATTGTCCGCCAAAAATACATGAACCAAATGGAAGACAACTACCTTCGCCGGGGCAAAGGAAACATTGGAGAAGGAAGTCTGGCACATACTTTCAAAAATGCCTATAAACAGGTGGGGATCGTACCGGAAGAAGCCTATTCCGGTCTGATCAATGGTAATACGGATCATAATCACGGAGCATTATGCCGCTACTTCAAAGCTTTGGTCGATGCCAATATCGCTTCCAAGAAACGTACACCACAGTATTATTCACTTATTGATAATCTATTCGATACGTATCTGGGCAAACTACCAGAGAAGTTCACTTATAAAGGAAAAGAATATACACCGCAGTCTTTCACTGAAAGTCTGGGACTGAACATGGATAATTATATCGAGTTGACCAGTTTTACCCACAAACCTTATTATGAAACTTTCTCACCGGAAGTACCCGATAATTGGGAAAACCAGCCAATGTATAACCTCCCTCTGGATGAATTGATAGAAGCCATCGACTATGCATTAAACAAGGGGTATACCGTATGTTGGGATGGGGACGTCAGCGAACAAGGTTTCTCTTTTAAGAACGGAATTGCCATCAATCCGCAAGTGGAAGATATAAAAGACTACTCCACTACCGACCGTGCCCGTTTTGAAGAGATGCCTAAATATCAACGTCTGGATGAAGTTTTTAAGTTTGAACATCCTTATCCGGAAATCAAGGTAACACCGGAAATCCGCCAAGAAGGCTACGAGAAATTTGTAACAACAGATGACCATTTAATGCACATCACCGGTATTGCCAAAGACCAAAACGGCACTAAATACTATATAACTAAAAACTCTTGGGGAGCGGACGGTAATAAATTCGGGGGATATCTTAATATGTCCGAAAGCTATGTACGCGCTAAAACAATCTGCGTCATGGTACACAAAGACTCCCTGCCGAAAGAATTGAGAAAGAAACTCGGAATCAACTAAAAGATATAAGTCCTATAATTGAGATAGGGATATTCTGAAAATAAAAAAAGCAACTACTTCATTGCGAATTAGTTGCTTTTTTTAGGGATATTCAGAAATGTCCTTGAAATAATCTGTGATAATTTGCGTTAATCTACGCTTTAACCACTTTTTCCTCTTATTTCTTTCTTAATGTGACATCACTGATTTCTACAACGCCACCTTTATTCTGAGCAAGAATAGCTACATAGCAGTCTTTCAAAATAGCAGCGTCATCATCCGTATCAGATACTTCCAAATCTGCATTCGCTTTCTTACTGCTGATAGCGTTCACAACTTGTCCCATATCGTAATAAACTACCACTTTCGTCCATTTGTCTGCATCCTTAATTTTGAAGTTGTACTGTGCTCCCGAAGCATTCGGTTGAGAATCAGCATCATAATCACGACGCATAAAGAAGGTGGTATTGTACTTGCCATTATCATTCTTTTCTTCATTCGTCTGCTTGATATATACACTTACCGGAGTACCGGCTTCTTTTGCTTTCGCATAGAAAGTAAGGACATAGATACCTTTCTGCAACCCGTCTGTAACACGCTGTCCCAAGAAAGCCTTGTACCAGGAAATGTTCTTTGCAGCTCCGGAGTTGTCTATCTTCATGGCATTAGGATATTTGGCATCACCCGTCTGTTCCCAAGCAATGGTAGTTGCACCGTCAGCTTCATTATTCATGATGAACCATTCACCGGCTGTCGCCTTATTCGGATTGGTCACCTTGTTCGTTACTTCTGTTGCGAATTTCTCGTTTTTAATCAGATTCTGAGCACTTACGCTTACTCCTGCAATAGCCAAAAGGCCGACAAATACTACTTTTTTCATCTTACTGTGATTTAATTGTTTAATACCTTTATAATTCTAAGTCCTTATTTTACTTCACTTGTTGAATGACAAACTTATAATTCCCAGTCGCTTTCTTTTCTTCTGTCTTCAGTGTGATGCGATAAATCTCCTTGCCCCAAACATTAGAAAGGCGAGGATCATCCAATTTAATAGTTTCCAGTTCTGCTTTAAACTGAGACGGATAATCCAACTCTACTTTCTGCCCTTTCACTTCAACACGCACTTTGCCGGGAGAAGGAAAACTAACCTTTCCCCAAGTCAGGAAATTTAGCTGATTGGGAGCCAGTGCCTCATTCAGTGTATAGTTGTCCGTAATCATCAGCTTACGGTCGTCCAATGCATACGAACGAATCCAACTCTTTACTTTTGCTTCTGCCGGATAAGCTGTGGCAATATCTGCAGAGAAAGTACGCTTCTTTTCATTGCAAACAGTATTGGTCGCTTTATATTGCTGACCGAATTTCTGCGGAACTCCATTTATCATCGGTAAGTTATGATAATTGCTTTGCATGGTCCAGATAGTATAACGGTCTTTTCCGAACGTCTGCTTGGTATAGGTACCGACTCCGGCATCAATAAATACAGGAATCGTGTTTACATACAAAGAGAACGTTCCTACATCATTATGGTTATGGCTTTCGTTATTGAATCCGCCTTTGGCAGCGAGCAGCATACCATTCTTATTTTTCATGTAGCAGAATTCAGTTTCGGGATACCAGGTAACATCCGGCATATCGTGTTTCGGAGTCGCTTTTGCCAGGTCATTACAGCAAAGCAGGGATTGAAGGGAACGGAAAGCGTCATTGCCCATAGTAGCGTACGGCTTTCTGCCATTCAGCAAGTAAGCTGCAAAATGCATCATTTCATCACTGCTGACCGCTTTACCGAAACGGAAAATCAACAGAGGGTCACCCCCACCCTGTGCCGAAGCATCGGCGAAGTTCACTACCCAGCCATTGCCTACGTAAGAACGGGACATATATTCCCCCATCCGGCGAATCATCGGTTCATTAAACAAGGATATCTTGCCTCCTGTACCATCGGAAAGAATTTGGAGATAATCATAGAGTTTTCCGGCAGCATGTCCCCAATAAGAGGTTCCTTCTTCACAAGCGCCATCGGACTTTACGAAATTAATGAATTTATCCACAGACTTCATAGAACGATAAACGGCTTTGGCCAGCTTGTCCTTATTATTTTCCATCAAGAGGAAACATTGCAAAGCATTGGAATTACACCAAGGATTCCAGTTATTGATAATTTCTCCCGGTTGCCAGTTGAAAGCCATCCACCACATTTCATCATCATTCATATAAGGATCGAGAATACGTTCTTTGATTGCTTTACGCATTTGTAAGGATACTACAGGATTGATCTTATCGAATGGCTTACGGAAAAAATAGTGTACCCACGCCATCAAAGCTCCATACCCCCCTGAGCCCAAATCAATAATCTGTTCACGGAAATCGGGAAGCGAACGTTTACTGCTCTGACGGGGCAAGTGTGCGGATAAAACCCATGAATTCATTTCGCAGCTCATATAAGCTCCATTGAGCAATTGGTCGATAAAGCGTCCTTTTCCCTCCGCCAGTTCGGCAAGCATCAGGGTATTAAGTGCTCTACGATTATCGTCGTAAGGAACCTCCATCACTTTCCGGTTGCCGCTACGCTCGTATTCCAAATAAGCGGTGGCAGGAATCAGTTGCCATTTGTAGTTGAGAAGTTTTTCACCGGCTTCGATAAGACGTTGTTTGTTGGGACCCATCAGCGAATCCCAAGCGGCACGATCCGTATAAGCAGGATAAGGCACCCACGCTTGTTTCATCACTAACACATTTTTCAATGTAGATTCGTCTGCCGCTTTTTGCAGCATATTGCGTTCGGTGCAAGCATTGGCTTTGAAAGTGAAACTTCCTAAAGCGGCTACTAAAAGAACACAAAGCAAATGTTTCATTCGATTCATGGTATTTTTGTTCATTTAAGTAAGGCAAAGATAGTGTATATCTTATGAAATAAAGTGAGTAAATCATACGAACCTAATGACAAAAAAGTACATACCTCCAAAATCGTACTCATCATTGCCTTATTTTAAGTTCAATCCCAATCACTAAATTCAAAACTCAACTGTTCCCAAACGCCGTGTTGTTCATCAGCCTCCTCCTTCGGATTAGAGACGGAAAGTCCGATAAGGCGAATCGGGTGCTGTTCATATTCCACACTTTTAAGCAATTCTTTTGTAAGCGGAAGTATACGGTCCAGGGTTGTTAACTCTTGCGGCTGGGTAAGACTTCGGGTTATCTGACTAAAATCATGAAACTTGATTTTCAGCGTTAGGGTGTTTCCTTTGAAATCCTTATGGTTGAGTCGTTCGACGAGCTCCACTGCCACATGGTATAGTTCGATAATCACCGATGAACGGGTAGAGATATCCCGCTCCAATGTACGTTCACATCCGATAGATTTACGAATACGGACAGCCTCCACCGGACGTTCGTCAATCCCCCGTGCACATTCGTAATAAAGAGCCCCTACCTTTCCAAAATGCGCTGTCAGCATTTCCAAAGAGCATTTCCGTAGTTGGAGCCCGTTACGAATGCCGAGTAGATGCATTTTCTTGGCGGTCACAGGACCTACTCCCCAAAATGATTCGATAGGGAGACGAGCGATAAAATCAAGCGCTTGTTCCGGATGAATGGTACATAATCCGTCCGGTTTGCGATAGTCTGAAGCTATTTTAGCCAGAAATTTATTATAAGAAACTCCGGCAGATGCAACGAGATTGAGCTGTTCACGAATCTTTTGCTTTATTTCTTTGGCTATGTCCACTGCCAATGAAATGCCTTTCTTATTCTCCGTCACATCCAGAAAAGCCTCATCTAAAGAAAGAGGTTCAATAATATCCGTATACTCATGGAAGATTTCATGTATCTGCCGGGAAACTGCTTTATAGACATCCATCCGCCCATGCACAAAGATCAACTGCGGACAAAGGCGTTTCGCCTTTTGAGAGGACATGGCCGAATGGACACCATAACGCCGGGCTTCATAGCTGGCAGCAGCCACAACTCCCCTTTCCTCTGCATGACCTACCGCCAAAGGCTTGCCACGAAGTTCAGGATTATCACGCTGTTCTACTGAGGCGTAAAAAGCATCCATGTCGATATGTAGAATCTTTCTATGAATCATTTATTCGATTATTACAGCAAACTTACTATAAATTCCCGAATAAATCCTCTCATCACTTTTAGAAATTAATGTTATATGGCAATCGCGTCTATTAAAAGCACATCATTATGTGTATCATAATCATCTGAGAGGATGAGTATCATACTGCGTGATCACCACCTTTACCGGCAAGTCCTTGCCACGCTGGTAATGCCCCTCAAAGAAATAATCGGGAATGCTAAAATGAAAATCAGCAGTCTCGCCTTTCTTAGGATATTTCGCCTTATAACGCATGGTCGCCTCACGGGAAGGGACAAAAGCCTGATAGTAATCGCTGAAACGATAATTCATATAGAACCTCTTTGAATTATAAGCTGTACCTGCCATATCACATAAATCCGTAGTCAGCCCTACATAGCCCAAATCGTATTCTCTTTCAAAATTCACATTAAAAAGAATCTTGCCGTTCAAGAGGATGCTACCATCTTTATCCACCTCTGTAATCACGAATTTGTCTATACTAAAGTAATCAGTTCGGCAATCTACCGGAATTTCACGCCCCACTATCTCATCCACTTTCTCGTCACGAAGTGTTTGGGGCAGTTCTTTGTGCAACAAATCCTCTTGTTCTTTCGTGTATTTTCTTCTCTCATCACCACTACTCCTATTGATTCGCAGCTGCAACGTATGCGCCTTATTATCATACCGGCACACGATGTCGGGCACCTTGCCAAATGTAGGCTCCGATTCATAATGAGTACACCCCGACAACAGACACAGAATAAATCCTCCTACAACTAAAAACCTCTTTGCTTTCACCATAACATACTATTCTTATATATATCAATTTACAATTCATTCTTCGCGTCGCATGGCTTCTTCCACTTGCTTATTCATCTTTTCAAACTCAGTCGATTCTTTTTCTTCACCGCCACTGTTCACTCCACGCAACCATAGAAATATCCCGATGATAAAAAACAATGAGACGTAATAGCCCACCGACAACCCAGACGGATAATCTTTAAATCGGAGATACACAAAAACATGACAACACAGAGCCATAAAAAAAGCTACCCAAAGCTCCCAACCAGGCATCTTTCTTTTCCACTTTAATGATGCGATGCAAGCATAAAACGCAACGTATGAAACGTAGATCGCATAACGTATCAATTGGTCATCTCCATCACTGCTATTGTGATAAAAGTCATACACCCTACTACCCGATTTTGCAAACGGCAAAAACGCTAAAAAGAAAACGGCTATTATCAATAAGAGAATGCCTATCCTGTTTTCAATCGGGATTTTACTTTCATCAGGCAATGTGGCATAAGCCAAGCAGAGATAGAATAGCAGCAAATTGAGAAGAATTATACTTATTGATCCGCTTGGCCCAATCTGTAACTTCATAATGATAGCCCACCAATGCAATCATATAACGAGAAGTATCATAACCTGCCGGTCCGGCACTTATGAAAGAGATACCATCCAAATGAGGATTGGCATAAACATATCGCGCATTATCTTCGTTTACTTCTATAAATTTATCATTATATTTGGGATTTAATTTGCTCCAATAAACACCACCTGGCAATAAGATGCCGTCTTTGATAAGTGCTTGGCGCGGGGTTCGTTTCAATTTAAAATTATATGAATCCAAAGCAGAACCAATACTCACTCCAAAAACGAATTTATCAATTTTCGGTTCCAGCCGGATTTGGCTCAAAATCTCACTTTCAGCTGGCATGGGCGGCTTAAAAGTACATCCAACCCAAAGGAATACTCCCAAAAGAGTTAAATAAAAAGGCTTGTTTTTCATAAGACAATCATTAGATCCTCCAGTTCTTTCAGAATCCTGATAATAAAACAAAAAGCGTAGAACTGCGTACCACCATTTGTCATTGAAGGTCCTGAGAAAACCCGAAAACACAAAATGGATGGATAGCAGTCCCACGCCGGAAACCAGCGTAGGAAACATACTATGCCATTCTTGTGTTTTCTTGAAAGTTTCTCAGGTTTTCAATGACAAGAATAAAGCACAACGCTTCTTACAATTTTTTCTCCACTAAAAATAAAGCCACAAACTCTTTTGTGCTTTGGCTGCAAATATATCAAAATATTCTTAGAAGCAAGAATTATATATAAAAAACATACGATACAAAACAAAAGATCCGACTTTACTACATCTCTGCATGTAAAATCGGATCTTTCATTTCCACCAATTCATTGATTACCAATATTTTGTGGAGCTGGAGGGAGTCTCTCGAACCTTTTTATAAAATATCATAATCTAT
>USPQ01000036.1 GCA_900556625.1 uncultured Bacteroides sp. | reverse complement strand
TTTATGTATTCACCTACCACCTCCCCCTACGGGTACTCCTCCTTCCCGAAGGAGGAGAATGGAGATAGATTTGCCTCTAGCGTGGCTTTACCAAGGTGATTCTTATCTAGCGTTGACATCGTCTCTTCTCTAGAATAAACATCGCCTCTCATTTGAAACAATGCTGTCGAATGGAAGCCTTGCTTCGGCGTTACGCCGGCAGTTATAGGTCGAAGCCGATGTCGCGGCGGAAGTACTTCTTGTCGAAGTCAATCATGTCCGCTACTTTGTAGCTCTGTGCCAACGCTTCTTCTTTAGTAGCTCCATAGGAGCAGACAGCGATAACGCGTCCTCCGTTTGTAACTACTTGGCCGTCTTTCATAGCTGTTCCGGCATGGAAAATGATACTTTCCGTAGCGGCAGCCTGTTCCAGTCCGCTGATCGGGAATCCTTTCTCATAAGCTTCCGGGTAACCGCCGCTGACGAGAATCACACAACCTGCCGAACGCGGGTCCATAACGAGTGTCTTTTCGTTCAGGTTGCCTGCGGCAGTGCCTTCCAGCAGTTCCACGATATCGCTCTGAATGCGGAGCATGACGCTTTCTGTTTCCGGGTCGCCCATACGGACGTTGTATTCGATCACCATTGGCTCACCTTTCACATTGATTAATCCGAGGAAGATGAAACCTTTGTAGACGATATTCTCTTCTTTCAGGCCGTTGATTGTCGGCTCGATGATGCGGGTGCGTACTTTCTCCATGAACACTTCGTCGGCAAACGGAACAGGGGTTACGCTACCCATGCCCCCTGTATTCAGACCTTTGTCGCCTTCACCGATACGTTTGTAGTCTTTTGCTACGGGGAGGACTTTATAGTTTTCACCGTCGGTCAGGACAAATACGGAACACTCGATACCGCTCAGGAACTCTTCAATGACAACTGTTGCCGATGCAGAGCCGAACATACCGCCGAGCATTTCTTTCAGTTCCTTTTTGGCTTCGTTCAGCGTGGGGAGAATCAGTACGCCTTTTCCGGCACAGAGGCCGTCGGCTTTCAGTACATAAGGAGCTTCCAATGTTTCGAGGAAGGCCAAACCTTCTTCAATAGTTGCGGAAGTGATACTTTTGTAACGGGCTGTCGGGATGTTGTGACGCATCATGAAGCCTTTTGCAAATTCCTTGCTTCCTTCCAGTTCGGCTCCCTGTGCGGAGGGACCGATAACAGCGATGTGTTTAAGTTCGGGGCGGTTCTGGAAGTAGTCGTAGATTCCTTTTACCAACGGATCTTCGGGACCTACTACGACCATGGCGATGTCTTCCTTCAGGGCGAAAGCGCTGATAGCTTCAAAATCAGTAGCCTTGATGTTGACATTTTCGCCTACGGCAGTTGTTCCGGCATTTCCCGGAGCAATATACAGCTTCTCAACTTTCGGACTTTGGGCAATTTTCCATGCCAGTGCATGTTCGCGGCCGCCCGAGCCTAGTAATAAAATCTTCATCTTTATACTGTTATAAGTTATACTGTTATACGTTTGATTAGGTATGGATAAGCAGCCGCTTTTTACAGGTTCTGCTCAAAGTACCGGGTGATTTTTTCGTGCAGATGTACACGGTCGCGACCTGATACGTTGTGCTTGTGGCACGGGTAGATGAACAGGTCGGGGTAGGTGCGGGCGTCTACACAAGCTTTCATGAACGACAAGGTGTGTTGAGGCACGCAAGTGTCGTCATGGTCGTCATGGATAATCAGCAGATGACCTTTCAACTGACCCGCGAGGTTTTTCAGGTTGCATTCCTTGTAACCTTCAGGATTGGTTTCCGGTGTGTCCATATAGCGTTCGCCGTACATCACTTCATAATATCCCCAGTCGATGACAGGGCCACCGGCTACGCCTACTTTGAATATTTCCGGGTAACGGAGCAACAAGGCAGTGGTCATGTGCCCTCCAAAGCTCCAGCCGTGCACGCCGATGCGTCCGCCGTCTACGTAAGGGAGGGATTTCAGGAATTCGACACCTTTTACCTGGTCTTTGCCTTCTTCAATGCCGAGGCGACGGAAGGTGGCGTTCTCAAACTCCAGTCCGCGGTTACTGCTGCCACGATTGTCGATCGTAAACATGATATAGCCTTTGTTGGCCATATACGTGTCCCAGCCACGTGCGCCATTCTGCCAGCCTCCGGTGACACATTGGGCATGAGGACCTCCGTAGACGTAAATAATGGTCGGATATTTCTTGTTCGGGTCAAAGTTTGCCGGCTTCATCAGGCGGTAGTGAAGGTCGGTTGTGCCGTCGGCCGCTTTGATTGTCCCGGTTTCAATACTTGGCATTTGATAACCTTCATACGGGTCTTTGGCAGTCAGCAGGTTTACGGTTTCTTTGAAGTTCTTTGTATCTACCAGATTGATGATGCGGGGCTGGTCTTTAGTGGAATAACGGTCGATAAGGAACGTCCCGGAAGCGTTGAGCACTCCGTTGTGTTCACTCTCTTTGCTGCTATCGAACGGGCGGCTCATCTTTCCGTTGTTCACGTTTACTGCGAAATGACCGCTTCTCAAGCCCTCTATGGCGGTGAAGATAACTTCTTTCCGCTTAGCGTTGAAGCCTAATATGTTTTTTACCAGCCAGTTGCCTTTAGTCAACTGTTTTACCTTCACTGATTCGCGATATTGGGCGCCGCCGGTTCCTTCCTGAAGGTCACCGTAAATGCTTGCTTTGGTATCAAACAAATAGAGGTGATTGTATCCATCGCGCTGGCTCTGATAAATGAATTTGCTGGTATCCCACGGCAAGAATATAATCGGGTTTTGCGGCTCTACGTATTTCGGGTGAGTTTCTTCGTAGAGCACCTTTGTCAGCTTGCCTGTTTCTGCGTTGTATTGGCAAAGTTTGGCATGGTTCTGGTCGCGGTTTACTTCAATCAGGTAGAGGCTCTTCTCGTCCGGTGCCCAACTGATGTTCGTAAAGTAGCGGTCGGTAGGGTCGCCTGCATCCAGGTAAATGCTTTTGCCCGTTGCGGGGTTGTAGATACCTACCTTCACTTGGTGGCTGGTCATTCCTGCCATTGGATAGCGGACATTGTTCACTTCGCCCACACGTGCGGTAATGTCTACAAGCGGGTATTGAGTCACCATACTTTCATCCATACGGTAGAAGGCGAGCAGATTACCTTTCGGGCTCCAGAATGTACCTTTGTTGATACCGAACTCATTGCGGTGTACGGACTGGCCGCAGACGATGCCTTCGGGCTCGTTCGTCACCGCCTGTTCGTTTACGTATAGATTGTTGCCGATTGTATAGGCTACATTTCCATTGGCAGTGCAGTAGTCTTCGTTTTCCGCTTTGGCTTTAGGCTTGCGACTGCTGACAATCCGGTTGTTCTTGAAATCATATACGATGTATTTTCCGGCTATGTTCAGTAACATTTGCGGCTTTTCCGCCCATGGGAAACGTACGGAATACAAATGGGATAACTTTCCTGCCTTGTCTTCTGCAAGCGCTTTGTTGATTTGCTCACGGGTGATGAGCATTGTTTCTTTGCCTGTTTGCGGCTGGATAGAATAGATGGTGTCGATGCCGGGTTTAATACACTCGTCGCCCCACCATTGCAGCCCGTACAGGTTTTCTGCATAACGATAACTTTCACCGCCCGGAATCAGGTCTTCCAGTGTCGGTTTCTTGGTTTCTTGTGCCATAACATTGATTACAATTGGGATTGCCAACAACAAAAGGAAGGCTCTTTTTCCAACTTTACTCATTGCTCTTTTCTTTATTATTTGTTTTTAAATCCTTTTATTTTTACTCTGTCCAAAGAAGTGCTCTTTATCCGAATAGCAGCACCCAACTTGGCAAAAGCATTGAATAATCCATTAAATTGCTTTTCATTGCTAATTTCTTGTGAATGTGCAATTAACTATTAACGCTTGTTTACTCCTCTTCCTTCTTCGGAATCCTCGGTTCCCGATTTCCTTTGAATTCTCTCGGAGCTTTCGGGTCTCTTCGGCTACGGAATTCTCCCTGCGGTTTTCTCTCTCTGTTTCCTTCCCGCTTGAATTCTCCTTCTTCCCGGCGCGGCTTGTATTCTCCTTCTCTGCGAGGTCTGGAGTCACCTTCCCGACGCGGCCTGAACTCACTTTCTCTACGGGGTTTGAATTCTCCTTCCCGACGAGGTTTATATTCTTTTCTTTCCCTGAACTTAGACTCTTGTTCTCCTTCCGTCTCTTTCTTTTCTTCTCCTGCTTCTTCCTGACTCTTGAACTCCTTGTATTTTCCGTCAAAGATTTCATATTTGCGGAATTCACATTCCAGTGGCCCGTTGAACAAAGGAACCTTTTGGCTGGCTTTCAAACCAATCTGGTCGAAACACTCTTCCCGGTAGGAGAGAACCCATGCCTCGTTTCCTACAAACGCGTGTTTCAGGCGCTCGCCAATCATTTGGTATAGTCCGAGTAAATCATTGGTGGAAATACGCTCTCCATAAGGAGGGTTGGTGATGATGACAGACTTCTCTTTCGGCTGTTCGAATTGCTGGAACGGTTGCAGTTTCAGTACGACATCTTTCGATACCCCCGCTGCCTTTATGTTATGAGTTGCTATTTCGTTCGCTTTCGGATTGTTGTCGTATCCGTAAATTTTATGTGTAAATTCACGCTCCTGACTGTCGTCATTGTAAAGCTCGTCGAACATATCCGCATCGAAATCCACCCATTTCTCAAATGCAAATCCCTTACGGAATACGCCCGGAGCGATGTTTCTTGCTATCAATGCAGCTTCCACTGGAATAGTACCCGAACCGCACATCGGATCAATCAAGTCACATTCTCCCCGCCAGCCGGTCATCAGAATCATACCGGCAGCCAATACCTCGTTCAACGGAGCTTCTACGGCTTCCTGGCGGTAACCGCGCCGGTGAAGTGATTCACCGGACGAGTCCAAAGACAAGGTGCAGGTTGTTTGTGCGATATGGATATTCAACAATACGTCCGGATTGCTGATGCGTACAGACGGGCGTTTGCCTGTCTTTTCACGGAAATAATCCACGATTGCATCTTTCACCTTGTACGAAACAAACTTCGAATGGCGGAATTCTTCGCTGAATACTACTGCATCTATTGCAAATGTCTTGTTTACGTCGAGATATTCCTCCCAAGGAATTGCCTGTATTTCATTGTAAACTTCGTCGGCATCCTTTGCCGTAAAGTTCTTGATCGGTTTAAGAATACGGATAGCAGTACGGAGGCAGAAATTAGCCTTATACATCATACGCTTATCCCCTGTGAATGACACCATTCGGCGGCCTATTTGAATGTCGTTGGCTCCTAGTGCTGTCAGCTCTTCTGCAAGTATCTCCTCCAGTCCCTGGAAGGTCTTGGCAATCATCTCGAATTGTTCGTTCATATATAGTTATTTGGTTTTATTTTTTTGCTTTGGTTTGTACGATTCTTGCTCCTGCGGGGACGTTCTCCGTCACCCAGATATTACCGCCTACGGTTGCATCGCGTCCGATAGTGATTCTTCCCAGGATAGTGGCGTTGGAATAAACGATTACATTGTCTTCCAGTATCGGGTGGCGCGGGATGCCTTTGATTGGCTTTCCATCCGCATCCAGCGGGAAACTCTTGGCTCCCAGAGTGACGCCCTGATAGAGTTTGACGTTGTTTCCGATGATACTCGTTGCGCCGATTACCACACCTGTGCCGTGGTCGATCGTGAAGTGACTGCCAATCTTGGCGGCCGGATGAATATCAATACCTGTTTCGCTGTGCGCCATTTCCGTAATGATACGCGGAATCAGGGGGACACCCAGTTCCAGTAGCTCATGCGCGATGCGGTAGTTACTGATGGCCTTGATAGCGGGATAGCAGAAAATAACTTCGCCATAACTTTCGGCGGCAGGGTCGCCGTTATAGGCGGCTTCTACGTCGGTAGCCAGCACTCTGCGCATGACAGGCAATTTGCTGATAAACTTGGCGGCAAGGCGGGCTGCTTCTTCTCTCTTGGAATCGGAGCAGGCATTACATCTTCCTTCTATACTGGTTCCAAAACACAATCCGGCAAGGATTTGCTCGGTAAGCAAATCAAATAACTTCTCAATATTTACACCGATGTGGTAATTGATTGTCCGGCTGTTGATAGTGGAATTTCCGTAATATCCGGGAAATAAGATAGAGCGTGAAAGCTCGATAATTTCATACAAGACTTTAGCAGAGGGCAGTGGTTCGCCATCTTTGTGTTGATGAAACAGTCCTTTGTAAGATTCGCTTTCCGATAGCTCATCGACTGCCTGTGTCAAAATGTGGGTGAAGTTCAGTGGACTCATTAGGTCAGTTGCTCATATTTATATGGGGACAAAGGTATTAAAAAAATAATAAAATTGGTTGGGATTCAGGATAAATAATGTATTTTTGTCACATTCAAAACATGACATGAATAAGGGGTTGATGAATGGGAGGACTACTATGAAGCTGTTTGGCTTGTTCGGGCTTTTGATATTGTTGTATTGCGGGTGTGCTGACAGGCATCGCCATAAGCCTTTTTGTGAGCAGGAACTTGTCGATTCTCTCGAAGTCCGCGTTCAGGATTCTCTTTTCTCCAATGTACTTTATTCCCGTTCGCAGGTACGTGACGCGCTGGTGCAAGTGCAAGACTCACAAGTGTATTATCGTCTGCTCGCCCTTTATGGTAAAACCTTCTTTGTTTCTTCTGATTTTGACTCCATACTTTATTACAATCGACAGGTTAAGCAATTCTCCCACAATGTTTCCGAGTGTCCTCGCTGGAACGATGTCCTGGCCGATGTTTATAATGTTGAAGGAAACGTTTGGATGCAGTTGAACCGTCCCGATTCTGCCATACTTGATTATCAAAAGGCGTATGCATATCGTCTGAAAGGAAAGCGCCTGCACCTTCTTCCCGACATTTGTATCAATATGGCTGACGCCTGCCTGCATCGCAGTGACTTGGCGCACACTGCCTCTTATTACCGCCGCGCCTTGTTTCTCTGCGATTCTCTGAGATTGTCCGAACATACGAAATTCCCTGTCTATTACGGTTTGGGACAAACTTATATGGACTTGCGCGACTTCGATTTGTCCAACCATTATTATGAACTGGCAGGAAAATTCTTTGACGAAATGAATGTGGGAGAACGTTGGACCTATCTCAACAATCGCGGAAATCATTATTATTACAGGAAGAATTATCAGGAAGCATTGAACTATATGCGCAGAGCCAATGCCTTAGTCTCCGCCCACCCCCAAATGGTGTTTGAACAGAACTTTATCAAAGTAAACCTGGGAGAATTATACTTGTTGACCAATAACTTGGATTCAGCACAGATATGCCTGGACGAGAGTTATCGTTTCTTTTCGGAAATTCAGCATAACTCGGCTGTATACTATATCGAAACTCAAATGATTGAACTGGCGTTACAGAAAGGAAATATGGCGCTGGCTCATAAAATGATAGAACGTACCGCTCCTGTGGGACATCTTGATGCCAATATGCTGACAATACGCAACCAATATCTCCAGCATTACTTCGAGCGTGCCGGCGACTACCGCCGTGCTTATGAATATTTGAAGCGTGACTGTCGTCTGGATGATTCTATCCGTAGCGAACGGGTACAGACACGTGTCGCAGAACTGGATATGCGCTATCGTCAGGACACTATTGTATTGCGGAAAGAAATGCAGATTCAACGGCAGGCAGGTGAAGTGAAAGCTTTGAAGTTGAGCGTTTATATATGGGTACTTGTTTGTGTGCTGCTAGTTGCAGGAACAGGCGGTATCATCTGGTATATGCGGAAGAAAAGAGAATTTCTTCGTGAACGCTTTTTCCGGCAAATCAACCGTGTCCGCATGGAGAACCTGCGGAGCCGGATTTCCCCCCATTTCACTTTCAATGTATTGGGACGTGAGATTAATCAGTTCACGGGGTCGGAAGATGTGAAGAATAACCTGTTGGAGCTGGTTAAATATCTCCGACGCAGTCTTGAACTGACGGAAAAACTAAGTGTTTCCTTACAAGACGAGCTGGATTTTGTACGTTCGTATATTAATCTCGAAAGAGGACGCGTCGGCGAAGATTTTACGGCAACGGTTACAGTGGAGGAAGGACTGGATGCAAGTCGTGTGATGATTCCTTCGATGATTATACAAATCCCGGTTGAGAATGCAATCAAGCATGGACTGGTTGGGAAAGATGGTGAAAAGGAGTTGACGATACATGTCTCTCATGAAAAGAATGGTATCTGTATTACGATTTGTGATAACGGCCGCGGGTATCTTCCGCACGTAACTTCGGCAACACGGGGAACGGGTACCGGACTGAAGGTGTTGTATCAGACCATTCAACTGCTGAATACGAAAAACAAGAGTGACAAAATACGTTTTGAAATAACCAATAGAAACAGTGGACAGACCGGTACATTAGTTTCGGTATATATCCCGTTTCGTTTTTCTTATGATTTATGATGGATACAGAAGAAAAGTACAAAGTGGTCATCATTGATGACGAACGTTCTGCAAGTGACGCTTTGCGCCGTGAACTGGAGCCTTATCGTGAATTTGAGATAAAGGGAATTGCAAGCAGTGGTGCAAAAGGGAAAAAGATGATTATGGAGTTACATCCGGATTTACTCTTTCTTGATGTGGAGCTTCCGGATATATTGGGGCTTAATTTGCTAAGTGAGATAAAGGATGATGTATTGTGGGATATGAAGGTTGTGTTCTATACGTCCTATGATAAATATCTGCTTCAGGCTTTGCGTGAGTCGGCTTTTGATTTCTTGTTGAAACCTTTTAGCGCGGAAGACTTGAAAGTTGTCATAGACCGTTATCGGAAAGCGGTGCGTTCTGCTGTAGTGGCGCCTCCCTCTTTTGCTTCTTCTATTATAGCTCTGATGCCGCAACAGGGAATGTTTATGATTAGCACGGTGACAGGATTCAAGCTCTTACGGCTGGAAGAAATCGGATTTTTTGAATATTTGAAAGATAAACGTCAATGGCAGGTGGTTCTGTTTAATCAAACCCGGTTGAACCTGAAACGGAACACGAAAGCGGAGGATATCGTCAGTTATTCGCAGGCTTTCGTGCAAATCAGCCAGTCGGCCATTGTGAATGTAAATTATCTGGCTATGATCGATGGAAAGTGTTGCCAACTTTATCCGCCTTTCCACGATAAAGGTGATCTGGTCATTTCCAGAAGCTATCTGAAAGAATTGCAGGAACGGTTTTATGTCTTGTGATACAGCCTACGGTTATATAAAGTGAAAACGCCTCTTCTTCATCAGGAGCGGCGTTCTCTTTTGTTAGAATATTAGAATGAGAGAGAGTTTTTGTTACATATTTGTATTATCCATTGTTACAGTCATCTCGGGTACCAGTACATAAGTACGCTTTTTAGCGTTCCATTTATAGTAATTGGTAGTGACGGTCTTGCCTTCATAAATATAGTTGATACGCAAATTCTTTACCCATTCGTCCTTGTTGCTGTCCCATTTGAGGGCTTCGCTTTCGGTCATGCGTTTATTGTCGTCGTACTTATAATTGTACTTCATATAGTTGGCAAGTGTATTTCCGTCCATTTTGTAAACGGTCTGGCCTACTGTCATGCCATTTTCTTCTATCGGATTGTAAATCAACTGACCGTCGTTGTTACGTGCGGAAGCGGTGAAAGATGCAATAAGAAGAGCAGCGGATAAAACGAACATTTTTAAGGATACTTTTGCTTTCATGGCTATTTTAGTTTTAAGTTATACTTTCATTTGTCTACTGATGTATCAGTTTTACGCTGCAAACTTACATATTAATTTGATATTTATGCATTTTTGGGAGTGAAATATTATCAAATTGTCAAGTATGGGTGCTGGTAGTAGTTTGCTTTTTGCCAAGATTAGTGACAAAAAAATATCCGGCAGTCAATCTGCCGGATATAGAACGAATCACTTCGTTTAAAAAGAAATCTTTTTTCTAGCTTTCGGATAGCGAGTTAAATAATGTTAGTGAGCTTCGAGCCAGTTCTTGCCCCACCCGCAATCAGCTTTCAGAGGTACATGCATACGGTATGCGTGTTCCATTTCTTCGATAACAATTTCTTCTACACGTTCTTTTTCTTCAACGGGAACACTGAAGTTCAATTCGTCATGTACTTGCAGGATCATTTTGGCTTGTATTCCTTCCGTTTGGAAACGTTGATAGATACGTGCCATAGCCACCTTGATAATATCTGCCGCACTTCCCTGGATAGGTGCGTTAATGGCATTCCGTTCCGCATATCCGCGTACAACGGCGTTTCGTGAGTTGATGTCCGGCAAGAAGCGTTTCCGGTGGAAAATAGTCTCCACATAGCCTTTTTCTTGTGCAACCCGGATACTTTTATCCATATAAGCCTTCACTCCCGGATAGGTTTCGAAATAGCCGTCGATAAGTTCTTTGGCTTCTTTCCGCTCTACGTTCATCCGTTCGGCGAGGCCGAATACGGATATACCATAGATAATGCCGAAATTGGCAGTTTTGGCTTTGCGACGCATATCAGAGCCTACATCTTGCAAGTCAATCTTATAAATCTTTGCGGCGGTGGCAGCGTGGATGTCATGGTTGCTGAGGAAAGCGTCGATCATGTTCTTATCCTCGCTCAGATGCGCCATGATGCGCAATTCAATCTGTGAGTAGTCCGCAGAGAAGAAAAGGCAGCCTTCATCGGGGATGAATGCTTTGCGGATTTCTTTTCCGTTCTCGTCGCGGATCGGGATATTTTGTAGGTTCGGATTGCTTGAACTAAGACGTCCCGTGGCGGTAACGGTTTGGTTGAAAGAAGTATGTACCCGTCCTGTACGCGGATTGATGAGTTGGGGGAGTGCATCGATGTATGTTCCCAATAACTTTTTCAGTCCCCGGTGTTCTAATATCTTTTCTACCACAGGATGTTTGTGGCGAAGGCTTTCGAGCACCTCTTCCGAAGTGACGTATTGCCCGGTTTTAGTCTTTTTTGCCTTCTCTACAATTCTTAATTTATCAAACAGCACCTCACCGACTTGCTTCGGTGAAGCAATATTGAACGTTTCACCTGCCAGCTCGTAAATTTCCTTTTCGATATTCTCCATTTGTGCCGTAAAGTGGGCGGAAGATTGTTTCAGCGCTTCCGTATCCAGCAGCACACCGTTGCGTTCGATATTAACCAGTACCGGAACAAGCGGCATTTCTATATCATAGAACAGCCGCTCGGCGTCATTCTCCTTTAATTCCTTTTCCAGAACGTTTTTCAGTTTCAGGGTTACGTCCGCATCTTCGCAGGCGTAACGATAAACGTCTTTCGGGGCGAGGTCGCGCATATTTTTCTGGTTCTTCCCTTTCGGGCCAATCAGTTCATCAATATGGATTGTCTGATAACGTAGATAGATTTCGGCAAGATAATCCATTCCGTGACGGAGTTCAGGTTGAAGAACATAATGGGCGATCATTGTATCGAACAACGGGCCTTTTACTTGCACTCCATAATTTTGGAGAACGATCATATCATACTTGATATTCTGTCCGACCTTCAATGAGTTTTCATTTTCAAATACCGGGCGGAACTCATTAACGATTTTTAACGCTTCTTCCTGATCGGCGGGGACCGGGACATAAAAAGCTTCATTTTCGGCAATCGAAAAACTCATTCCGACCAATTCGGCGTCCATTGGTTCGGTTCCGGTAGTTTCCGTATCTAGCGAAAGAATTTTTGATGTAAGTAACTTTTGAATAATTTCTTCTCTTTTCTCTTCTGTATCAATAAGTTGGTAGTCATAATTGAGCGTTTCTAACGTCGCTAGATTTGAATTTTTAGCTTCGCCCGGCTCGTTGCCCGTAAAATTCGCAAATAAATCGCCTTGCACGGCTCCGCCTTCCTCGGGAAAAAGTGGGAGAGGGGCGAGGTTACTTTTTTCTGCTGCCGTTTTGTTTCCGGTTGGAGTTGTTATTCCGTTTCCGGCATTCTCTTTTTTCAGAACGCGATCGATCAGTGTCCGGAATTCCAGTTCCTCGAAAATCTGTCGGAGCGAATCTTCGTCTGCCTGCTCACGAACGAGCGAATCCATATCGAGTTGGATAGGCACGTCGATTTTGATAGTCGCGAGGAATTTTGAGAAAGTAATCATTTCCCGGTTCGTTTCCACTTTTGTTTTCAGTGCTCCCTTGAGTTGGTCGGTATGTTCCAGAAGATTCTCAATGCTTCCGAATTCGGCTATCAGTTTTTGAGCTGTCTTTTCTCCTACTCCGGGGCAGCCGGGGATATTGTCCGAAGAATCTCCCATTAGGCCGAGCATATCGATGACTTGTGCCGGTGACTGAATATCGAATTTGGCTTTCACCTCATCGACACCCATTACTTCAAAACCTCCCGTATGTTTGGGGCGGTACATGAATACCTTGTCGCTTACTAATTGTCCGTAGTCTTTGTCCGGGGTCATCATATAAGTAATAATCCCTTGGCGTCCGGCTTCGGTAGCGAGTGTTCCTATCACGTCGTCAGCCTCGTAGCCTGCCACTTCCAAAATAGGGATACGGTAGGCACGGATGATTTCTTTTATAATAGGTACGGAAAGACGGATTGCTTCCGGAGTTTCTTCACGCTGTGCTTTATATTGTTCGAAAGCCTCGTGGCGGAAGGTAGGGCCGGCCGGGTCGAAAGCCACTCCTATATGAGTGGGATTCTCCTTCTTCAATACTTCTTCGAGGGTATTGACAAACCCTAGAATAGCTGAAGTGTTGAATCCTTTTGAGTTGATTCGGGGATTCTTAATAAAGGCATAATAAGCCCGGTATATCAGTGCATAAGCGTCTAAAAGAAATAATTTATTGTCTGACTCCATAGATTTTATTAATTTTTCATGGTAAAAGTACAAAAAAATACCGTATTAAGCGTTTTATTATTACTTTTGTGCTCAAATTGTGCATGAATGGACAGCATCTCTATTATCAGAACACCGATTGAAAGCGAACTTGAGGCTTTCAAAGAACTTTATGATAGTTCTCTTTCCAGTTCGAATACACTGCTTGATAGCGTAGTAGCTCATATACGCCAGCGCAGTGGAAAGATGATGCGTCCTATTCTCGTCTTGTTGGTAGCACGCCTTTATGGCGTCGTGTCTCCTGCCACTCTTCATGCGGCGGTATCTCTGGAACTTCTTCATAATGCCAGTTTGGTGCATGACGACGTAGTGGACGAAAGTACCGAACGCCGTGGGCAACTCTCGGTGAATGCTATCTTTAATAATAAGGTAGCCGTACTGACGGGGGATTATCTTCTGGCAACAAGCCTGGTGCATGCCGAGCTGACGAACAGTCATCAGATTATCCGGCTGGTATCTTCATTGGGGCAGGATCTTGCCGACGGCGAGTTGCTCCAGCTCTCAAATGTAAGTAATCATAGCTTTTCGGAGACAGTTTATTTCGATGTGATTCGTAAGAAAACTGCGGCCCTATTCGCTGCCTGTACGGCGGCGGCGGCTTACTCGGTAGGAGTGAGTGAGGAAGAAGTGAAATTAGCCCGCTTGTTGGGTGAATATATCGGTATCTGTTTTCAGATTAAGGATGATATTTTCGACTATTTCGACAGCAAGGAAATCGGTAAGCCGACAGGGAACGATATGCTTGAAGGCAAACTGACACTCCCTGTCTTGTATGCACTTAATAGAGCGAATGACAATCAGGCTACTGAAATTGCTCTCAAAGTGAAAGAGGGTACGGCTACTCTCGATGAAATAGCTCGTCTGATCGCATTTACCAAGGAAAACGGTGGTATTGAATATGCTGTCCGGACGATGAACGCATATAAGCAAAAAGCCTTTGGGCTGTTGGCCTCTCTGCCGGATTCTGCTATCTGCGTGGCTCTCCGGTCTTATCTGGATTACGTTGTAGATCGCGAAAAATAGCGGTTATCGATGTTTGTTCAAAAGTAAATAGCACGATAATAAACGGTCCCAATCTTCTATTTTCTCTGATTGCATTGCTCGCCCGAGGAGGAAACTCTTGTCTATTTCTTCCGGCGAACGGAGTATTTCGGAGCATAGTATTCCTGCCTGCTCAATATGTTCCCATGCTTGTCCTTTGGTGATATATCCGATTTCATAAGCCGCACGTGCCAGGTTGACCAACATCCCCATATCCCATGCGTCAATTCCTCTTTCCAAGTCATTTATCCATATAATCGGGTCTCTTCTTTCCTCTGTATATTTTACGAATCTGTATAAATTGTTTCCCTGCCGGACGAAACGTTCCACTCCGAAAAAGCGTTTATGTATGATTGTTTCAAATTCGTTGATATTGTCTGACGAGAGCAGGTAGGGGAGCATGATCTGATAGGGAACCCTGTCTCCTTCATTAGTCAGGAATTGTAATAGTCCGTTGGTTGATTCGGTGTCAACGCAGTGAAATTCTTCAGACAGCAGTCGGGTTAACTTTTGCGGGTGAACTCCTGTTTCTATTGAGTTGAGATAAAAACCTTTTAACGCAGCTTCCATATAGCCAATGCGCAACCCTAGCTTTCTTTTCGTCCCGAGGACTAGATTTAGCGGATTGCGGTTTATTCTTAAGGCTTGAATGTGTGCTTCCATTTTTATACTCTTATGATTAAAGTTCACTGAAAAAGCGTGGGGACTGTTGCTATATATTTTCCTGAGGCTTCGGCAAGCCGTTATGAATTATACACAAGCAACAGTCCCACGCTCCGTTCGCTATATAACAACAGTATATACATGAAAGTGCGTGAGACCCGTTTGCTTATTACCATTCATAACTTTGAATTTTGCCGAATTCCAGGAATTTGGTAATAAATGAAACGTTCTCTGGTTCAATTATTTAGCTAGATATCCACAGCCAAATCTGAGACAAAGATAATGATTTTTGCGGATTGCTTGATAACTATCTTTAGTTTTTCTTAAATAAAAAATACCGCATCGGTTCTCGTTTTGCGGAGAGCCGTGCGGTAAGGCATATTTGATTGCTTATGTAGCCTTTCCTAGAAGAATTTTATTTCTTCTCCCTTGATATCAGAGAGTAGGAGATTTGCCAGGCGGCTTGTTCCCAAGCGAAATAACCGGTTGTCCAGCCATTCTTCACCCAATACTTCTTTCACAATAGTGTAATAAATAATTGCGTCATTGACTGTATTGATTCCTCCTGCCGGTTTGAAGCCAATCTTGTTTCCTGTCTTCTGATAGTATTCCTTGATAGCTTCACACATCACATAAGCAGCTTCCGGAGTAGCTGCAGGCTGCTGTTTTCCGGTCGATGTTTTGATGAAATCCGCACCTGAATACATGGATAGGATAGAGGCTTTTTTGATGTTGGAAGCGCTCTTTAGTGCACCCGTTTCGAGGATTACCTTGAGGTGGCGTTCCTTGCAGACTTCCTTCAACTCCTGTATTTCCTCACACATTGCTTCGTAGTCGCCACTCAGGAACTTGCCTATGGAGATTACAATATCTATTTCGTCTGCGCCGTCTGCAATGGCCAGTGCAGTTTCCGCTACTTTTACTTCGGTAAATGTTTGAGAAGAAGGGAATCCTCCTGATACACAGGCGATATTCACTCCGTCTACCTCCAGCGTATTCTTGACGATAGCTGCAAAGTTGGGATACACGCAGATCGCAGCTACATTTTTCAAGTCAGGAAATTCATCATCGAACTGGTTTACTTTTTCAGTAAATCGCATAACGCTTTCATCGCTATCCGTACTGTTCAGTGTAGTCAGGTCAATGCACGTGAACAGGAATTTCTTGACTTCTTCCGTGTTGTTCTCCGGCACTTTCTTTTCAATCAGGTCAGCTACGCGAGCCTGAATATCTGCATCGCTCAGATGTGTATTATACTTCGCCAGAGCGGCATCGTACTTGTTGGACAGTGAATTATTCTCCTCCATGATCGTTCAGTTTTGGGTTATTGATATGTCTTTTGCTATCTCGTTTCGTTTTCTTTTCCATACTCTTTTGAAGGGCGGCAGTGACGTCTACGCCTGTCTGGTTGGCGATGCATAGGAGCACCCACAGAACGTCTGCTATTTCTTCTTCGATATTGTCTTTCTCACCTTCTTTGAAGGATTGGTCACCGTATTTGCGGGCCATGACGCGGGCCAGTTCCCCGACTTCTTCCGTCAGTACTGCCATATTGGTCAATTCGCTGAAATAGCGGACGCCGTATGTCTTTACCCATTGGTCTACCTGTTTTTGAGCTTCTTCCAGGGTCATAGTTCTTTTATTATAAGTTGTTTACGTTATTCTTTGTTTTTCGTATCCATGCATATAGTAACAGGTCCGTCGTTCAAAAGTTCAACTTTCATGTCTGCACCGAAGGTACCCGTACCGATTTCTTTGCCCAATGCGGCAGTCAAATCTTTGCAGAACTTCTCATAGAGTGGGACCGATATTTCCGGCTTTGCAGCTTTGATATAAGAAGGACGGTTCCCTTTTTTGGTGGAAGCATGTAAAGTGAACTGGCTGATAACCAGAATTTCTCCTCCGTCTTCCAGTATGGATTTGTTCATTACGCCATTCTCATCGTCGAAAATGCGCAGATTTACTATCTTCTTGCAGAGCCAGTCAATGTCTTCCTGCCCATCGGCTTCCTCAATGCCGACTAATATCAGCATTCCTTTTCCGATAGCTGATTTGCAGTGTCCCTCAATGGTCACTGATGCATGGCTTACCCGTTGTATAACTATTCGCATTGCTATTTATTCTATTTCGTGATTATGAAAGGCAAATTTACGAATTTCGAAAGAGAAAACGATGTATTGGGAGGAAAATATTATCGAAGAAGAACGTGTTACTGCCTCTTGAAACCTTCTACTTTTAGCCTCTGTTATTCATTATTCAATCCTTCCTTCACCGTCTTGGCCTTCGCTTCCCCAATAATAGCGCTGATGTCCTCTAGCGACGCCTCTTTTATCCGCTTTACACTCTTAAATTCTTTCAAAAGAGCTGTTTTAGTCTTTTCCCCGATGCCTTTGATGCTATCCAATGCAGATGCAACCTGTCTTTTGCTACGTTTGTCGCGATGAAAACTAATCGCAAAGCGGTGTACTTCATCCTGTATTTGTGTCAGCAACCGGAACAGGGGAGTGTGTTGTTTGATCCCGATAGTTTGCGGAGGAAACCCGAATAGCAATTCAGACGTGCGGTGGCGATTGTCTTTAGCCAATCCGGCAATAGGGATATTCAATCCTAGTTCGTCCTCAATGACCTCTCTGACGACCTCCATTTGCCCTTTCCCACCGTCGGTAATGATCAGGTCGGGCAACGGCGAACTTTCTTCTATTGCGCGCTGATAACGCCTTTTTACGACTTCTTTCATCGAAGCATAATCATCAGGCCCCACTACTGTCTTTATATTGTATTTCCGGTAATCTTTCTTCGAAGGTTTGGCCTTTTTGAATACCACGCAAGCTGCCACTGCGTCCGATCCCTGTATGTTCGAGTTATCAAAACATTCAATCTGCAAGGGCGGTCTCTCCAAATGCAGTTCTTGCTGTATTTCTTTCATCAGGCGCATACTTCTCTGTTCAGGATTCAGTTTCTCCGCCTGTTTCATGCGGTCGGCCTTGTATTGCTTCACGTTCAGGATAGAAAGATCCAGCAATTTCTTCTTATCACCCCGTTGGGGAACGGTGAAAACGACATTATTTAATTCCAGGTCAAGTTCGAAGGGGACGATAATCTCTCGTGACCGGCTTTTATAACGTTCCCTCATTTCGATAATGCCGAGCGTCAGCAATTCCTCCTTGGATTCATTCAACTTCTTTTTATATTCGAAAGTAAATGCCTGGTTGATTGCTCCGTTTGTAATATGCAGATAATTGATAAATGCGGAATTGCTGTCATCCTCCTCGATCGAAAAGACATCTATATTATGTAGTACGGCGCTTACCACTTCTGATTTGGAACGGTAGTTCTCTATCAAAAGATATTTCTCTTTAATCTTCTGTGCTTCCTCAAACTTCATTTCACCGGCCAAAGTCTGCATCTTCTCCAATAGCATACGGCTAATTTCCTGCGTATTCCCTTTTAGAATCTCTTTGATTTCATCGATGTTTTTTAGATATTCTTCTTGTGACTGAAGCCCGATGCAGGGTCCTGCACAGTTCTTTATATGATATTCGAGGCATACATTGAACTTCCCGGCCCGTATGTTCTCCGGAGTGAGGTTTAAAGAACAGGTACGTAACGGATATAAATGCTTTATCAAGTCCAGCACTGCATACATCGAGGGGATATGGCTGTACGGACCATAATAAGATGAGCCGTTTCTGATAATCTTCCGGGTTCTGAATATCCTGGGAAAATATTCGTTCTGTACACAGATCGAAGGGTAAGTCTTGTCATCCTTTAATAAGACGTTATAACGCGGCTTATATTTCTTGATCAGATTATTTTCCAATAGCAGTGCATCTTCCTCTGTGTTCACCACGATATACCGTATATCAGCTATCTTGCTTACCAATACCCGTGTCTTTCCCGGCTCGTGTTCTTTGCTGAAATAAGAGTATACCCTTTTCTTCAGGTTTTTAGCCTTTCCAACGTATATAATCGTTCCTTCCGCATTCAGGTACTGGTAGATTCCCGGCTTTTCAGGAAGGTTTGCCACGATTCCTTTCAAGTATTTATTGGTTTTGTTTTCCGCTTCTGTATTCATAATCTTTAGGGATGAAATAGCTAAAATGAAAAAGGGCGTAGTATCACTACGCCCTGCAAATATAAACAAATCCTTTATAAAGTCAATACGGATTCTACTTCTACATCATCTCCGAATACTGATTTTCCGTTGAGGTCTTTCAGTTCGATGATAAAGTTGATATATACTTTCTTCGGTTTCAATTTCTTCACCAGTTCGCAGGCTGCTTTCATTGTTCCGCCCGTTGCCAGTAAGTCGTCATGCAGCAGTACTACATCGTTTTCATCCAATGCATCTTTGTGAATCTGCACTGTGTCTTTTCCGTATTCTTTGTCATAGCTTTCTTCAATAGTTTCTGCGGGAAGTTTTCCGGGTTTACGGATAGGGATGAAGCCAGCATTGAGTCGGGTAGCCAGAATCGGTCCCATGATGAATCCTCTTGATTCTATACCTACAACTTTGGTGATACCTTTATCCTTATACATCTCGTACATAACGTCCGATAATTCTTGCAAGCACCACGGATCTTTGAACAATGTGGTTACATCGTAAAACAGGATTCCCGGAATCGGAAAGTCGGGAATTTCCCGGATACTTTTAATTAGCGTTTCTTTGCTCATAATCATTGATTTATCTCGTTTCTTTAAATGCTTTGTTTCACGTGAAACGTTGCCGCTTACCGGCCCGAAAGTACCAGCAACACGTTGATGTCGCTTGGCGATACTCCCGGAATCCGGCTCGCTTGGGCAATGGTCTCCGGATCTATTTTAGTCAGCTTTTGGCGAGCTTCGGTGGATAGGGACTGGATAGAAGAATAGTCAAACTTACCTTTTATCTTTATACTTTCCAGGCGTGCCAGCTTTTCTGCTATCATTCGCTCTCTGTCAATATAACCTTGATATTTGATTAAGATTTCGGCAGCTTCCAAAATTTCTTCTTTACGGTCTTGGTTGGCACTTGTTGCTTTTTCCAGTTCCCGTTGAAATGCCGGAATGTGTTCGGCTATGTTCTCTATCGTCACCTGCGGACGGTTCAATATTTCAATTAATTTGCAACCTTGACGTAGGGGAGTTGTTCCTATCTTTTCGAGCGCATCATTAATTAGTGCCGGTTTCATCGAATAGTTTCGTGCGAAAGAAATAATCTGTTCCACAGCTTCCTTCTTGCTTTTCATCAACCGATAACGGTCTTCCTTGGCTAATCCGAGTTTGTATGCCCGTTCGGTAAGTCTCATGTCTGCATCGTCCATACGGAGCAGAATCCTGTATTCTGCGCGTGAAGTAAACATCCGGTAAGGTTCGTCAACTCCCTTGGTAACTAAATCGTCGATTAATACGCCGATATATGCTTCATCGCGTGCCAACGTAAATTCTTCTCCACCATGGCAATTAATGTGTGCATTGATTCCGGCTATTGCTCCTTGTCCTCCGGCCTCTTCGTAGCCGGTGGTTCCGTTTACTTGTCCGGCAAAGAACAAGTTTTTAATAACTTTCGATTCCAGCGTATGTTTTAATTGTGTCGGATCGAAGTAGTCATATTCAATTGCATATCCCGGACGATAAATAACCAAGTCTTTGAAAGCGGGAATCTTTTTCAAGGCAGCAATCTGTATATCCATTGGAAGCGAAGAGGAGAATCCATTGAGGTATAATTCCTGTGTCGTTTCTCCTTCCGGTTCGAGGAAAAGCTGATGCTGGTCTTTGTCGGGGAAAGTCACAATCTTGGTCTCTATGCTGGGGCAATAGCGTGGGCCGATACTTTGAATTTGTCCGTTGAAAAGGGGAGAGTCCGGCAATCCATCACGTAAAATCCGATGTACTTCTTCATTTGTATAGCATGTCCAGCATTGGAGTTGTTTCAAATGACGTGTACTTGTATTCATGAAAGAGAACTTGTGGAAGTCACATTCTCCGTCTTGCGTTTCCATTTGGTCGAAGTGCACGCTGCGTGCGTCGATACGTACCGGAGTTCCGGTCTTCATTCTTCCGTAAGTAATCCCATGGCGGGCGATAGATTCGGTCAGTTGATAGGAAGCCGGTTCGGCCATTCTTCCGCCTGGTAGTTGGTGGCGTCCTACGTGCATCAGTCCGTTGAGGAAAGTTCCCGCAGTCAGTACGATGCACTTTGCTTTGAAAGTAACTCCCCAGACGGTGACGAGTCCTGTCACCTCTCCGTTTTCAACGAGAAGTTCGCATACGGTATCTTGCCAAATATGAAGGTTGGGGGTGTTTTCCAGTCTCTCGCGCCATGACCAGATAAACTTGGCGCGGTCGCATTGGGCACGAGGACTCCACATGGCGGGGCCTTTTGAACGGTTTAAGATTCGGAACTGAATAGCTGTTTCATCTGTCACCAATCCCATTTGTCCACCCAGTGCATCTATCTCACGTACTATTTGTCCTTTGGCGATTCCTCCTACGGCCGGGTTGCAACTCATCTGTCCAATCTTGTTCATGTCCATTGTGATGAGACAAGTCTTGGAACCTAAATTTGCTGCTGCTGCTGCTGCTTCACAGCCTGCATGTCCGGCACCGATTACGATAACGTCGTACTTAAAATCCATTCCTATCTTATTTATTATCAAACGCTGCAAAGTTACGGAAAAGTTGCGAGACTTGTATCTTTCAGTTGTTTTTGCTTCCGAAAATTCGGGGGGAGTGTCCGGAATGGTTCGAAAAATCGCCGTAATTTTGGAGTTTAAATATACAGAATGTCTACAATCTTATCTCTTATTTATTGCTTTGTACTTGCTTTTGGGAACGGAATGCTAGAATTTTGCATATTTAATCTTTTATTTGCTGTCTTTTTGTAAGTAGAAAAATGGGCGGTTCCTCTGATGAAATAGAAGTGAAAAGAGAAGATCTGTCCGTGATTCCATTCATTTGAATAATGAATGTCCTTATTACACCTAATCGTTCCTCGTTTTCTTGATATAAATCAAAAAAATAGGGGAAAATATGTTTTTTAGCATACTAACTATTGTTGTTTTCTAAAACAGCTATACCTTTGCAGCGTAGTTGTGAAACTACTAAGATTTTAGGTATTAGAACAAGGTAATATTAAAGGATATTAGTTTATAAAATTAAGGTATTGGATTTTAAGATTAGTTTTTAGGAAAAAGGTTGTTTTGATTAGGTATTAGTAAAAAGTAGTTTTCAGGAAACGAGTAAATGAATGATGAAAAAGAAGAATCCCATTTATGGGGATTCTTTAATGGTGGAGCGGAATAATTCGCTCTTTTTTTGTACCCCTATATCGCTGTATGCTATAAGCATGGCGTTGTTCCTATTGGGGTATTTAAGTTTCTGCAAGGGAAACAGTAGTTTCTCCGGCTTGAAACTTTAGTTCCAACGGTGCGAAACTAGAGTTTCTAAGCCTTGAAACTTTGGTTTCCATTACTTGAAACTATTTGTTTCTCGGCGTGAAACACCTGCTGCCAAGGTATAATCTGTTGGCCTTGTCTAAGGGATATATTTTTTAGTAGGTGGATACCGGCTGGTTTTATATACTAATTTGTTTGAAAATGGTTGGTGATAGGTGATAGGTTGGGTGATAGGTTAGGAAACAACCTATCACCGTCGGAAAGTACGATGAATAAACGGTTTGCTTGATGTCGGTGATAGGTGATAGATGATATTGTGTTTTTTATATAGAGAAAGAACGTTTTTATTTTCTATTTTGTAGGCTACTTAAAGTCTGTGTTTTTGAAAAAAACAATATATTTGCATTCGTAAATATCGATATAGTAAGTGGTTATAGCGATTTCTACGAATTCTGTATTCTTTTTTGATGAGTAGAGTGACAATATGAGTGATAGAATTGACACCATAGTAGCAGGAGTTAACCGGAAGGATGAAAAGACGTGGGGCGATTTCTACGATCGTTTTTATGCTGCTCTATGTGTTTATGTTTCCAAGATATTGCCAATTCCCGATGCAGTTGAAGATTTGGTACAGGAAGTCTTTATTTCCGTATGGGAGGGTAAGCGTACCTTCTCTGATATTAAAGAACTTACCAATTATCTTTATCGTGCCTGTTATAATAATACCTTATTATATATACGCAATAATCAGATTCATGACAGTATTCTAAGTTCCCTTGCTGAAGAATGTCGGCAAGACGAGGATATGATTTATGCATTGACAGTGAAAGAAGAGATCATCCGTCAGTTGTATTTCCATATTGAAGAACTTCCGCCTGAGCAACGCCGGATCATTCTGTTGAGAATCGAAGGGTATACTTGGGAAGAAATAGCGGAACGTCTGGAAATAAGTATCAATACCGTTAAAACTCAAAAGAGCCGTAGCTATAAATTTCTTCGTGAAAAGCTGGGAGACTCTATTCATTCTATAATTCTCTGTTTATTTTTCTAAAAAGAAATAAAGTCAATTTGATACTTCTTTGTCTTTTTATTGATTGATTAAGATTTGTTTTCTTTGTTAAATGTAACCGTATTTCTTCATTTTGATAGCATAATGCTATATCTTTCTCTTTAAAATCCCTCGTTGGATATTCCTTCTCCAAAAAAAGATCATCTTTTTGTCACCCTTTTCTATGAGTTATGTATAGTTATAATAAAGCAAGGATGAAATTGCAATTTAATTAAAAAATAGATAATAAGATGAATAAGTTCGAAAATATATATCAAGATGCTGCTTTAATGAGAAAGTTTCTTTTGGGAGAAGCGAATGAAGCAGAACGGAAAGAGCTTGAAAAACGATTGGCGGAATGCCCGGACTTAAAGAAAGTGTATGAGCAGTTGCAGAATGGTGAAACATTGAAGGCTGCGTTTGGAGAATATAAAGATTATTCATCAAAGAAAGCTTATCAATCTTTCCTTCAGAAAATCGGACGAATGGAGAAGAAGGAACGTAAGCCTTTTATTTCCCGGGTTTGGTGGTATGCTGCTGCGGCTGTCATAGTTCTGGCTGTCGGCCTTTCATTCTATATGTCGAATTTCTATTCGGCAGTAGAGGAGAAGAGAGTTCTTATTCAGCCGGGTACACAACAGGCGCAGTTAACGTTACCTGACGGTAGCATTATTGATGTGGATAAAAAAGAAGTGAATGTGGTAGTAGATGGCGTTCAAGTAAAATATAAGAAAGGAGTACTGTCTTATCAACCAACCGTTACAACACAACATGAGGAAGAAAGTACCGAAGAAAAACCGGTTAAATCCAATGAGTTGGTTATACCGCGTGGGGGTGAAAATACCGTAATCCTGGCGGATGGAACTACTGTTCATTTGAATGCCGGCTCCAAGTTAACTTATCCGGTACGTTTTGCAGGTAAGCGGAGAGTTGTGGCATTGGAAGGCGAGGCCTATTTTGATGTCGTGAAAGACGAAACACGGCCATTCATCGTGCAGACTCATCTTGGAGAGGTAACTGTGCTTGGTACTGCCTTCAATATCAATGCTTATACCGATGCGTCTGTTTACACAACGTTGGTACACGGAAAAGTACAGTTCTCTTCATCAAGCATCGGAACTATTATTCTTTCGCCGGGGGAGCAGGCTGTGGTTTCTGCCAACGGTTCGGAAAAACGTATGGTAGATCTGGATGAATATGTCGGTTGGGTAGACGGGAGGTATGTCTTTAATAACCGCCCTTTAGGAGAGATAATGCAGACATTCGAACGTTGGTACGACATACAGGTTTATTATGAGACTCCCCATTTGCGTGACATTACTTATAGTGGTAGTTTGAAACGCTATGGAACAATAAATTCATTCCTGGATGCACTGGAACTGACAGGAGATCTGACTTATAAAATCAGTGGAAGGAACATATTGATATATGATAAGGTAGAAGAATTGGAATAATATAGAATAGTTAGAATATTAGGTACACAAAAGTTTAATCATTAATTTATGAGAGAAAAACGATGGCTGCTATGTTTTCTAGTGGCAATGTGCTGCACGTTTAGTGCATGGGCTTTACCGTCACAAGACAAGACGGTAACTTTGAAACTGCACAATGTCTCTATCGAGACTGTTTTGGATGCAGTGAAGAAACAAACAGGTGTGAATATGTTGTATAATTCACAAATGTTTAAAGGAGTGCCTCCGGTGTCGATTGATGCGAAAAATGAGAAATGGGAGATCGCACTTAAGTTGATTCTTAATCCTCAGGGATTTGATTATGTGGTGAAGGACGGCATTGTGGTGATTCGCAAAATGCAGGCGGAAAAACGGGAAAACCGTATTCGCGGTATGGTTGTTGATTCGAATAGAGATCCGATTCCCGGAGCCAGTATTATTGTGAAAGGTACTCGTACAGGTACTTCAACAAACATTGAAGGTGAGTTTACGCTGGATGTGAAAAATGACAAAGTGACTTTGGAGGTCTCTTTTATCGGAATGAAAAAACAAACACTTCAGGTGGATGCTACCCGTAAGAAGATGCTTGAAATAACTATGGTGGACGATGTGAAAACATTGGAGGATGTAGTCGTTACGGGATACAGTAATGTTCGTAAATCCAGCTTTACGGGTAGTTCTACGCAAATAACAGGTGATGAATTGCGCAAGGTGTCACAGACGAAT
>USPQ01000035.1 GCA_900556625.1 uncultured Bacteroides sp. | reverse complement strand
GTTATCAATATAGGGAACAAGTAAATGAGAAGGCTGATATTCTGTATACATGGATATATTTTGCAAACAAATATAGAGAGAATAAATTCTAATTCATACATTTGTATCTCAAAATAAAAAAATAAATGAGGAATTTTGCTGCTATCGACTTTGAAACAGCCAACGGCAAACGTACTAGCATATGCAGTGTTGGTGTTGTCATTGTAAAGGAAGGAAAGATTATGAACAAAATCTATCGTTTGATTCGTCCTGCCCCCAACTACTATACCCAATGGACGACAGCTGTCCACGGACTCACGTACGATGACACGATAGAAGCGGATGATTTTCCAGAAGTATGGGCGGAAATCAAACCGCTGATAGACGGTTTGCCACTGGTAGCTCACAACAGCCCTTTTGATGAGGGTTGCCTTCGTGCGGTTCATGAACTGTATGGAATGACTTATCCTCCATATAAATTCTATTGCACCTGCCGCGCCTCTAGAAAAGTGTTTGGAAAAGAACTCCCGAATCATCAATTACACACAGTAGCCGCCCGGTGCGGATATGACCTGACCAACCATCACCACGCATTGGCAGATGCTGAAGCTTGCGCACAAATAGCTTTGCTTATCATTCCCGAACCGAAAAAAAACAAAATCGAGTAGGAGGAAAACGAGAGACCTACCCGATGACAGGTAAGTCTCTTTCTTTTTTTTGAATGGGCAAATTTTTGTTATACGCCTACTTGAAGAGTAAATTCAAATCTATTGATAGGAACTCTTCAAAGGATAAGCCTCCGGAACCGACCACAAAGGCCCTATACGGATGGTAAGCTTTTTCAAATTTAGGCAAGCCATTGTTGGTGGTTCGTCTTCCGCTTTTAACCTCGATGGCGATTGTCTTGCCTCTTCTATGAAGCACAAAGTCAACTTCGTCGTGGCTATCACGCCAGTAATAAGCCTTGTAATCACAAATCTGTGCCTGACTTACAATATAGGCACCAACTGCTGATTCTACATAACGCCCCCAAGCTTTAGGATCTTCAGCCATTTCCGTGAAGTCCTTATCAGCATACACGTTGCGCAAAGCGTTGTTATGGACTTGAAATTTAGGAATTGAGTTGTATTTGCGAGCATCGTCTTCGGCATACTTCTGTAAACCACACAGCAAACCACATTCATCCAAAAAATGGAGGTAACTAGCCAGCGTGGTGACATTGCCTACATCTTGAAGCTGAGCGGCCACTTTGGTAAGAGACAGTAGCTCGCCACTATAACTACTACCGAGTTCAAACAGTTGGCGGAGTAGTTGTGGCTTCATGATTTTTGTATTCATCAGCACATCCTTCGAGATGGATGGTTCAACCAAAGAGTCTTTGACGTAGTTTCGCCAACGACGCTCATCGGTGATATAAGATGCTGCGCCCGGATACCCACCAAAATAGACATATTGGTAGAGATTCCAACCGAAGCATTCTCTCATTTCAGGGAAAGTCCAATGTGTCAGCCGAATTAGCTCATATCTGCCGGCCAATGATTCGGTGAGTCCCTTTTCGATTAACATGCGTGATGACCCCAATAATACGACTATGAGCTCACGTTTTTCACGGGTATCTCTGTCCCATTCAGCCTTTACAGTCTCGCTCCAGTTGTTTATCTTTTGTATTTCGTCTACCACCAATAGGCGTTTCCCTTCCCCACGTATGTCCATACGCATACGAGCTGTCTGCCATACACCTGCCAGCCAGTCTGCAGATGCACCTACGACATCATCAGCCGAATAACTGTCATAAGGCATATTGCAGACTTCAAGGACTTGACCAATCAATGTGGACTTACCCACTTGGCGTGGCCCAACAATAACCTGTATTTTTCCGCGAGGTTCATTAATGCGTGCCATCACTTCTGAATATTGTTCTCTTTTATATCCCATCATCTATAAAATGTTTATTCACTTGAGCAAAAATGTTCAATCCATTAAATAAAAATGTTCAATCCATTACAAATGGTAAGGCTTTTCTCTAATAATGAATATTTTTACACGAACAATCCATCTGCTTTTTTATCTATTTTATGGCTTAGCTGGAAAATCAATCCATCCTGCTCCCAATTACAATACACAATGGACAACGGCTATTCACGGATTAACTTATGATGATACGATAGAAGCGGAAGAAGGCAAATAAAAAACACTACAACTATTATTTCAATCAATAATAGCCGTAGTGTTTGATAATAAAGTGCTAACTATGTACTTCGATTAGAGGATAGACTTGGCGATACCCATTTCCAAGCCGCGAAGTTCCGCCAAGCCGCGAAGGCGGCCTAAGCATGAATATCCAGGATTTGTTTTCTTTTTCAAGTCATCAATCATCTGATGTCCGTGGTCGGGACGCATGGCGATAGAGCATTTACGACGCTGTTGCAAAAGAATAAAAGCCTTCATTACGTTGTACATATCTACATTTCCTTCCAAGTGGTTGGCTTCGTAGAAGTTGCCTTCCTCATCACGCTGCGTACTGCGCAAATGCACAAAGTTCACACGGTCGCCAAAACGTTCCATCATACCTGCAAGGTCATTATCGGCACGCACACCGAAAGAGCCTGTACACAAACAAAGACCGTTGGACTCATTAGGTACGGCTTCAATCAGTTTTCTGAAATCTTCTTCCGTACTCAGAATACGCGGCAATCCTAAAATTGTATAAGGAGGATCATCCGGGTGAATCACCAGCTTCACTCCCACTTCATCGGCAACAGGGGCAATTTCTTTCAAGAAGAAAATCAAGTTGGAACGAAGTTTTTCTGCATCAATATCATTATAACGGTCCAAAGCTTCCTGGAACTGTTCCACTGTGAAACTTTCTTCCGAACCGGGCAGTCCGGCAATCATATTGCGAACCAGCAGTTTCTTATCATCCTCGCTCATTTGCTCGAAACGGGCTTTAGCCTTAGCTATTTCTTCCGGAGTGTAGTCTTTTTCCGCATTCGGACGTTTCAAGATGAAAAGATCGAAAGCTATGAAAGCCGCCTTTTCAAAACGGAGTGCTTTAGAGCCGTCCGGCATTGTATAGGCAAGGTCCGTACGTGTCCAGTCCAATACAGGCATAAAGTTGTAAGTAACTACCATTACTCCACATTTTGCCAGATTACGGATACTTTCCTTATAATTCTCAATATACTTCATGAAATCACCGGTCTGCGTCTTGATATGTTCGTGTACGGGTACACTCTCTACAACAGACCATGTAAGTCCTACTTCTTCAATCATCTGCTTGCGCTTCATGATTTCTTCTACAGTCCATACTTCGCCATTCGGAATATGATGAAGGGCATTTACTATACCGGTAGCGCCTGCTTGCTTAATATCCCATAAGCTCACCGGATCATTAGGACCGTACCAGCGCCAGGTTTGTTCACATAAATACATATTGCTAAATAAAAAATTAAAAGTTAAAATTAGATTGAGAATGCGTCAAATCCACCATCGATAACAGCTACTGTACCTGTTACGAAGTTAGAGGCATCACTAATCAGATAATGAATGGTTCCGTAAAGGTCTTCCGGTTCACCGAAACGATTGAACGGAGTATGCGCAAGAATAGTCTTAGAACGGTCAGTCAGTGAACCATCCGGATTCGTCAACAATGTTCTGTTCTGTTCTGTCAGGAAGAATCCGGGAGCGATAGCGTTTACACGCAGACCATTACCGAATTTCAAAGCCAGTTCACCAGCCATGTATTTGGTAAAGTTAGCGATCGCTGCTTTCGCTGCACCGTAACCTACGACACGGGTCAACGGACGAAGAGCCGATTCAGAACAGAAGTTTACGATAGACCCCTTTTTCTGTTCAACCATGACTTCAGCAAATACCATTGTAGGCAATACTGTACCGAACAGATTCAAATCCACTACTTTCTTGAATGCGTCAATCTGCAAGTCAAAGAATGTCTTGTCCGGTGCGATTGTAGCACCTGCCATATTACCACCGGCAGCATTCAACAAAACATCAATACGTCCATACGCTTTCATTATTTCCACTTTGTTGCCTTCCAGAACTTCTTTGTCCATTACATCTGTATAAAGGAACTTAGCTTCGTTTCCTTCTGCCTTGATACTTTCTACCAATGCTTTTCCAGCTTCTTCACTTCTGTCGAGTACCACTACTTTTGCACCTTCTTTTGCAAGATATGCAGCAATACCTTTACCTAAGATTCCGGCTCCACCGGTAATTACAACTACTTTGCCTTTTACGTTAAATAATTCATTCATAGTTCTAAAAATTTATATGTTTATAGTTTATTGTTCAGATAATACTTCAGATTTTCTCTCAAGAGAATATCAATCGGCATTAAGTTCACCTTTTCCGATTTTTGCTTGAATAACAAATAATTGCATAGCGACTTGATTCCTTCATACCCCTGTCTTTCAGGACGCTGCGCAATCAGTGCAGTAATAACACCTTCGGAGAGTAATTGGGTATTTCTCTCGATGAGGTCGTAACCTACCAGTTTTACCGCTTGCATCCCTCTCGTCTTCAAGTAATTTCCCAAAATGTAGCAGGTGGAGTTGAATATAATAGCCCCTTTTATACCAGGATTTAACTCGAATATTTCATTGAGCTTGGCAAAATTATATACCGAATCACTGATTTTCAATTCCACTTCATGCAACTTTCCGGAGAATCCGACCTCCTTCAGATAATAACAAAATCCATCTCTACGGTTCTTACCCTGATTGGAATCGTTCTTACCACTATGAACAATCCGTGCCATCAAAATATCTGAGGTGGGCGAAAGCCGATCCGTCAGCAATCGGGCTGCAATGACTCCCGCATCGTATGATTCCGTACCGAAATAAGCCAATTGATGTTGCCCTTCAATATTAGAATCGACATAAACATAAGGAATCTCGTTTCTGTCCAACTCCTGCGAAAGACGAATCACAGAATCTGTAAACAATGTGGCTATTAACACCCCATCCACCTTCTCATCCAATAAATTACGGGTGATATCATCAAAAGTCTTGTTGTTATATTGGTCGAAAAAAAGCTTGGTAATAGTTATATTATATGTTTCCATTTCCGCAGCTACTTTGTCAATACCTTCCGAAATAGCTTCCCAGTATTCTCCTTGAGTAAAAGACGGAATAATGGCAACAAAATGATACTGTTTTTTAGAGGCTAATGACCGCGCCATAAGATTGGGCTGGTAGTGAACCATCTCTAAAATAGCCTGTACTTTCTTTCTGTTTTCCTCAGATACCCGTCCACGATTATGAATAACCCGGTCTACCGTACCGACAGAGACACCAGCCATTTTAGCGATGTCTACAATACGAATATTTGAGAATTCTTTATCCATATAGTAAGAAGTATTTTGTTTTTCGCTGACAAAAGTAAAATGAATTATTGAATTATGCAATAGTGTGTGCGCACACACAACTACATAATAAAGAAGATATACCACTAATATTCAAGTATTTAATAAGAAACAAAGAAATACATTCATGTTGTTAAACATAAGAAATACAACAGAATAATTAATAAAAAGTATATTCCAAAGGAAAGAGAAGTATAAAAAAGAGGGAGTTTTACCCTCAGAAAAGACTGAGAAGAAAGATGAAACGTGTAAAGTGTGCACGGACACACAACTAATATTCAATTTATACAGACAGCAGTTAACCATCATAAAAAACTGGTAATCAACTTAAATGAAGCCGATTACCAATCCTGATTTTCTTATTTTTCCCATTTATCCTTTACCTTACCAGCTACCTTATCAGCTTCCTCCGCTACTTTATTGGCGATGTCAGCTCCGGTTTCCACAGCTTTAACTCCCAAATTCATTGCTTTTTTTTCAGCACAAGCTGCTGCCGCTTCCGCATCACGACCTATACGATGAATCGCATCATAAATGTCATTCTCCAATTGTTTTGCTTTTGCGGTACGTGAGAGGCGATAAGCTACCGCACCTAGAATCGACCCGATTCCGAGTCCAATCCAGAAATTACCATGTCTACATTCCATAATTAAGTTCGTTTTTTAGATTAATAAATTATATAAAATACTACTACTCATCGAGATTTCGAGAACAACGAAGCAATCCATAACACCAGGACAGCACCTACTGTGGAAGTAATCAGACTTCCAATCAATCCGGAAGCCGCAAGGCCGAAAAGTGCAAACACCCAACCGCCTAACACACCTCCAAGAATACCAAGCAATAGATTTATGATAAGACCAAAACCTCCGCCACGCATTATTTTACCGGCAAGAAATCCAGCCACAATACCAATAATGATATACCAAATAAAGCCCATATAATCCTCCTTTTTAAGGTAACAACAGTAAGTGCAAAGAATAGTTCAGCCAATGAAAAATGAATTAACCACAATTTACAATCCTTAGTCTTAAAACTCATATTTCTCTTTACTTTGCAAAAGTTTATGTACCTTTGCGGTCAATTTTTCAGGAACATTTCAATAGATAATAGGTATTATGGTACAAAATCAAGAACAACCTGTAGGGAAAATTACGTTCTCCATTTTAATAGCATTAAGCCTCTCACATTGTCTCAATGACCTTTTACAATCTGTTGTTTCAGCAGCTTATCCGCTATTTAAAGATGATTTAGGACTGAGTTTTGCACAAATCGGTTTTATCACATTGGTCTATCAGCTTTCAGCTTCGGTATTCCAGCCAATTACCGGAATCATTTTCGATAAATATCCCGTTGCATGGTCGCTGCCTATCGGAATGAGTTTCACAATGGTAGGTTTAGTGAACTTAGCATTTTCCAACAATCTCTATTGGATACTATTATCTGTGTTCTTAATCGGAATCGGCTCTTCGGTACTTCATCCGGAAGCTTCCCGTATCACCTTCCTTGCTTCTGGCGGAAAACGCGGACTCGCACAATCACTGTTCCAGGTAGGCGGTAATTTCGGAGGCTCATTAGGGCCGTTATTGGTAGCTTTGCTGGTTGCACCTTATGGACGACAACATCTTTTCATATTTGCATTTGTGGCCGTCGCAGCTATCGTGGTCATGTATCCGATCTGCAAATGGTATAAATCTTATCTGAACCGGATGAAGGCACAAACCGTCAGCGTAAGAAAACCGGTTCTTCTTCCCCTACCTATGGATAAAACTGCTATTTCTATCGGTATCTTATTAATACTGATCTTCTCGAAATACATCTATATGGCAAGTCTGACCAGTTATTATACGTTTTATCTGATTCACAAATTCAATGTTACAGTACAGGAATCACAATTGTATCTATTCATTTTTTTAGTTGCTACTGCCATCGGAACGCTAATCGGAGGTCCCGTCGGTGACCGTATCGGTCGTAAGTATGTTATTTGGGCTTCTATTCTGGGAGCCGCCCCATTCAGTTTACTCATGCCGCACGCCAATCTGATGTGGACTGTTATTCTTAGTTTCTGCGTGGGATTAATGCTTTCTTCCGCTTTTCCGGCTATATTACTTTACGCACAGGAATTGCTTCCGACCAAGCTCGGACTGATATCAGGTCTGTTCTTTGGATTTGCTTTCGGAGTGGCCGGTGTAGCCTCTGCCGTGCTCGGTAATTTAGCAGATAAAACAAGCATTGAATACGTATATAATATTTGTGCTTATATGCCGCTATTAGGATTAGTAACCTTCTTTCTACCCAATTTGAAGAAAAAGAAAATTGATTGGCAACCATAGTGTTTCTTTAAAATTGTAACAAGCCAAATAAAATGCCCCTCAGAAGTTATAATCCGAACTTTTGAGGGGCACTTTATTTTATAAGATGGAATCTTTATAGCCGATATTTAACGGTTTAAGCTACCAATACAGACTCGTCGGACAGAAGTCAAACCTAGTTCCGAATGCTGTGCTTTATATATTTCCGTCACATCTTCCACCAACCAGCATGGCATAGGTCCCAATGAACGGGTATCCGGTTCCGGTCTTTCGGGAGCAGTTAAGTAAAGCTCATGTGTCCTATCTTCATAGTTTACTAAAAATGCAGAATATGATTCTTCACCTATCTGCTTAATTACTTTTTCAAAAGGAGCAGTTATTATTTTAGCACCAGCTGTATTTTCCGCAAGCAATGTCATTTCACCGCCATCTTTAGTGTTATACACAAACCTCACATATCCGGTAGCTTTTAAAAAACCATCGGCAATGACTTGAGCCTCTAATTCTTCTAATGTCTCTTTGTTTGCATCATTAACATTTTCACCTTCAATCTTCACGTATACGGCATTACTCATAAATCTTTGTACAGATTCCACCACTTTAACTCCAATCTTAACGGTCAACCCGTCCGCATCTTTCACTATAAGACTAGTCGTTCCCAGTTTTACGGGAGATATTCTTACCCTATCTTCATCGACCTTCACCGTAGCTATTTGTTCATCTTCTATTTCAGCTGTATAAGGAGCTTTTCCTCCTGTGATTCCGACACTACCGCCACCTACTATGTTTATGGCAGTACTACTAATAGCTTGATCGGGAAAAACGACTTCATCTATCTGATAAAGGAAGAAACGTTCATTATCATCATCACAAGATACGATTCCCAAACCAGAGATTAGAACCATCAATATTGTAATTACGTGTTTCGTTTTCATGCGTACTGAGTTTATTTAATATGTATATTTTATTTTTAAGAGATATCTGTTCACAAAGGTACAAATATTCCGCACATAGTATCCCGATAAGACATTTTTTTTCAGAATAATACAAAAATGACCGGTATGCATCATCGCGACGTATACCGGTCTACAAGTTAAGGTTAAAGTCAAAAAATTAAGAGAGCTATTTATAAGTTAGGATTAGCATTTATTTCTTTTTGTGGAATGGCATACAGGTAATAAGTACTATTTGCTGTAAATGGCGTAGTGTCCGGGAAACGGAGGAACCAATGTCCCAATGGATTCCGTTTGGCGAATCCACCTCCTTCTTGCCAACAGTCTACTTCTGTTTTCTGCATTTCTTCTGATAAAGCAGTACGTTCTACAGCTTTCTGAGTGCGGAGTATGTCCGTAATCCCAAAGCCTTCTCCCCAAAGTTCTCGACGACGTTCCAGCAAGATTTCATTAATCACATCTTCCCGTGATTTTCCCGCCACATCATAATCCACTACTCCGCGAGCATTGCGCAACGTATTCAAAGGAATCACAGCCTGAGATAGTTTCATACCGTCGCGGACATTCGCTTCGGCTTCTATCAGATACATCTCAGCAGCACGCATCAACACCAAATCAGCTGTATCGTCCGCACGCATATGGAACTTTTTATATCCCAGATATCCTTCGCGCATCCACTGAAACAAAGGCAAACGGATGTCACCTTCAACAAAAGTATCTTTCAAATGAGGGTCGGCCATGAAACTGCTGTAAGCTCCGACGTATGTCGCATCCAAATAGTAAAAATTATAACTCGCATCCGATTGAGAAGGGATTTGAGGAAATCCCCATATCCACTCTTGATTGGAGATATTATTGAATCCCTCATATTCGGCAGTAGTCGTCATCAATGAATAGTCCTTACGAGCAGATGCGGCAGCCTTTGCAGCTTCCTCCCACTGCCCGGTCAGCAAATAGGCACGGGCCAGAAGTCCGTTTACCACAGCCAAATCCGGTTTGAACTTCTGGTTATCACCACTCCGAACGTAATTCTTCAAATAATCCTGCGCCAAAGCCAAATCCTCGAAAATACGTTGGTAAACTTGAGCTACCGTTGATTTCCCTTTCGGAACGGTAGTGTTATTGCTCGGCTCAGTATAAATAGGTACGCAAGGCGCATCTTTATCTTTCAAATACGTGAACTGATAATGCTGCACCAAGTGCAGATAGCAAAAGGCACGCAGGACCAACGCTTGCCCTTGAGCCTTCCGGAGTTCTTCCGAATCCCCTTTAATGGAAAGAGCCGTGTTGCAGTTATCTATCGTTTTATACATCAGATACCAGGCAAATTCCGTTCTGCTGTTTGAAGATATAGCAATGTCATCGAACTGATACGAAGAATTGAAACCGTATTTCGGACGGGAAACGACATCACTTGCCATCATGTCATCCAGACACTGAAGCGCACGATAACCGATATTGGCATAAGTACTCGAATAGTCAAACAGATTATACCAGGCACCGTTCACAAGCGCCTCCGCATTTTCGGGCACAGGTACTTTCTCGGAACTCACCGCATCTGTGGGATCTGTATCCAGGAAACTGCTACTGCAACCCGTTGCCAGAAGAAGTCCGGCAATGGCTGCCAGAATAGATTGTATTTTTATTTTTCTCATAATTTAGTCTGATTTAGAAAGCAATGTTAATACCTCCGGAAATAGTCCGCATAGCCGGATAACGATAATAGGTAATTCCGGTAATTCCCTGTTCGGGGTCCAATCCTTGATTCTTGTGAATGGTAAATAAATTATCTCCTTGCACATACACCTGCACACTGCTCAATGCCAGCTTACTGACCCACGGTTTGGGCAGGTTGTAAGAGAGCGTCAGGTTTTTCAGCCGCATATAAGAATTATTCTGCAAGAACCGAGTAGACGCCGAGTTCCAGTTATTGGAAGTCGTACTTAGAGCAGGCACGTCTGTGTAGCGGTTGTCCGGTGTCCAACGTCTTAGGATTTCAGTCGACCAGGCACGTCCTTCCAGGCTACCGTTATGTAGAATCATCGTTATATCACGATTGTAGATATACCCTCCGATACTATAAGCAAAAATAGCAGACAAGTCGAACCCTTTCCAGGAAAGCGACGTATTGAACCCACCATACACTTTAGGAAGCGAGGATTTATTGACATAATAATAATCGGCCGAAGCATAATCACTCGTTGTCACACGTTTGCCCGTCGGATTATCATCAGCGTCCAGTTCATCTGCATACCACAACGGCTTTCCATTGTCCGGATCTACGCCCGCCCACTCTTTCATATAGAAATCATATACCGAGCGACCTACCTGAAGTTTGTTTACTCCACTCTGCGGCATATCTTTCAATGGAAGTTCCGTTACCTTATTCTTATAGTGAGTCAGGTTCATACCCAGCTTCCAAACCCAGCCGTTCTGATTGATAACCGTTCCGTTAAGCACCAATTCGATACCCGTATTCTTCAAAGCTCCCACATTCTCGTCAATAAAACCATATCCCAGAGAGGGAGCAATCGGACGGGAATAAAGCAAATCTTTTGAACGGCGTGTAAAGAAATCGAACGAACCGGAGAAACGGTTATTGAACAGTGAGAAATCCATTCCCAAATTAAAGTTCAGATTCGTTTCCCATTTCAGATTAGGAGTTGCCATACGGTCGGATACCAACGCATTCTCTCCCAAATTGGAAACGATGGAATAAAGTCCCTTACTTGCGTAATACGTACCCAAGTTATCATTTCCCTGCGCACCGTAGCTCATTTTCAAAGTCAGTGCGGAAAGCCAGTCGGAAGTACTTGCCATAAACTCTTCCCGGTCTACACGCCAGGAAGTACCCAACGACCAGAAATTACCCCAACGGGTTTCCGGTGCAAAGCGTGAAGAACCGTCACGGCGGTAAGAAGCCGAGAAGAAGTATTTGTTCCGATAATCATATAACAATTGCGTGAGATACCCCACCAATGCATAATCAATGCGATATCCCGATCCTCCTGTCAACTGAGAGCCGACTACCAGTTCCGGCATATCAGGTTGTGCCATCTTTGAACGTGACGCAGTCAGTTCATCGTAACGATACGAATACGCCTCAATACCGGCAAGAACATTGAAATGATGTTCCCCAATCGTCTTGTCATACGTAGCAATATTATTCCACGTCCAAGAGAAAGTACGGGTATTCATCCGACTGACACTTCCCCCGTTCTCCTTAGCCGGACCGATCTTGGGATTCGTATAATCCAAAGTATTATAGTTTATCAAATCGAAATTGAAACTTGTCTTAAACTTCAATCCCTCGATAATCGTAGCTTCCAGAAAGGTACGGCCGGAAATTTCATCTTTCATACGTTCCGACTTATCCAAAGGCAACGTAGCGGGCAAGTTCCAGTTTGCCATCGAACCGGAAGGACGGTAAGAGCCGAAATCATAGATACGGTCTCCGTTCTCATCCAATTTATAACTGCCGTCGGTATTCATCTCATAAATCGGATAAAAACCCGGCATGGTACGTCCGGCAGTTATCACGTTACTGACTTTAGAGTCGGAAGAAACCGGATAATTCTGCATGGAATGGGCAAAACTCAGATTGACACCCCCTTTCAACCAGGAAGTCATTTCACTGGTAACGTTGGAGCGGATATTGAAACGCTGATAGCCGGATTCAAGCGCAATTCCTTTATCATTCAGATAACCGGCAGAGAAGAAATACTGATTGGCTTTACCACCACCGGAAACACTCAGGTTCAGTTCCGTACGGAGTGCCTGTTGCTCCATAGCATCGCTCCAATCGGAATCCCACAACGGACGTGCACCCTCCACCAATTTGCCATCCGTGCCCACCGGTTGCGCATATTGCGGACCATAAGGATTGGGACCGCCTCCCATCAATTTGGTAACCAAATCTTTGGAGGCCTGCGCTGCAGCGGTCGCCGGAGTATAATCCGGACTTCCGGCATACCGGTTACGGAGTGCTTCCCAATACAATTCAAAATATTGATTGGTACTGACACGATCATAATCACGAACGGCTCGATTGGAACCTCCTAACGAAGCCTTCACTTTCACCGTTGCTTTCGAGTTCTGTTCTCCTTGCTTGGTAGTGATGATAATCACTCCATTAGCACCACGTGAACCATACAGAGCAGCCGAAGCCGCATCTTTCAACACAGTCATCGAAGCGATATCGTCTGGGTTGATAGCATTGACGCTACCGTCAAATGGCACACCGTCCACCACATAAAGCGGAGCACTGGAGGCATTGATAGAGCCGATACCACGAATACGGATTTCCGCATCCGTTCCCGGCTGACCACTTGCCGCACTTGCCTGCACACCGGACACCGTACCTTCCAATACACGGGATACACTGGAAGTCTGCAACTTCTCAATTTCCCCTGCTTTCATGGTCGAAGCAGCTCCGGTAAAGCTATATTTCTTTGCGGTAGCGTAAGCGACTACCATAACCTCATCCAACTCCTTACTTTCCGCTTCCAGCGTAATATTAATCACACTCCGGTTGTTGACCGGTTGTTCCACCGTGCGCATTCCTACAAAACGGAACACCAAAGTTCCGGAGCCGGGAGCCTCAATAGAATAGTTCCCATCAATATCGGTAATAGTTCCGGAGGAAGCTCCTTTCAATTGTACAGAGACACCGGGGAGAGGTTCCCCCTCAGAGATGACCGTACCCGTCACGCGTTTTTCCTGTTGCGCTTCCGCATACAATATGTTTCCTGCAAAAAGCAAAAGAAACACTGCTAATAAACGTAAATAGATTCTCATAATTTTCTGTGACTTTAAATATATTTGCGAGTTATACTAACAGTACATAGAAGTTTATTGTTTAGGAAACAAAACATTTTTTAGAAGATTACTAGCATAAATCAATGAAAGGTCGTACATTCGTGAAACAAAAGACATTCCCAACAGTTATAAGGAACCGTATGGTAAGACAGCTTGTTTTATATATCTCTTTGTTAGTGTCGTTCTCCTTGCAGGCACAGTCTGAAAAGGCGGGTATAACCGTAAACGACAGCATACAGGAAGATTCTGTCACCACCCCCAAGCCAAGTGCCTTCAAGAGAGCGATTAAAAAATTTATGAATTTCAGTGACTTCGACACGCTCTACATCAGCCCCAACCGCTATAACTACGCGTTGATGGCTACGCATTTCAGCAACTTTGAGTATTACTCGGTCACCAGCGAATTTCCTCAACCGCAGAAGCTTAGCTTTTCTCCCAATCCCCACAACAAGATAGGATTGTATTTCGGTTGGAGATGGATCTTCTTAGGATGGTCTGTCGACATTGATGATATTTACCGCAAAACAAACCGGAAAAACAAAGGGACAGAGTTTGATTTGAGCCTGTATAGTTCCAAATTAGGCGTGGACATCTTCTACCGCCGCACGGGAAACAATTATAAAATTCACAAGATCAGAGGTTTCTATGATGAAATACCTTCCGACTACTCCGAAGATTTCAGCGGCTTGAAGGTAGACATCAAAGGACTGAACTTATACTATATATTCAACAACCGGAAGTTTTCTTATCCGGCCGCGTTCAGCCAGTCCACCAACCAACGGCGCAATGCAGGAACATTCATAGCCGGGTTCTCCATCTCAAAACATAATCTCGACTTTGACTACCAGCAACTTCCGGCATATATTCAAGAGAGAATGAATCCCGGCATGAAAGTCAACAAGATAAAATACACCAACGCCAACATCAGTTTCGGCTATGCTTATAACTGGGTATTCGCACGCAACTGTCTGGCTTGTCTGTCGCTCACTCCCGCCATTGCTTACAAGGCCTCCGATGTGGATGCAGAAACGCAGGAGGGGAAAGCATGGTATAGTAAGTTCAATCTGGATTTTCTGCTTCGGGCAGGCGTTGTCTATAACAATGGAAAATATTTTGTCGGCACTTCATTCGTCGGAAAGAACTATAACTATCATCGCAACAATTTCTCCTTGGACAATGGGTTCGGCACTCTTCAGGTATATGTCGGCTTCAACTTCCACCTGCGCAAAGAATACAGGAAAAAGGAAACAAAGCGGGAGTATTAGAAACAGGCAACTTGCTTGCTTATCCAAAGAATCTTTGTACATTTGCCCCGTTTTAAAAGAACAAAAATAGAAAATCAATGAAGCAACAACGCCACATACAGACCACACGTGCCCTTCTTTCCCGTTTCCGCTATTGGGGAAGAAAGAACTATGCCGCTTTTGCGAGTTTAGGACGCGAAGTATGTATCGGACATCTGCATACCAATGTAGTCGATGTTGCCCTTCGTAAGCAGAATGCTGCACAAACTATCCCTTATCATACATTTATGACACTTCAAGAAATTAAAGACCAAGTGCTGGCAGGCATTGATATATCGCCCGAGCAAGCCGCTTGGCTGGCCAATATGGCCGACAGCGAGGCGCTTTACGCCGCCGCACATGAGATTACCGTCGCGCGTGCTTCGCACGAGTTCGACCTGTGCTCCATCATCAACGCCAAATCCGGCAGATGCCCCGAAAACTGTAAATGGTGCGCACAATCCTCCCACTACAAGACGCAAGCCGAAGTCTATGACCTCCTCCCCGCTGAAGAATGTCTCCGACAGGCACAGTATAATGAAGCCCAGGACATCAACCGTTTCTCCCTCGTCACCAGCGGACGGAAACCCTCTCCCAAACAGATTACCCAACTTTGCGACACAGTCCGCCATATGCGGCGACATTCGTCTATCCAACTTTGCGCCTCATTGGGACTACTTAATGAAGAAGAACTGCGTTCCCTACACGAAGCGGGAATTACCCGTTATCATTGCAATCTGGAAACTGCTCCTTCTTATTTTCCCCAACTTTGTTCCACCCACACACAAAAGCAGAAACTTGCCACACTTGCCGCTGCCCGCCGTGTAGGAATGGATATCTGCTGCGGAGGTATCATCGGCATGGGAGAAACGATGGAACAACGGATTGAATTCGCTTTTATTCTGAAGGAACTGAATGTTCAATCCATCCCCATAAATCTGCTAAGCCCGATTCCCGGAACACCATTGGAAAACGAAAAGCCTTTGAACGAAGAAGAAATTCTCCGGACAATCGTCCTGTTCCGTTTCATCAATCCGACGGCTTTTCTCCGTTTTGCCGGCGGACGCTCGCAACTCTCTCCCGAAGCTATGCACAAGGCACTGTATATCGGTATCAACTCGGCTATCGTAGGCGACTTGCTTACCACACTCGGTTCTAAAGTATCGGAGGACAAGAAGATGATTCAAGAAGAAGGTTATCATTTTGCCAGCTCCCAATTTGACCGTGAACATCTTTGGCATCCATATACTTCCACAACCGATCCGCTCCCTGTTTACAAAGTAAAACGGGCGGACGGCGCAACCATCACTCTCGAAGACGGACGGGTGTTGATTGAAGGAATGTCTTCATGGTGGTGCGCCATACACGGGTACAATCATCCCGTGCTGAACCAAGCGGCAAAGGAACAATTAGACAAGATGTCCCATGTAATGTTCGGTGGTCTGACACACAATCCCGCCATCGAACTGGGAAAATTGCTATTACCTTTAGTTCCTTCCTCCATGCAAAAAATATTCTATGCAGATTCCGGCTCGGTAGCCGTAGAAGTGGCCTTAAAAATGGCCGTACAATATTGGCATGCGGCAGGACAGCCCGAAAAGAATAATTTCGTGACCATCCGTTCCGGTTATCACGGTGATACGTGGAATGCCATGTCTGTATGTGATCCGGTGACGGGTATGCACAGTCTTTTTGGTTCAGCATTGCCTGTACGTTATTTTGTCCCGTCCCCCGCTTCCCGTTTTGATGGAGAATGGAATCCGGAAGATATCATCCCTTTACGGGAAACCATTGAAAAACATTCCAGAGAGTTGGCGGCACTGATTCTTGAACCAATTGTGCAAGGGGCAGGCGGTATGTGGTTCTACCATCCGCAATACTTACATGAAGCGGAAAAACTCTGCCGGAAGCATGGCCTTCTTCTGATTTTCGATGAGATAGCGACAGGATTCGGACGGACCGGGAAACTTTTTGCTTGGGAACACGCCGGAGTAGAGCCCGATATTATGTGTATCGGTAAAGCGTTGACCGGCGGATATATGACACTTTCCGCAGTCTTGGCAAGCAATCAGGTGGCAGACACCATTTCCAATCATGCACCGGGAGCTTTCATGCACGGCCCCACTTTCATGGGCAATCCGCTTGCCTGTGCGGTGGCTTGCGCATCCGTTCGCCTGCTGCTCGAATCCGGCTGGCAGAAGAATGTGCAACGAATCGAAAGCCAACTCAAAGAAGAGCTGGCTCCTGCACGGGAGTTCCCGCAAGTAGCCGATGTACGGGTATTGGGCGCTATCGGAGTAATTGAGATGAAGCGTCCGGTGAATATGGCATACCTGCAACAGCGATTTGTAGAAGAGGGTATTTGGGTACGTCCATTCGGTAAATTGGTTTATCTGATGCCACCTTTCATCATTACTCCCGAACAACTAAGTAAACTGACCTCCGGATTACTCAACGTTATTCAAAATTAGTAGTTACCCAAAATCATAAATAATGATATTAGACTCTATCAACCAAGAACTGCTTGTTCTCAAAGAAAAGAAAAACTACCGTTCTCTCCCGCCATTGATTCACGATGGACGGGAGGTTATTCTGAATGGACAACGGATGTTGAATCTTTCCTCCAATGATTATCTCGGACTGGCTAATGATGTATCATTAAGAGAGGAATTCTTAAAGACAATGACTCCCGAAACATTTCTGCCTACTTCCTCTTCTTCCCGATTGCTGACAGGTAACTTTTCCGATTATCAAGCATTGGAACAACAGCTGTCAACTATGTTCGGAGCAGAAAGCGCACTCATATTCAACAGTGGTTATCATGCCAATACAGGGATTCTTCCTGCCGTCAGCAATGCGCAAACACTGATTCTTGCCGATAAGCTGGTGCACGCCAGCCTGATAGACGGAATCAGATTGTCGTCCGCCAAATGTATCCGTTATCGCCACAATGACGCCTCCCAACTGCAACGTTTGGTTTCCGAGAATCACAATCTTTATGCACAAATCATCATTGTTACCGAAAGTATTTTCAGTATGGATGGAGATAAAGCCGATCTTTGCGCTCTCGTCCGATTGAAAAAGAGCTATTCCAATGTTCTTCTTTATGTAGACGAAGCTCATGCCTTCGGTGTACGGGGAGAAAAAGGACTAGGATGTGCCGAAGAACAAGACTGTATCAACGATATAGATTTCCTGGTAGGCACGTTCGGAAAGGCAATCGCCTCAGCAGGAGCTTACATTGTCTGCCGCCAGGTTATTCGGGAATACCTGATTAACAAGATGCGTACCTTTATATTCACCACTGCCCTTCCACCTGTCAATATTCAATGGACAGCATGGGTATTGCAACATCTCTCCGCTCTTCAATATAAGCGAACCCACCTCCTGCGCATCAGTGAGAAACTAAAGACAGCACTTACCGGCAAAGGATACCATTGCCCTTCAGTAAGCCACATTGTCCCCATGATTATAGGAGCGAGCGAAGATGCCATACTGCAAGCGGAAGAACTCCAACGTAAAGGATTCTACGCATTGCCTGTCCGTCCACCTACCGTACCTGAAGGAACTTCCCGTATCCGCTTCTCATTGACAGCGGACATCACAGAACATGAAATCGACCAACTTATAGCTTTGATTAACGGATGAAACAACATTTTATCATAAAGAATAATTCCAAGCGCCTCTTGCTTTTCTTCGCAGGCTGGGGAATGGATGAAACTCCTTTCCTGCAAATCCGCCCTACAGATACGGATTGGATGGTTTGTTATGACTATCGTTCTTTGGAATTCGATACCGACTTATTACAAAAGTATTCCGAAATCCGTCTCATCGCATGGTCGATGGGGGTATGGGTAGCTTCTCAACTCATGAAACAACACCCGTCTCTGCCCATCTCGCATAGTATCGCTATCAATGGAACTCCCTATCCCATACACGAAACGAAAGGGATTGAACCCGCTATATTTGAAGGAACACTGCAAGGATTGAATGAACAAACACTGCAAAAGTTTCAAAGAAGGATGTGTGGTTCGACAGCCGAATACAAAGTATTTCAAGCAGTAGCTCCGCAACGTCCGGCCGATGAGCTCAAGGAAGAACTAGCCGCCATACAACAACAATACTTGTCATTACCGCCTTCTGACTTCGTATGGCAAAAAGCCATCATAGGAAAGAATGACCGCATCTTTCCACCTGACAATCAACGTCTTGCATGGAAAAACAAGGTAGATATTCTTGAATACTCAGAAGCTGCCCATTACCAACAGGAACTCTTTGAGAGCATAATCCTACAAACCCAATAAATACCGATTATGAACAAACAACTAATCGCAGAACGTTTCACCAAAGCCATCGCCACTTATCCGCAAGAAGCAAACGTACAAAGACAAATAGCGGACAAAATGATTCACCTGCTTACGGAACATCTACCTTCTCCCTGCCCGAAAGTGATTGAGTTCGGTTGCGGCACGGGAATCTATTCCCGTATGTTGTTTCAGACTCTTCATCCGGAAATGCTCTTATTGAACGACCTCTGCCCGGAGATGAAATATTGCTGCGAAGATTTGCTAAAGAAAGAGCAAGTGTCTTTCCTGCCGGGAGATGCGGAAACAGCGCCCTTTCCCGCCGAAAGTACCCTGATTACTTCCTGTTCCGCCTTGCAATGGTTCGAATCTCCCGAAAACTTTTTCAAGAGATGTAACGCGTTGCTCAACAAACAAGGCTATTTCGCTTTCAGCACCTTTGGCAAAAAGAATATGAAAGAGATACGCCGACTAACAGGCAACGGTCTTCCCTACCGCTCACGAGAAGAACTCGTAACCGCCTTGTCGGCCGACTTTGACATCCTCCATTCGGAAGAAGAACTCATTCCTCTTTCGTTCGACAATCCCATAAAAGTTCTTTATCACTTGAAGCAAACGGGAGTAACCGGAATATCTTCCGGACAACTGCGGACCCGTCGTGATTTACAGCGATTCAGCGAGCGTTATACCCAAGAATTCACACGGGGCACTTCCGTGTCTCTGACCTATCACCCTATTTATATCATCGCAAAAAAGAAAGAAGCATGAAACAGAATGTATTTTTCGTTTCCGGTATCGACACCGATGCCGGAAAGAGTTATGCCACCGGCTTTCTAGCCCGTGAATGGAACAAGAACGGACAACGTACCATCACCCAGAAATTTATTCAAACGGGAAATGTAGGTCATTCCGAAGACATCGACCTGCATCGTCGCATTATGGGAATCTCCTTCACCAAAGAAGATGAAGAAGGACTGACTATGCCGGAAATTTTCTCTTATCCCGCTTCCCCCCACCTCGCCTCGCAGTTGGATAACCGCCCTATCGACTTCAATAAAATCAAACGGGCAACGAAGAAACTGAGCGAACGATACGACTATGTTTTACTTGAAGGAGCAGGCGGTCTCATGGTCCCGTTAACCACCGGACTGCTAACGATAGACTACATTGCCCAAGAGAAATATCCGCTTATCTTTCTCACTTCCGGCAAACTGGGGAGTATCAATCACACCTTGCTTAACCTTGAAGCCATACAAAAAAGGGGGATTGTGCTGGATACCGTTCTCTATAATATGTATCCTACGGTAGAAGACAAGACGATTCAGAACGACACGATGAACTTCATCCGGACATGGTTGGAGAAACACTTCCCGGAGACAAAGTTCATATTGGTTCCTGAAATAAAGTTCTAAACTGTCAGACTGCAACTAACTGTATATGTACGGAAGTTCAATCAACTTCCGTACACGGTATTATGAAATAAAAAGTCGAACCTTTGCCAAACTCGGAAGTCACCCCAATTTCTCCACCGATCTTCTCTATAATCATCCGGCAAATGGAAAGCCCCAAGCCTGTGCCCTGCACAAAGCTGTTCAGTTTGACAAAGCGTTCAAAAATATGTCCCACCTTTTCTTTTTCTATTCCTATTCCCGTATCTTTCACATATACACGGACATTCTCCCCTTCTCGTTCAAATCCGAAACGTATCTCTCCCGTATGGGTAAACTTGGTAGCGTTGGTGATAAAATTCGTAATGACCTGCATAATACGATTCGGATCGCCCTCCATCTGCAAGTCCTCCTCTCCATTATCAAAGATGAAATCCACCCCTCCTTTTATACGTTCCTTGTGAACAGCATAGATTGTCCTGCAGACTTCCCCCAGATTTATCGGACGTTTCACATACTCCAACGTGCCCGCTTCTATCTTCGACAAATCCAATATATCATTAATAAGCTGCAACAAGATGTCCGAATTCTGGTTGATAATATCCGAATAAAGTTTCTGTTCTTCGGGGGTATCTGCAGTAGGCAACAACTGCGAAAACCCGACAATCGCATTGAGCGGTGTCCTGATTTCATGACTCATATTCGCCAAAAAAGCACTCTTCAACCTGTCAGACTGCTCTGCTTTGATTCTGGCTTTAATCAATTCCTGTTCTATATTCTGGAGATTCGTGGTATCCCAAGAAATACCGATCAGCAACGGTTCACGGTCTTCCATCGGAACAAGTGCTTTAAGCGTCTGCACAATACGCGCTTCACCGTTAGCTGTCAGATACGTTTCCTGTATATCAATCCTTTGGTGGGTACGAAGCAGTTCCAGGTCATCCTTACGGAACTTCTCAGCTTCCTCTGACTGGAAAATCTCGTAATCCGTATGCCCTATCGCTTTGGAAGCAGGGATACCGGAATGTTCGGCAAATGCTTTGTTCCAATACAAATACTTGAACTCATCTGCCGGATCTTTCACAAACAGATAGACTGGAATATTATTCAGAATGCCGTCCAACAACTGATTCAGCTCACGGAGTTCATCCCGTTTCTTTATGACATCGGTAATATCCTGCGTAAAGAACCAGATCAGCTCCTGTTCATTCTCATGTGTCAGGAAAGAAGACACCTGGTGCACCCGCTTCTTCGTCTCTCCCATACGTACGTAAGCGGCACGGTAGGCAAAACTGCCATCATTATCCCGTATTTCCTGAAGTCGTTTTTCCCAAGCCTCTTTCGTGGTCATGGAAACAGGCAAATCATATACCTTCTGGATCCCCAATTCCTTAGTCACTCCGTATTCTTCTATGAATTGTTTGTTGGCATACACCAATGTCCCATCCTTCGACACGGCAAGAATACTATCGCTCACTTTATCAAGTACACTCTTAAAAACTTCCAATTGCCGTTGAGTAGCCACTCTCTCCGATATGTCACGGCACATGATCAGTACATACTTTTCGTCCAATGGGAAAATGCGGTTTTCGTAATAGTGACGCTTGCCGTTGAAATCCAATTCGTGATGTGCGGCAGAGACAGCCCCTGTTGCGACTGCGTGCTGCATATTGGAATGTATGTTCTGATAGGCTTCCGGAGGAACCATATTACGCATATGCATCCCTACAAAATCCTCGTTTGTCACTCCGACATGATTCGTTTCTTCATTGGATACCACTTCGATTCCTATCTCGTTATGATCGAAAACAGTCAACATATCCGGCAAAGAATTCAAGATCTTTACAGCATACCTTTCTTTAAAACTAACAGGATTGGCTTTTTCTTTCTCTTGCCTAAGAACTGAAAGTTCTTGTTTGAGCCGCTCATTTTCTTTAGTAAGCGCCTCTAATTGTTCAGCCATTGTTTTTACTGTCCGTTCACTGTCCATAACATAGTGGAATAAAAAATGTACTTATCTGTCAAAAGTAAATATTTTATTGCAAATAAAGACGTAAAATCCTATTTATTTTCGAAAAATCTATTTCCCTCACCGACCCAAGTGAGAACTTCATTTGTTATACAACTAACCAACGGACGTTCCACCTTTTAAAACCTGATATGATTATGACCTTAGTCCTTGCTATTATTCCGGTATTACTATTAATTGTATTAATGGCATTCTTCAAAATGCCAGGCGACAAAAGCAGTATCATTTCTCTGATCGTAACAATGCTGATCGCCCTCTTCGGCTTCTCTTTTTCTGCGGACAATCTGTTCTATTCCTTTATATATGGAGCACTGAAAGCCGTCTCCCCTATTTTAATCATTATCCTGATGGCTATCTTCAGCTACAATGTATTACTGAAAACAGAGAAGATGGAGATTATCAAACAGCAATTCGCCTCTATCTCTACCGATAAAAGTATCCAGGTCTTACTGCTGACATGGGGATTCGGCGGGTTATTGGAAGCAATGGCGGGATTCGGAACTGCAGTCGCCATTCCGGCAGCGATTCTTATCAGTCTGGGATTCAAACCTATATTCTCGGCCACGGTCAGTCTGATAGCCAATAGTGTGGCTACCGCTTTCGGAGCGATCGGAACTCCTGTACTAGTATTAGCCAAAGAAACCAATCTGGATGTGTTGCATCTCAGTACCAATGTCGTATTACAATTGTCGGTCTTGATGTTCCTTATTCCATTGGTATTGCTTTTTCTTACCGACTCCAAAATCAAATCACTGCCAAAGAACATCTTCCTTGCCTTGCTGGTAGGAAGCGTTTCGCTAATCAGCCAATATCTGGCAGCCAAATATATGGGAGCCGAATCTCCGGCTATCATCGGAAGCATTCTTTCCATTATTGTAATTGTTTTGTATGGAAAGCTGACCGCATCCAAAGAAGAAAAAGCGCGGAAAAGCCATCTGAAGGTGAAAGATATAATGAACGCATGGAGTATCTATCTGCTGATCTTATTTCTGATTATACTTACCAGCCCTCTTTTTCCAGGATTACGCCATACTTTGGAAAATAACTGGGTCACCAGAATCAGTCTGCCCATTAATTCCTCTACAGCCAACTATACGATTTCCTGGCTGACTCATGCCGGAGTGCTGCTCTTTATCGGCACTTTTGTCGGCGGATTAATACAAGGAGCTAAAGTAAAAGAGTTGTTTGCCGTTCTTTGGAATACGGTGAAGCAGCTAAAGAAAACATTTATCACAGTGATATGCCTTGTTGGATTATCTACCATTATGGATACCTCCGGAATGATTGCCGTGATTGCTACCGCACTGGCTACGGCTACAGGAAGTCTATATCCGTTATTCGCTCCGGTGATTGGTTGTCTGGGGACGTTCATCACGGGAAGTGATACGTCATCCAATATTCTCTTCGGAAAGTTACAGGCAAGTGTGGCAGGACAAATTCATGTCAGTCCGGATTGGCTGTCGGCAGCCAATACAGTAGGCGCTACCGGAGGAAAAATCATCTCTCCGCAGAGCATTGCCATCGCTACCTCTGCCGGAAACCAACAGGGTAAGGAAGGTGAGATACTAAAAGCGGCCATCCCGTATGCTTTGGTGTATGTGGCGATAACCGGACTCATCGTTTATATTTTCAGTTCCTGAATCTACAAGATTTATTGAGGGGCGGCAGTATTTGCCTGTTGCTTATGTGCCGGCTCTCCTTTCTCTTCATAATATTCCTGTTTCTCCTTATTTCTCCGTTCAATAATACTGGTTATATAGACAGTGAAGATAGGGAACATCATCATCCCCAAAGCCGCCAGTACAACCGAAAGTACCCGCCCGGTAGTGGTCACGGCTATAATATTCGAGCCGACTGTAGTAACATCCATAAATGCCCACCACAAAGCGTCTGTATATTTAGTGACCAGAGGATTGGCCGTATGTTCAGTAATAAAAAAAGCGAGACTGGCAAAATAAACGGTAGCCAGCAACATCGTCAAATAAGATACAAAAAGCCCTGAAGCCCTGTTGTAAGTAAACCACCCCACTACAATAGCCAGCGCATATCCGCCACGTACCAGAGGGATAAAACGTAACATATAGGTAACTTCGGGCGAGAATGTCCACCCCATATAAGCTATGATATTCTGATAGGGAATGGCAACCAGCAGGAATATAAAATGAGTAGTGAAATAACGTTTCTTATTATCCGCCAGAATAAATTCGAGAACGAAGTCAACCAGAAACAGTACACAGATCCATAGCTGTACTTTCATGTACACACTCTGCGTATAGAAAGGAATACCTTTGAAAGTATCAATAGAGATACTTATGATCAGAAAAAGAGAAAGCAGAAGAATAACAATGTGCAAAATGCCATAGATTCCTTTTTTCCGTAATACGAAGTCGTAAAGAGCCATTTTCATAATCAATCATTTTTTTGGAATTGAAACTCTTAACAAGTAACATATCACGAATGTTTGAACGAATCACCGTGTATTGAATCAAAGTCCTTTCGCAATCACCGGCAAGCCAAAGAAGCCTTTTTGCAAAGTCAGTACTTTCTCCTTCCCTTGCCGCGTCTTGTTATAAACAGCAGAGGATACATGCAACGTTTCCACATTCCCATTTTCAAAAGCAACCTGCAAATAGTATTCTTTACGCACTCCATTCGATACATAACGATGTTTGCCGACCCTGCGGGTTTTCTTATGGGTCTCTATATATTTTTTCTGCACCATAACCATTTCTTCATATATGGAAGCAGTACCGGCCAGCCAATAATTGCCACTAAGGAACAAGGCATAACTAATAGCGCCCACGCAACCAATATGACATAGGACATTCATCACTTTACCCTCTGTTGTAGTCAGCCAAGACCATTTTCTATAAAAAGGCAAAGTGGCAAGAGCGATCAAAAGCGCCACGCCAACAGGAATCCACCATACCGCTAAGGTATCCTCATATATCACATAGCCTAATGCTAACGAAATAATAAAGAGGAAAAGCATCATAATACGGAGCGTCTTAACAAAGAAAGTATTCATAATATGACCTTTGTGTTATGTGCAAATTTTGTTGTTACTTTTTTAGCATAAAAAAAGGCTATCTATCCCAGACAGCCAATCTTTTGTTAACCTTAAAT
>USPQ01000034.1 GCA_900556625.1 uncultured Bacteroides sp. | reverse complement strand
TATGCTGGCTCTTGCACAGGTAGAAGGAATGATGGCTGTGGTGGATGATGAGAAAGAACGGCAGATGATATTATAATCATTACAGTATTCACAATAATAAAGGCTTCGTGAAAATCAAAGCTAAAACAGCCTTGATCTCATGAAGCCTTTAATTTATCATTTTATTAATATCTGTTTAGTCTTGCCCCCTCTCAAAACCAAAGCAAGTTGTTACAAAAGAATATTTGTTTTCGGGTCGATGGTCTTGTCGAGGATATAGGAAATATATCGTTTCATGGCGTCATAGTGTTCAGCCAAGAGAACTTTGTCTCCGTATTGCAGGTAACACTCCCAAGGAACTGTGATTCCGGCACTTCCCCACAGCAAACCACCGAATCCTCCACCCAAAGGAGCAATGTCCGGAAAGCGACCATCTTCCCGCTGTACATCACGCATAGAACGAAGGTATCTTCTCAAAAATTGAGGTACGTCCACCAGGTACGTAGCCGTACGGGAGAATACGGAAATATCTCCTGTAAAGGTTGCTCCTCCGCTCCACCATCCTTCGGACAGCAAAGCACCGAGTGCATTTTGACCGGAATACCCCACATCTCCTACCACCGGAAAAGCGATAAAGTCACCGCCCTGCCCTAAAGGATTCAGATTGACAGAGCCAATCTGCTTGTCGGTATTGTCCACACTGTTTACTGCCATACTTCATCTATTAACCTTTAATCAAACAGAGAAGCTTACAGCAGTGAGCTCTTCTATCCACAAATGTAAGCCCAAAAGCCCACTGCTGTGAGCCTGTCTATTCACACCTGTAAGCTCTTGAGAAACAAGACAGCTTGCAAGAAGAATATAAGGAGCCATCATTACAATACTACAGGCCGACATAATATCCAACGGGGTATGAGAGCAAAAGTTACCCTCATGCTACCATCATACTTACCCTCATAGCTCAAGCACCGATGAATAAGGGGATTCAAGAGACTATGAGGGTATGACAGCAAAATTGAATAAAACTTTTAGTTGAAAAGTTACTTTATTCTCACTTTTCCTACAAAATCTTTCTTATCCACGTTCAACTCTTCCAATGTAGTCACCCGTTTACCGTTCAATACGATATTCTCGAACAGAATATTCTCTACTTTGCGGTTCTTATCATAACCTTCTATCAAGGAAGGATTGATATACTTGCCTGTACAAGAGATATTACGGAACACAATATCCTTCACGCCTCTTCCCGGACCGGTATTATACTTTTGGTTATACATCACACGAAGATGGAACAGTTGCCCTTCCTGAATATTTTCGACCCGAATATCCTCGAACGTTATGTTGCGTGCCAAGTTATGGTCTCCAACGTTGATGGTCATACATCCTTGATAATTGCGGTCGTCTTCATCATGCTCCAAGATATCGATATTTTTGAATAACATATCTTCGAGCACTTCATCTCCCGTCTTTGTATTGCCATGCGTACCGATATTAATGGGATGCGCAATATCAGCCCAAAGAGTAGAATTCTGAACACGTACTTTCCGGCAATCTCCATAATAATTCCAACGGTGAGTATAGAAAGCAAGACAATCATCGGAATTACGCAGAAACACATCATCAATGACAATATCGGAGCAAGACATGAAATCCAGTCCGTCACTCCACCCTTGATAGCTGAATGATTTCAGGTTTTTGATGGTTATTCCTTGACTTTGTCCGCCGGAAACGGTATAGTGACGTGAATTGACAACAGTAATTCCATCAATCAATACATTTTTGGAATATGCCACCGATATGCCCTGTTGCGGTTCGAGCAACATACCATATCCCAGAATCTTCACATTTTCTACGCTGTCACAATTAAGACAGCCTTTCAGCACTGCCCCACCTTCCAAATAGACCGTAGTGTTGGAAGGAATACGGAAGCACTTGCCTGCCGCATCGGTAGGTTCATGGATACCGGACTCAAAATACATCACGTTCGGATCATTCTTATCAGGTATATCCTTAATTATCGGATTGGCAAATACGTGCAGATTATTCAAACGGTCACCGTTAAATTCTACAGATAGTTTTTGTGGCTTATCCAATGTGAACAACAGAAAGTTTCCGTCTATCTTCGGCTGAATGCCTTTAGATAGTGGACGTACTATTGCCGAACGGATCTCTCCATTGTTCTTCCGTATTAATACTTCCACTTTACCGGAAAAATCAAACTGCACCATAGTTGCATCCGATTTTGTATCCATATCCACCTTTACGTTATATTCGAAAAGATCTACCCAATCTTTTTCACCTGCTTGCCGTACTTTTACTGTGTAGTCGTCGTTGTGACGGGCATAGTAAAAACCTTGCGGGACAGGGTATACGAGTATTTCCGCCCGTAAAATACTATTCCACCCTAACAACAATAAAAATACAACTATTAACTTTAATGATATCTTCATATTAAATAAATTCATTAAACACATTCTGCTTTTATCTTGCAAACATCAATGTACCGAATCCTAATACATCGTAACCGCCGGAATTGGGATCATAATATCCACCGCCACCTTCTACACCCACATATTCCGTAGCGATTTTAGTATATTTCAGTTTTTCATCCGACATATTTTTGATACTCTTATAATGATAATACGGCAATGCCCAAATAGCACGTTTCATCCACTTTCCACCTCCTACAACTGTCTGTTCTTCCGGAGAAATACCATTCCACTGATTGTGTTTTTGCCATATATAAGTAGTGAAAGGCACGGTCTCCTCTGTATAGTTGCAACATGCAGCATACTCACATCCCCGCAAGAAAAGATTATCATCATACGCAAAGAAATCATCTCCCTGACTCCATGCTAACTGGCAAATAACACCAACCAAACCGACACACATTAACGTATGGCCCTGATCACGTCCACTTTCCTGCCATTGTGCAAAATTGTATTCGGGTGAATAGTCGTAATAGATAGCACGACGCAAACGTCCGTTTGTCACTCCCGACTGGAAATGTTCAATACCTTCATTATAAATATCACGCCTATCGGTGACAATGCCAATAGCGATTGTAGAAGCAATGTTGCACAATCCCCAGTTTGCCCAATAATGCAAGTGGTTAGTATCATGATGACGCACCAGGAAATCCTTATTGGCCGGATAGAATACTTTTAATAACCACTGTTGAAAAGCCAGAAAATCTTCGGGATCCCAACCTTTATATTCCCGCAATAATTGACCGGCAATGGCGAACTCATAACCATAAAGCCCTGCAGCCAAAGAAACATTAGAGTTGCCAGTAACTCCAACACAGGTCTGTACCCATTTATTCAAGTTTTCAACAGCCTTAGCGGCATATTCATCATCATTTTCTATCTTCCAACGCAATGCCTGCTGGTAAGCTATTGACGCTCCACGTGCTGCATTGATATAGTTTTCCCCTACCGTTGCCCCATTTATAGTCACTGCCGCTCCACGCACAATATACTCAACCGGATATGTATCCGTATTTTTCTGAGAGAAAGAACTCTCTTTCAACATCTGATAACCCGTGATCCACGGCTCTTCCACATCTTTTTTCTCACGAATACGGGCAAAATCTTCTTCAGAATGTATACCAACCTTTTCCATAGGTACTGAGTTGTCTTTCAATTCAACCTGAACAAGATTGACATTATTGTCGGGCAGAATAATTTTATTCAAATCGGTTTCTACACCTAAACTCGGCAAATCAACGCCATCACCGCATCCTGCGAAGGAGAAGAGGACGAATGCGGCTGCTATACAACATATTTTTCTCATAATAATTTTCATTTTAAAGATTCGGTGCAAGTAATGCAATCATTATAAGACTGCATTACTTTGGTAATTGATTATTTCAACAGAACTTTGATAGACGATATTTTTAGTGCTCTATTACTATCAAAATGAACAGCAAATCCTAGGGTCGTTTCACCCTCATAATCTATAGTAAGATTTTCAATAACGAAACGTCGGTCTTTGTAATTTTCATTATAAGTTTCTCCTAGTTTATAAAAATCAACCGATTTAAGTAAGTTTGTATTTTCTGTCCAATTTCCACTTGCATCCATATTAGGAGTTTGCTCCTCCCCTCCTTTAGAGATAAACAAACCAGCTTTCTTTCGACCGCCTCCGCTTGTGGCAAGTTCTGCCACATCAATCACTACATCATAAATGCCCTGAGGTATATTAAAGATCTGGAACATCTTTCCATTCATTTTTTTGGATCGGACTTCCCATCCGCTTTGGATTACCAATAATCCCCCTTGATCATTCATATACAACCCTTCACCAGGCATTTCAATTTCAGATTCATTATGGCAGAAACCATCATTGCCAGCACCATAGTTAAATTTCCAACCTACAGGTGTGCAATGTCCGCTCGTCTTTCCTTCTTTGGATTCGAACGGCTGTTTCACATTGGTTAATATATAATCCGAAATATCACTTCCCGCTTTCAACATATTCAGCTTATCGCTGCTCACCACATCCACCACAACATCATCAAACTTGAATGTTATCACATCTTCTCCTTCAGCACATTGCTCAGAGACGCTAGCAGTAATTTCCGTATCACTTACTACTGTATAGTTCAAATCTTGTCCTCCGAACGTGGCACTGGAGATTGTACTATTCCGGAAGCCTGTTCCTTTGATAGTAACAGTATTACCTACTTGAACAGCTTTTGAACTGAACTTATTATCAGTCTCAACGGAAGTGATTACGGGCGACGCCAATATTTCAAACGCCGCATAGCCTCCCATATTCATTTCAACTCCATGAATAGTCATTGACAAAGGAATCTCACCAAACGTTGTCAATGAAGGAACCTTAACCGTAAAGGTGCTTTCATCCACTATTGTTATATCAGTAGCCGGAGTTTCACCGAACATCATCTGAATATCTTCTTTGGCAATCGTTCCAAGATTTTCGGCAACAACGGTCACCGTTGCACCTACGTATCCTTTCAATGGCTCAATACTTGTCAGCACCGGATTCGGAAGAATCTCAAAGTCTAAAGTCTTTTCTATCTTCTCGAAAGGAGTAGTTACAGAAATCGTATAATCTCCCGGCGCAAGTGTGGCAGGTATCTGTATATCCAACAGTTCATCTTCTTGTGTTTTCACTTCGGCTTCCACAGCATCTCCTCCGGCTTTAGGAGTGAAGAATGCTTTCACTGGTTGCAACACTACCGTTTCATCCAGCACCGCCTGATTGAGATTTGTTCCGCTGACGGAAGCCATTCCGGTGGCATATCCTGCAGCCTCTCCTTTTACAGCATCCAATGCGGCATGCTTAAGAACAGTAAATGCGACGGGCACATTGACCGGCTTGTCTGTAATATTAAGTTTAATCTCCCCACTTTGCGCACCTTCCGGCACTTTCACAGAGAAACTTTCCATTTCCGGTTCCGCCATAAATGTAGCACTTTCCTCTTTTCCACTAAACAGTACTTTATAATGAGCTGAAGGAACTCCTAAATCGTGACCATTAAATTTAATCTCATCGCCGACAAAACCATACGAAGGAATCACCGTCCTAATACCCGGAACCCCGAGTACGTCGTACATCAATTGCGTATCTACACGTTGCCCGTAAACTACTACGGAGATACGCCCGGCAGTGGTACCCTCCGGAACTCTTACGGTCAGTTCTTCATCTTCACAAGAGATGAGTTGCAATTTCGTATTGCCGACAAATACCTCCACATCATTTGCGATTATACCAAAATTTGTCCCGTAAATAGTAAATTCATTTCCCACGTAACCAACTGCATCCGAAACGGATGTCACCGTCACGACAGGATCCTGATTCTGCATACGGATGACTTCTTCATCATCCCCGTCGCACGATGCAGCAAATACCGTAAACAAAACCGGCAGTATATAATTATATATCTTCTTCATACTTGTTGCTTTTTATATTTTTACTCAAGAACCAACTTCACTTCTGTTATTTTGAAATAAGAATTAGCACCACTATTCATTGTAGTAAGGAAGCCGATCAGCACATCAGTCTCTTCCTCCAAATTGAACGAAGCAGTCACGAGTTGCCCTGAAGCACCATCAACTGTTGAAGTCTTATATGAAGCATACACACCTTTCGTGCCATCCAAAGTTGCAACCTGATCAGTATCCGGGATATCATTTTCTTCCGTTCCTTTTACAATAAATGCTGCCACAAAATTTCCGTCGAGTACTTTCGTATAGGCATACGTCACTTCCAATCTGTACGTCCCCGGACGTAATTTAACTTGTTGGTACATCTTACCGTTAGCATATTGCTTCTTATTCCAGCCGTGTTGGAAGGCCAGCGTATATCCTTCCGCCGCCTTATATTGCATTCCGGAAACAGTCGTACTACCATCTGCGTTAAAAGACACCGCATTCTGTATCCAATCGGCAGGTGTCCACCATTCACCATTCTTCCAACTTTCTTCACTCGCTTTAGCAAACGGCTGTTTATAGTTTTTCAGATAAACAGAAGTCACGTCACCTTTTGCATTAGGATTAAACAATGCATTTCCTGTCATAGCATATCCGCGAATTGTAATAACCACATTACCGGAAACCCAATTTCTGGGGGTGACAGCTTCGATGGTAGACTCATCCACCAATCGTATTTCCTTAGCTGATGTCCCGTTAAAACTAACTTCAATGTCATTAACATCCGTTCCGAAATTTTCACCGGTAATCGTTACTACATCATCCTCTTCCGCTACTCCTGTTCCCAAAGGATTATCAGAGACAACGGAGTGCACGTATGGTGTAGGCAACACTTTGTATTGACCTATTACACCCACATCATTCGTCCAGATTTGCATTGTTACGTCACCGCTTGCAGCTCCGTCCGGCACTTCCACTACAATGCGATTATTTTTACACATCAATACTTTCGTCGCTAGTACACTTCCGAAAAAAACTTTCACAGGTTCCGTACGATCACCGAAATTTGTTCCGGTAATAACTACTTGTGAAGAAACATATCCGATATTCGGTGACATTCCGGATACTTCCGGCATCGGATATTCATATTTTTTTATCTGCGGATCTTGTTCGCAAGCATAGAACAGCAACACAAACAATGTTACCGCAAATATTCCAATCATATTTCTCAATAAATGTTTCATATATCCTATTTTTAATTAATAGATTATTAGATCTCGGCTAATTAATATCCCGGATTCTGTTTCAAATTCGGATTCAGATTAATCTGGTGTTGAGGTATCGGCCAAAGGTAATGTGCTTTACGTACAGTACTATTAGCCTTAGGAGAAATCACAACACAAGCATGTTCTTTTCCATCTCCTGTTATTACTGTTTCCTCACCATAAACATACGATTTAGCATCGTACTTCGAAGTTGGATTTCCAGATGCATCTTTAAACGGAGTGCTATATCCTGCTTCTCCGACTACTCTTCCCAAACGGGACTGGTTCAACGTTTCTTCCAAGATTCCCCAACGTTTCAAATCATCATACCGGAAACCTTCCATATAAAGCTCTACAGTACGTTCACGACGAATCTCGTCCAACATAATCTCTGAAAGCTCCTTTTCTGAATTAAGTTGTTTTTTAATCTTCTCTACCAATGCATTGGTAAGATGAGCCACTCCGGCACGATCACGCAACTTATTGATTGATATCCCTAGTTGGGCATCCGTTATTTCACCATAACGTTCCATTATAGCTTCCGCATAATTCAAGCAGACTTCCGCCAAGCGCAGTACCGGATAATTGGCTGATTCTTTTTTATCACCCACAATAGGGTTACGGAACTTCTGGTCACCATACCCTGAAGTGCTACCAATAGATTCGGCCGGACCTCCTACATATGCCATCAGGCGATAATCACGATTCTGATACTCATCTGTAACATTCTGATATCCTTTAAACTGTTCATTATTAGTTGTCGGCATTCCGTTGGTGCACACAAACATATCAATAAACTTACGGGTAGGATAAATATAATTCATTTCATTATTCAAGGAAAATGCACCTGCATTCAGAACACGGTCAAAAACAGAGTAAATAATAAACTCTTTATTGCTATCTTTTCCATAACCTCCTGTCTGACTTCCATCTTCCAAACAGAAAAGATAACGACTGCTCAAATTATCAAGTTCGTTATTATGGTTCCAAATTCTAAAAACCTCATCATCCAATACATCTTTAGAAAGAGATATTGACTCCTCCAAAAACTCATTTACCTGATCACTTTTCGGACCTGCAGAGCCTTCATAATCGGTAGATGTTTTATTGTATTTGCGCCAAGTAGCTTCATACAGCAACACACGAGCCTTAAATGCTTTTGCCCCTTGCTCACTTATATGTCCTTTATCCGAGGTAGCAATGTTCTGCTCTTTTGGTAATCTGCTGATAGCATTTTGAAGGTCACTAAGTATCAGGTCCGCTACCTCATAACGGCTGTTACGCGGTTTTTGCAATTCCGGTGAATCCGTATCGAGAGGAACTGTAATAATAGGCACGCCTCCAAAATATTTCAACAGGTAAAAATAGTTATAAGCACGAAAGAAATACGCTTCGCCAAGATAGGGATCAATTTCACTCTGGTTACCACTATACGTTTCCCCACGTTGAAGCAATATGTTACAAGTACGTATGTTATTATAATGGTCCCAACGGGCATCATCATAACCGAGGGTCAATGTACCATATCCCAAATAAGCTTGGTTTCCATTACGGCTGTTTACTAAATCAGACTGCAGGTCCATGTGTTCCATTATACCCGAGCGCCAGCCAAGCAGCTGTCCGTAAAATCCATTTGCAAACTCACGGAAATGTTCCGGTTTTTTAAAATAGACCGCATCAGTTCTTGAATCCAACGGTTCTAAATCAAGGAATGTATCTGCACAAGAAGTTAATCCCATCATGCAAGCACAAGCCAATATATAAGTTATCTTTTTCATACAATAGTCTATATCTTAGGTTGATTATAAAGTAACATTAAGTCCGAATGACCAAGTACGGGCAAAAGGATATCCGCTCGTATTGGAAGCGGAACCCATTTCCGGGTCAAAACCGTCACGAATACTAGTAGCCTCCCAAAGGTCGTTACCTGAGAAATAAAGACGGACTTTCTCCAATTTCACTTTACGTGTCCATATCTGTGGCAATGTGTATCCTACCACCAATGTCTTCAGACGGATATAACGACTATTCTGCAACATGAAGTCGTTATTCTGGTAATTCCAGGCAGAGCGGTTTGTATTATTTGTCAGACGCGGATATCTGGCATCTTTATGATCTTCCGTCCAAGTTTGTCCGAGAAAAGTCGGATTCTGGTTTGTATAGATTGTACGGAAAGGATAAGCCATCCAGTCATTACGCATAATATATTGTTTGGCAACTCCCTGAAACATTGCGCTGACATCAATACCTTTCCACGATGCGCCAACTGTAAGACCATATACAAAATGCGGATTGGCATCTCCAATATACTGAAGGTCGCTATCGGCATTACCAAGATCAGTAATCTTATAATCACCGTTCAAGTCAAGACGTTTAGTATCACCGGGACGAAGTTCGGCAACCGTTCCCTTTCCTACATTATTTAGTGCTCCTACCTGATCGGCATACAACGCATAATAACGGTCTACTTCCGCTTGATCCTTAAAGTATCCATCTGTACGATAAAGGAAGAATGCATTCAAAGGATAACCATTGACAGTCTTATTCACTCCTGCTCCATATCCGTCTGCTCCGGTCAGTTCTTCCAATTTGCTTTTAGTATCTCCGATATTGAAATTAGCATAATAAGAGAAGTCTTTAATCTGATCACGCCATCCGATAGTAAATTCCCAACCTTTTACATTCAGATGTCCACTATTGGTTTTCGGAGATTTACCTCCCAGTACACCGGGATAAGTGACTTCCGACAGCATACCGATATTATCCTTAATAAAGTAGTCGAAAGAAGTAGTCAGGCGACTATTGAAAAAGTGCAAGTCAATACCAACATTTTTCTGCTCTACCCGTTCCCACGTACGATCAAGACTGATAATGCCATTATTCCCCAAACCAGTACTTACCTGTGCTGCAGGAGAATAACCAAAGACAGTACTTCCTTGTGTTACAGCAACTAAATAGTCAAAATCTCCCAATCCCGCATCATTTCCGGAGTTACCGTAGCTGAGACGTAATTTTCCAAAATTAACAACAGGAGTAATAGCTTTTAAAAAGTTCTCTTCCGTAAAGACCCAACCTCCGGATACCGAAACAAAGTTTTTAAATTTATGTCCCTTTGCGAACTTAGAATTTCCGTCACGACGTCCGATCAATTCAATCAAATACTTTTCAGCATAATTATAATTCAACTTCATAATGTAAGAGTAAGAACCGTTGTGGGTCTTACCTCCTCCATTTCCTTGTGCACCGGAAGCAAGATTCAAATCATACACACCTGTATCTTCCATCTTCTCACGGGCTGTTACCATCTTTTTCTGTACCCACTTTTCAGCATTGATACCAGCCATCGCCTCAACATTATGCACTTTCGCAAAAGTACGTTTGTATTTCAGTAAGGCAGAATAATACTGATATTGCATATTATTGGCCTGCATCAAATAAGCAGGATTATGAATATCCTTAATATTCAATACATCTGTCGGATAAATCAATGACTGATTTGTATTGCTCACAACTTTATCGGCAGGATTTCCAAACCAATCATATGTCTGTACAGGAATCACATAACGGTCACGACGATATTCTTCATTTTGGAATGAAGCCATACCTTCAAAACTGATTCCTTTCCAAATATCAACAATGGCTTTCACATCAACGCGAGTAGTCAAGTTCATGCGTTCGTCACGCCCGCCATCAGAGGTTGCAGCTACAGGTTGACGGTCTCCTACTTTACCAAAATTGGCATACCACTGCCCATAGGGATTTTTAGCAGGGAAAAACGGAGGTTCGTTTCCATATAAAGATGTATCAATACCGGCAGAAGGTGACTCAGTGTCAGTCTTAATCATACTAGCCGATGTTTCCAATTTAAACCAGTCAGTAAGTCTGATTCCATAATTTAAACGCAGATTCAACTGTTTTTGGCCATCATACGCTGTCGCCAAGTTTGCCTGATTATCTGCATATGCTAAAGATATACGATAATCTGTTTTCTCATTAGAACCTGATAAACTTAAATTATGCTGATAAGAAAAACGACGTGCAAACATCTCCTCCAAACGATTGGCATCTCCGATGAAGAGATCATATCCCCAGTCTTTAGCATTCGTATGATAAATACCGGAGATTCCCTGTTGCATTTTCAACATATTCTCTTCAGAAGTCCAGTTCCACCAGTCTTTTGTTTTCTGTTCTTTATTCGCTTCAATCCACATAGTAGCATATTCCTCCATACTTGGAGAGAAAGCCATGATACCGTTAGTCGTGAAACGCATATTGAAATTATAGTCTACTGTCACCTTTCCCTTACCTTTTTTCGTTGTTACCAGAATCACACCGTTGGCAGCCTTAGCACCGTAAATAGAAGCAGAACCATCTTTCAACACACTGATACTTTCTATATCATCCGGATTCAGATTCTGGAAAGAGGCATCATTCAGTGTAGGGACTCCATCTACTATAATCAAGACTTTCCCACCATTTACAGATGTCGCACCACGAATCTGGAAATTCAATCCTTCATTACCCGGACGTGAGCTGGAACGGGTAACAACCAAACCCGGAGTAGCTCCTTGTAAAGCTGCACCAACATTGGTGATGGCACGACTTTCCAAAACCTTACTACTTACTTGTTCTACCGCACCCGTCAAAGTAGCTTTCTTTTGTGTACCGTAACCAACAACCACCACTTCATCCAATGCATTATTATCTTCTTTCAGTACAACCTTAAAATCCGAACGGTCATGAAGAGTAATAATCTGGTCTACATAACCGATATAGCTAATCTTTATTTGCTTAGCATCCGCAGGCACGTTCAATGCAAACCGACCGTCGATGTCGGTAATTACTCCTGCATTACTTCCTACAACCACTACATTACAACCAATCAGCGGTTCACCATTCACATCTGTAACAAGTCCTTTGATAGTACGTCCTGTCTGGGCTACAGTCAAACTCTCTTCTACAGAATCATTCGCATAGAGCAATACACCGGGTGAACCACCCAGCAATATGGCAAAAGCCAATGCAACTCCTCTACTACATAAGAATTTGGATTTAATTTCCATAATACTATTAAATTATTAAAGTTAATATGCTTTATTCCGAGACGGTATTTAACCGACTTGGGAAAATTCATTCCGCAAACAACCACGTACAGTCTTACGCGCCAACAATAACTGACACTCTACCGTACGAGGAGACAAAGACAATTTTCCTGCAATAGCAGGGCAAGATAGCTCATGATTAAAACTCAACTCGTAAATCCGGCGGCGCTTGGCAGGAAGACTTTTCACCACCTCCTCATGCTTTTCTTTCAGTTCACGATAACAGATTACATCCTCCGTCGTGTTTCTATCAGAGTCGTTCACCTTATTATATATATAAGCAACAAAATCTTCCTGCTTATAATAACGGCGTATCTGATCAGTCACAATATTACGGGCAATCGTAAAAAGCAAAGACCAGACAGTGTCGGGTTTTACAAACATTCTGTATTCCCACAAGCGGACAAAAACATCCTGTGCCAAATCTTCCGCTTCATACGGACGGCAAATACGAAGAGCGATATAGTTTTTGATATGCTCCCGATATTTCAGGTAGCATTCTGAAAAGAAGTCGTCAAATGTAGCTTGTTGTTTACTCATGGCATTAAATTTATCCGTTTAACGATGTTACAAAAGTAAAAACAAGTTTTAAAAACAAATAGCACAAAAGTAACAGAAAACAAAACTATGGTAACAAGCGTGTTTTTTTGCAAAATATCCCCATTCCATCGGCATAAATGCAGGTTTCATAGTAACAAAAAAAAGGGGAGGCCGTTACATTTGGCGACTCCCCTGTTCTGTACTTTGCATAAGTCTGTGGCATGATTCGCCACAGATGCAGATTATCTCTGGTATTTGCTTTACTGCGCAGCCTGAAAATCCGGAATACGTTTCACATCCGCACCTTTCATGACACCTTTTTTAATGGCCTCATTTGTTTCGGTGATTTCTTTCTTGACGCGCTTATAATATTCTTTCGTCAGACCTTTTTCTATTGCGTCCGATTCCGTCACTGCCCAGAAATATTGATAATCCATCAACATCAGATCCGGAGCCACTACTTTAAAGAAAATACTATCCCCTGCAAACTTCTCACGTAAATCACCCAGATAAATTGTATCTGCCGGATTTACTTCCTGACTGTTCGCACTATTTTTTGAACTACCTCCGCAAGAGGACAACAACAAACCTCCTACCAATGAAATTAAAACTAATACTTTCATATCACTATTTATTATAAATTGGCACAAATGTAATAATTAAACTAATAAACGTAACTATAATGTCATTCTTTTTTTCCAGACTCTTCTGCATATTGCTTAGGCAACATCCCAAACATTTCTTTAAAACACTTCGAGAAATAACTGGAAGAGCTGAATCCTACCCGATTCGCTATTTCGATGATCGGCAATCGGCTTCCTTGCAATAATTGCGCTGCCCGTTTCAAACGGATACTGCGGATAAAGTCCGTCGGGGTATGTCCGGTTATGGATTGCAGCTTACGATAAAGACTCATGCGTACCATCCCCAAATCGCCACTCAACTCCTCTACACCATATTCCGGATTGTCCATGTTCTTTTCTATGTATTCCAAGCATTTCTGTATCAATTGCTCGTCTACGGAAGTAATTGTGATAGCACTCGGATTTACTTCTATATTTTTACGGAATTCCTGTTTCCTCCTTTCCTGCTGTTCTATCAACTTCTCAATGCGTACCATCAGCATATCAAAGTTGAAAGGTTTCGACATATAAGAGTCGGCTCCTACTTCGTAGCTGTTTATCTTGATATCATCGGCAGTACGGGCTGTCAATAATATCACAGGTATATGGGATGTCTGCACGTTCGTCTTGATTCGGCGGCAAAGTTCGATACCATCCACTTTCGGCATCATGATATCACTGATAATGAGATCGGGATTTTCTTCAATCGCCTTTCTTTCCCCTTCTTCACCATCCGCCGCTTCCACTATCCGATAAAAATCCTCCAACTGCTCTTTCAGGAAAGTACGGAATTCCTGATTATCTTCTACCAACAACAATTTCTTTATATTCTCATCTGACGCAGATACAACGGTTTCCTTTTCTTTCATACCCGTCGATTCCATATCAGTTATTTCATCCGGCAGTTCATCCAGTTCAGGTGTCAAATCCATAGGTAACCAAACGGTGAAGACCGACCCGCGATCCATCTGACTGTCAACCTTTATACGCCCACCGTGAATATTCACATATTCCCTGACCAGATGGAGTCCGATACCACTGCCTATCTTTTCATCCCCTTCATTGCCAACCTGATAGAAACGGTCAAAGATGTAGGGAAGATCGGACTCGGATATTCCGATTCCTGTGTCGGATACCGATATTCTCACATAGTTTCTCCCTTCCACTTCCTCCGTCGCAAGTAATAAGTTCACGGTTCCTCCCTCCGGAGTATACTTAAAGGCATTGGACAAGAGATTATTTACAATTTTATGTACTTTATCCCGATCGAAAAACATATAAAGCGCTCTGTGTTCCGACTGGTTTACAAAGTTAAGATGCTTCTCTACAGCCATCGGCATAAAATTATTGTAGGCAGAAACAATAAACTCCTCCATATCGCCATTCATCAAATGCAATCTCTCACCCTTCATTTCAAGTTTACGAAAATCCAGTAATTGATTTACCAATGACAAAAGGTTTTGAGCATTCTTATAAATTGTATTCAGTTGCTTTTTCATCGTCTCATCCGTCAAACGGCGTATCATCATATCCAACGGAGTGATAATCAGTGTCAGCGGAGTACGAAGTTCGTGACTTATATTAGTGAAGAAACGGAATTTCATCTGATCTAATTCTTCTTTTTGTTTCAGGGCTTCTTCCTCTTGCATACGAATCATTTTCCGATGATTACGGCGGTTAATCACATAAATAAGACCGAAGACCAACAAAATACCCAAAACGGCATAGAGGATGCGGGCAGCCAATGTATCCCAAAACGGAGGATGAATCACAATTCTGAATTCAGACTCCGGTCCCCATATCCGGTCGTTTCCGGCTGCGGACACACGGAAAACATATTCGCCAGACGGAAGATTATTATACACAACACGTCCCTGTCCATTCTCAAACGATGTTTCAATCCATTCTTTATCAAAGCCTTCCAACTGATAACGAAAAGAAGTCTGAGAAGGATTAGAGAAGTTCAGTCCCGAAAATTCAAGTGTTACATAATTCTCATCATATTCCAATTGCACTGCATCCGAATAACTCAATGCTTTGTCAAACAATATGCGCCCATTATATTCCTCTCCCGACACTACCGGAACATTGAACAGGCGGAATGAAGTGAATAAAGACCGATTGAGGCATTGGTTATCAACCATATTCTCAGGAGAAAAGACAATAAATCCATTCATCAAGCCTAAGAAGAGTTGATTGTCACGGGTTATCAGAGAAGGAAAGCTATATAAATCATCCTGCCGGATCTCATCTTCGGACAAATAACTGACAACGTGAAAACTGTATTTATCTGTCTTACGGTCTACTTTTATCTTATAGATAGAAGTGACTGTCGATATCCATATATCATGATTTTTATCTTCCACCACATTCAGGATAGCTTGTGACAACCCTTCTTCTTTACCCAATGTATAACTTTGCCCATGATGGGTAAGGACATTCAAACCGTATTGGGTAGCAAACCATAAAGTACCTTCATGATCTTTCAATATCTGGTTATACTTCATACTTCCTTGATTAAAGATTGAACTGGCTTGTCCATCCTGTTCGGATATCCAGATTGTATTTTTTGCAGGATCATAGATATACAAGCCATTATCGCTACCCACTACCAATCGGGACCGGTCGTCAATAGCCAACGCATTGGCTACTTTATATTTCTTCAGCTCGGGAAACTGTTCGGATAATAGTTTTATCTGCCCATTCTCCGGATTGAACAAGCCTACACCTCCGTATATACTCACCCACAACCGTCCGGAAGGATCCTCGACCATAACACGTATATTACTGAAATCCAACTCATTCTGATAATCCGTGTCCGGATAGTCATAAGATCTTACTTTCCCGTGTTCTATACAATATAATCCGTCATGATAGGTCCCCACCCAGATACGGTTTTCTTTGTCTTCGTAGAGGACACGGCAATTCTTTTGATTGAATTCATTATATAGCCTGTTCAAGCTCCGTGTTGCCGGTTCGTAACGATACAGTCCCGAAGTGGTTCCCATAAGAATCTCGCCTTTCGAAGTCTCCAACATACAACGGATCTCCTCTCCTTTCCAGTCTCCGCGAATCATTTTCTTATTACACAGCATTATCTTGTTCATGCTGGGATGGTAATAGCACATTCCCTGATTGTAAAGCCCCATCCAGACGGAATTATTCTCATGATCGCAATAAATGCTCTGAACTGCATTTCTCACTCTGTTGCCTGACAACAAAGGTATATCCAGTATTTGAGTTACGGAGAAATTATGCATATCAATTACATAAAATCCATCAATAACGGTTCCTACCCATGCATTTCCACCTTTATCCACATCCATTGAGGTGAACCATGAATAATGTCCCAACCGGATACTTGAAATCGGGTTCCATTTTTTATTATAAACATCATAGTAACCTATCCCCCGATCCCACATCAGCCAGAAGTCACCGTTATCGAGTATCCGTAAGACAACACGGTCATCCGGTTTCAGCTGGCCTTTCAAGAAATCGAGTTCCTGAATAAAACGTTTCTTCTCCCAATCATAGCAGCGGATAGCCCCTTTCTGATGCACCATCCAACTATAGTTGCCGTGACTTTCTATTCCCAACAGTCCGCCATAATATTCCATAAACTCATCATTCCTGCAAACCAGTTCTGCCGATTTCGTTTCCGTATCATACGTATAGACGGAAGATCCCGGCGTGAGAAACCAATAACGCTTCTCGGAATCAATAATCAGATCCTCCACCCTATCTTTCAGCCCGAACTGAAGAAACAGTGAATCTACATTATAGATATACTGTTCGGTAGTCAAATCAAAAACGCGCAGGCTTTTACGTTCTTTCATCCACAAACGTTTATCGGTATCAATATATTGTTCGGGAATGATGTGGTTATATACTATCGGATATTCACCATGAATATTGAAAGGGAAATTTGAATAGTTCGCACCGTCATACAGGCTTAGCAACACAGTGCTTCTCACCCCGATACGTCCGTCGGGAATAGGAAAAACACTCTTGACATAGTTATCCGGCAATCCTTCGACAACTCCGATTTGCCGGAATACGTAAGGGGATTCCTGCGAGCTCAGATACTCCGGATATAATATCCCCCATATAATAATCAATATGCATATTCGAATCTTCATAGTTTTCTTTTTTGTAGTACTATTATTAGTACGAACGAAAAATGAAATCCCCTTATCCTACTCCACTATTATTTTGAAACAAAGATAACAGTCAGCAGACAAAATCAAGTAAAGAGCGACAAAACTTTCACTCTTGAATTTGTTTTTATCGAATATACAGCTGTGTTTTTGTAAGTAGAATGCTAACTTTATTTAAAGGTAGGCATTTTAAACTTGTAAATCAATCCTCCCACCATAGAAGCAACGCGGTCGGGTCTTCCCTGATCCATACCATCATACGTGTCCGTGCGAATGCCTACTTTGGGTTCCACATAGAAATCGAGGGAAGAGCCCAGTTTCAGTTTGACTTGCGCACCGGCGTCAATTCCCGGAACTGCTTTAAATTCACCTTTACGACGTACCAATCCGGCTGTCACTCCGACAAAAGGAACAACATCTATCGCGTGATCCCGGCTATATCCCTTCGCCAAAGTAGCGAGACTCATCATATAATCCATTCCTAACCCAGCATAATGAAGATTCAACTTATCCGGTGTTTTCGCCTTATACATGATTGTTCCGTTCACACGCCATGCAGAAAGCGGAGTATACCATTTTCCGATACTACCCTTAGCTTCCACCCCCATATTCTTTACCAAATCCCGATTGGCAACCAGCAGACTGCTTACGCCCAATGCTCCCGATATGAAATACCGTTTGTCATCTTTCTCAAACACACTGCGATTGGCCGCTTTGGAATAAGGAACAAAACGATAATGGAAACCGGCATTGATCCCCACCATCACATCCTTCTGCATGAAACCCAGATTTCCTTCGATAAACTTATCACGATACAGGCGGATTTGCGGTTCGAGATACAAACCGAAGAAATCATTGATGTGCCATACTCCCTGTACCCCCGCATTGAGTCCCGGCTGGAACTTATGCTCTGAATTCGACGTATAAGCCAGATTAAATCCTACCGAACCGATCAGTTCAAAAATACGTTCCGGATCATATCCGCTCATGGTAGAAGTGATATTCCATAAATAATCCAATCCTCCGGTTACGGTGATATGTCTGAGTCTCTCCGCCTCCATATCTGTCGGAAGCAAATAATTGGAGAAGAAACCTCCCGTCCCTACCAGTCGCAGACCGGAATACGGAGTAAACCATTTTCCGATAGAAGCGGAAAGTTGCGGTCCCCATGCAGCGAGATGTTTCAGATTAGTCTTATTCAGGAATAACTGTGCCCCGATACCTGACGTCATGAATAGATTGTCGGCAATATGATTGCTTGAGAATCCATTCTGAGGACGGGCTGCACGGTCTATTGTGTGATACGTCACACCGAAGTTCAGTTCTCCGAGCTGGTCTGTACTACCGAAACCACATCCACCGGCATATCTCTTCTGATAAACATTAAGGCGGGGTTCCACAAACAAATCTACGGAACGGTTCAACCGGAAACTTCCTTGAAGCCCGATACCCAATCCCGGTGCATACTTGGCTGTCTGCGCCACTCCTTTTGTCCCGGACAGATTGACACCGGCTATACCGATCAAAGTGAAAAGCCTCTGTTCGTCATATCCCCAAAGTATATTATTGATATTCAGCAAATAATCGGCATGCAGGTCTATATGCTTGAAATAGCTGCTTGCACTACCGGCAGGCGTATCGCTGTAGCCAACGGTTCCGGACAAGCGTACTCCCGACGACGGACTGAACCATTTACCGATTCCGGCAGAAAACTGCGGTCCGAATCCTTTGAGTGTATTCTTTATCCCCGGCATTTTCAGCGTACTGATTCCACCGGACAACGAGACAAACATATGATTGAGGAATGAGCTGTTATCGAAGTTGTCAAAATGAATCTTCCTACCCATCGCCGCAGCAGGCATATAGGTCAGACCCACCAAGACCGATCCTCCCATTTTATAGTTTCTCCAACTTTCCGTATGCCCCAATCCATCGTTGTACCATCCGATTCGGGGTTCGACAAATAAATCGAGTGTCCGTGAAAGACGGATATTCCCCTGCAATCCCATACGGACACCATAATAGAACTCATGTCCATTCTTCACAGCCGGATTATCACCGGCCGAATTGTCATTGGCCCTGGAATAGCCGACTTCAACTCCCGCTATACCCAAAAGTTCGAACCTGCGCTGTTCGTTGTATCCGAATGTAAGAGAAGATATATTCAGCAGGTAGTCGAAGCTGCCTCCTACCATTTTTATCTTACTGTTATATACTTCCGACGGCAAATAGCCCAAAGTCGCTCCCAGACGCGCCCCGTGAACAGGAGTGAACCATTTGCCTATAAAAGCATTGGCTGTCATTCCCATGCCATCCTGTCCTCCGCTCGTCAGCAAACCGTAAGGTCCCAGCCCGGCAGAGAAAAAGAGGTGTTCATTGAATTTATTACTTTCAAACCTCTCATTGGCAGGTCTTTTCTGCAACATATATTTCAATGCACCATAATCCTGTGCCTGCAAAGCAACAGACAACATCAAGAACAATGCCACTGCCGCATATTTATTTTTGATTCTGAGGATATCCATCATTTACTCTTTCGTTGTATTATCATTCTTTATTTTCTGCTCTTCGGGCAACAGGTCAATAATGTCACCGTCCACTCTCGCGGTCTCCAGCAAGGAAGGATCCAGTTCCAAAGCTTTCTCAATATACATAAGTGCTTCACCCACCTTTTCCATACGGTTGGCAGCGATAGCCTTCACATAATACTCGCGAGCCGAGCCCGTATCCAGCTGCGAAGCCTTCTCCCATGCTTCCTTATTCTTCTTCATCGCCAGCAACATGATCACTTCATTGAAAGGACTGGTAGCCGCCACTTTCTCAAACGCATCGTCGTAATAGCCTGCCATCGCCTGAACGATCGCCTGCAAATCATCGGCAACAACTCCCTCCGGAAGCAGTGTCAACACAGAATCAGCCTTCGTATATTTACCTTCATGCAACAGGGCAATCGCCTGATTGGAAAGCAATTCCACCGGAGCCGACTTGCTGACGAACGGTTCAAGAATCTTGGAGTCCGGCGTATCTTTCTGAATATTCAACACAGCCAGCTCATTCGCCGCATACGTAAAGTTATCGTACAATTCAAGAGCTTCTTTACAATACCTCTCTTTTTCATCCGGCGTTTTAGCCGTTGCAATCATCCGGTAATATTCAAAACGTGTCAGCTCCTTCGGATCTTTCTTATAGAGCTGCATAATTTCCTCATCCGTCAAAGAACGGAAAATAGAATATCCGTAAGTGTACTGCACTTTTCTCAACTTAGGCAGATACACAGCAGCAACCTCCTTATAAAAAGGTTTCGATTTCAGCGCGCGATTCAACTGGTAATTCTTTTCTCCGTATCGCTTAATCAATTCCGTGATCTCGTCGGCCGTATCCTGTCTGGAATCTTTCCGCAGCAACTCCGCCACTTCTTTCCACGAAGCGACCGACGCGTCCGATTTCACCTCCAGAAGTTTGCGGGTCTCCGGGTCGAGTTGCGACAAGATACGGTCCAGCGCCTTGTCCGTACGCAACTTAGCCAGTCGCAGATTCGATTCATACGAACCGTCCGGTGAAGCGACACCCGTAATATGGAAACTTTTCAATGAAGCCTCCGGATTCATCTCGATAGCATGCAACTCTTGATTCAAACGATTCAGTTCCACCTGATTCTGTGGATTCTTATCATCCAGATCAGCTTTTCCCACAACGAAAGTCAAGTTGACTTCTCCTTTGGTATCCCTCAATTGCATCACAGGTTTGGGGAGATATTTCTCATCCGTCAGATTGAAAGCGGAGAATTTATATTCCAGGAAACGCAACGGATTGACAGTACCGCGTGCGATAGAGAAAGAATCCCGATAGATAATAGCACGGTAATTCTCCATCGCAAGATGCACATCCGCACGATAATCATGTTGCAGATACTCTATATAGATAGAATCATGATAGGCGATAATATCCCCGTTCCGCGAGGAAGTAGTCTTCACCTGTATGTATTCGTGCAGCGGGTCCTGTTCGATATTATAATCATACATACGCCGCTGGGTAGTATTATATGTACCTCCGTCGAACACCACGGGACGTAACAGCAAACGCTTCTTCTGTGTCACATCATAGATAGAAGGTTGCAACACCAAACGGCGGTTGGAAGTGAACATCTCCTTAGGCACCGGCACACGGGTTTTCAGATGGAAGTAATTACCTTTTATCTCAATGTCCGTAGGCTCGGGCACCACTTTATCCTTCACTTTTGAAATCACAGTCACCTCGTCAAGTTCAATGACCGCATCTTTGAGCACCACGTTGATAATCTGCTTTCCGCCCACCTTGACCGTCTTGTCTTCATACCCGACACAGGTATATTTCAACGATCCGTGCCGTTCCGCCAGCACACTGTAGCGTCCGTCCTCATCGGAGATTTCAATGCGTTCATTCGTCACAGGATCTATAATATTCACGTTCGGAATACTTTTTCCCTGTTGGTTGGTGACGTGTCCTTGCACACGCATACGTTGGGCGTACGCATCCGCACCGAGTAGCAGCATGGCTGCCAGGAGGATTCCGATTAATCTATCACGTTTACAATTGATTTTCATTCTCTTTTCTAACTATAAATGTTCGTTCCGTTACCGGATTATATACACAAAAGACACTCCCAGCTTCACTGGTGCCAGCGTTGTCTTACTGTCATTCGCCGCATCCGGTTTCGGAGCACCCTTGTCGTACTTAAACTGGCGGTAGCGCATCACCCCGATACCTGCCGTCGCCTCAATATTCCAATGATCGTTCAGCACCCAAGCATAACCGTACGTCAAACCGACTGCCAGCGCATCGCCTTTGTGATGCACATCTTTAACCAGCATATTAAAATTGTTCGCAAAAGCGGTGACACCTAGAAAATGGCTCACCATCGGACGGTTTAACCAATAACGTACTTCCGGCTGAAAATGTGTGAAAGTAGTTTTAAAATTGTCTGTACTGATCGGATTCGCAGCGACTCCCATATTGAGAGAGATATGACGACCCAAAACAAATTCGGCCTCGACATTAGGGCTGGCAGTCAGCCATCCCAACGTGTTCGTTTTCACAGCCACTCGTTGTGCGTGTACATGTACCCCACAACACAATAACAGAAATGACAACAGAGCGACCACTCTGCGACCATTTCTCAGTGCATATACCATAATTATTTTCCCACTAAATATTTCCCACTAAATATCCACCCTATATAAATAAGGACTTCCTGTCCGTTTCTTCCGAATCAGACAAGAAGCCGCAAATTTAGAAAAAATATGGCATTCACAACGTTTGCCTACGTTTTTTTTATTTTTTATTGCAATATTTCCTTAGCAGTCTGCCAATACATTACAATATTATCAATCTATGGACAGGATATACATCTTTTTGTCTTCTGCGCAGCTTCCACTTTCATCTTCTTGCCGCCGATCACCACCGTGCAAGAAGCGGAAGACAAGATATACCATTTCCCTTCCTTCTGTTCGAGCAGAACATTGGCGGGAACAGAAGTACGGATACTGACTCCCGGTGCTATCAGTTGCGTTCCGTTACCCATAAACAGCGTACGGTTATCTCCCGCATACCGGTTACTGATTACCGCATAATCCGCTTTTACTTTCATCCCTTGATAAGTAGCCGTCTGCGTAGCGTCGGAAAGCGAGAAGATATGATCTGTACGCCCATTCTTGCTTTTCACGCAGATTCCGGCAAAATCCGTCAGAGCGGTTTCCTCCGCATCAAAGTAGGACACAGCCTGAATGGCCGACGGCTCTTTCCGTGTACTCGGTTCATAAACAGCGACAAAAGGACGGTTCCAAGCCTCTCCATGCTGGCGGGCAACAAAAGTCAATGTGGGTTGCTCCTTTATATTATAAGGCATACCGGGTGTACGGCTCAACCCTTCGGTCATAGGCGACAGAGCCGTAAAGACTTCACGGTCCGGCTCTCCCTTCATCCAGAGATTCATGGATATATCATCGCCTCCCTTATCTTTCATATCAATGGTAAAGGTCGCTTTCACATCCTTGCCGGTAGCCGCCACTTTCTTATCATATAAATAAGAATAGGCATAAAGATGCGCACCGGCAAACGCCAGTTCCTCCGTAGGCTGCAGATTCAGATCCGTTCCGTCGGCAGCGGTCAATGTGAGCGTCTGCCCGAGATTATGATAAAAATAATCATGCATCTTGTCCCCTCCTTTTTCTTTCCGGCTGCGGAACACATCCACATAATACCCCGTTTCCGGAGCAGTGGTGACGATACCCATCATACGCGTCTGATCCGCCCTGCTTTCCGGTTCGCGGAAATAGAGGTTGCTGTATGTGACAGAGGTAAACTCCCCACCCGGTTCCGCCGAAGCCGGGAAACAGGAGAGCAACTCAAAAGAATGATTGCTTTTCATCACCGGATAACTCGATATTCCATCTACGCAAACCGTATTATGACTCGGAAACTGAGAATAATATTCCGCATAATCCAACCCGCTATACAGGGAAAGACCGATACCCGCATCGGGTCCCAGCACATATCCTTTTCCGTAAAGTTCCATAGAAATGCCGTTGGCGTGCATATGGTTGCCCTCACTTCCATTCTGCGAAATCATCAGACTGCTGCGCGGATCCATACCATTTCGCTGCACCAGCCAAGAGACGTTAGGTGCATGGAACAAAGGAGAGACATATTCTTCTATCTTTCCCGCCTGCACCTCCGGATTCAGCGTCAATGGCTTATCTTCAAAAAAAGAATTGACAGACACCCGCACATTCTTCTTTTCCGCTTTCTCATTTCCGGCACCGGGATTCAGGCATTTCAACAAGGCAGTGAAATAGTCTTCCTGTTCCTTCTTCCCGTTTGCCTGTGCATTCTGTATCATACGGACAAAGAAATTAGTGTTCAGATACCCCGGATGCGTATCTCCGAAACCGCAAATCATACGGTTGGGAAACAGATATTGAGGGGTTGTCGCTACCGCTTTCGACAATACAGGCATCGCCTTCACCAAATCATATCGCAGGTTGTTGTCAAACTGATTCACGAAATTGGCATAATCATTAATCACCACACTGCTATATCCCGGACATTCCGCCCAGATACCCGTTTTAGAGTCAAAACCATATTCGGCAAGACGCGTCAAGCTCCATTGACGAATGCTGGAACGGTTCATCACATAGTCTATGTAATATTCCCGTCCTTTCCCGTCGGCATACGCCTTGTTGTCTTCCAGCACCAGCCCCACATTCATGATAAACCGTGCCTGCAACAAATCCCAGTTATTATGCGGCACTCCGTTCGCTATGATATTGTCCGCCCATTTCTTGAATGCTCCGGCGTAGATTTCCATCTTCTGCGGGTAGTTTGCTTTCAGATAATCATACAGGAAGTCGTATAGAGGGACAGCGATATGCAACGCATCTTCATGGATCACTTCAAAGGAAGTCAGTCCCACCAGTGTCTGCTGATGACCGTGATTCAGATCAACCGGAACATTTCTGTAATAAATACCCGTCATATAAGTATCGAACACTCCGGCTGCCAACTTTGCAAATTTCTCCTCCTCCGTCATCCAATAGAGGAAAGCAGCATCACGGGCGATTCCCAATATCTCACAATTCAGACTTTCGATGTTACGTCCGGTTTTAGACGGATGCACACTCTCCATAGGACGGTCGGGAAGCGCATTATTACAGAATGTCACATTCCCGTTATCATCATCATCGTACGGCACAATATCTGCCAGTCGGGGACGGCCGTGAGTAGCGGCAGTTCCACGTGTTCCCGTATAGCGCACGGTAGGATACGGAGCTTTCTCACCGCCCGCATGGTCGAAAGTTTCACCTTTTATATACACCTCAGTAGCATGGGATTTCCAATACATAGCCAGACGCGACAACAACCAATCCGGCCGGGTGGCCGTCAGATCGGTATATTTCTCCGTACGCTCTCTCAGCTTATCGAAAACATCCTTTGCCCATTCTTCAGTCTTAATCAAGTTCCACGTTTCCTGCTTCCCTTCCGGTGTAGTCAGCACTCTCGGATGAGCCTGCGGCATACTCTCCGGCAAGGGAATTTCTTGTCCGGACGCACTATTGAGGAAAGATAAAAAACATAGTCCCAGTAAAATTCGTCTCATACTTCAATATCTTTTTTAGGTTTGCTACCTATTAAATACGAAGATAAACATTTATTTACCTAAAGCCCCCGTCAAAGGCAGGTTTATTTTCCCGGTATCTCTATACAACACAAAAAAACGACTCTCCTGACAAATCAAGACGGCCGTTTTCATCAAATAATCAAAAAAATAATGAAAATGCGGAGAGAACGAGATTCGAACTCGTGATACCCTTTAGGGGTATACACGCTTTCCAGGCGTGCCTCTTCAACCACTCGAGCACCTCTCCTTAAGGGGAAAATTCGCTTCCCTATAAAATAAAAAGCAGCTAACTTGCTGCTTTTCAGCGGAGAGGGAGGGTTTTGAACCTATAACTCTAACCGCCTATATTTCAGCTACTTTGCTTTCAAAATTTCAAATAGGTAACGAAACAGTAACGA
>USPQ01000033.1 GCA_900556625.1 uncultured Bacteroides sp. | reverse complement strand
TCATCAATATGGAATTAAAAAGAGTGGTAGTAACAGGCCTTGGCGCCATTACTCCTGTTGGCAATGGTGTGCCCGAATTTTGGGAGAATATTGTGAACGGGGTTAGTGGAGCAGGGCCTATTACTCATTTTGATGCGTCGCTATTCAAGACCCAATTCGCATGCGAAGTGAAAAACTTCGATGTAACGAAATATATCGATCGTAAAGAGGCAAGGAAAATGGATCTGTACACTCAGTACGCCATTGCAGTTGCCAAAGAAGCGGTAGCAGACTCCGGTCTTGATGTAGAAAAAGAAGACTTGAACAGAATCGGTGTTATTTTTGGCGCCGGTATCGGTGGTATACATACATTTGAAGAGGAAGTAGGCAACTACTACACTCGTCAGGAAATGGGTCCGAAGTTTAATCCGTTCTTCATCCCGAAGATGATCTCGGATATCGCTGCCGGACAGATTTCTATCATGTATGGCTTCCATGGTCCTAACTACGCGACTTGTTCGGCATGTGCTACTTCTACCAATGCCATTGCAGATGCGTTTAACCTGATTCGTCTGGGCAAAGCAAATGTGATTGTATCCGGTGGTTCGGAAGCGGCTATCTTCCCCGCAGGTGTAGGTGGTTTCAATGCTATGCATGCTCTGTCAACCCGCAACGACGAGCCCGAAAAGGCTTCACGTCCGTTCAGTGCAAGCCGTGACGGCTTCATCATGGGCGAAGGTGGCGGTTGCTTGATTCTGGAAGAACTAGAACATGCGAAAGCCCGTGGTGCTAAAATCTATGCAGAAGTTGCCGGTGTAGGCATGTCTGCTGATGCACATCACCTGACAGCTTCTCATCCGGAAGGTCTTGGAGCCAAACTTGTGATGATGAATGCATTGGAAGATGCGGAAATGGACCCGAAAGAAGTGGATTATATCAATGTACACGGTACATCTACTCCGGTTGGTGACATTTCGGAAGCAAAAGCGATTAAAGAAGTATTCGGTGATCATGCGTTCGAGTTGAACATCAGTTCAACAAAATCAATGACAGGTCACTTGCTGGGTGCTGCCGGTGCGGTAGAATCAATTGCAAGTATCCTTGCCATCAAGAACGGCATTGTTCCCCCGACTATCAACCATGAAGAAGGTGACGACGACGAAAATATCGACTATAACCTTAATTTCACGTTCAATAAAGCACAGAAACGCGAAGTTAATGTTGCCTTGTCCAACACATTCGGATTCGGCGGTCATAATGCGTGCGTTATCTTCAAAAAATACGCTGAGTAAAATCGTGTTACGAAACCAAATAGATAAGATAAGGCTCTTGTTCCACAGGGATAGAGAGTCTTATCTTTGTTTTTACCGGATACTCGGTTTCTACCCGCGTAACATCCAGCTCTATGAGCAGGCTCTCTTACATAAATCCTCATCTGTCCGTTCGGACAAGGGGCGTCCGTTAAACAATGAGCGTCTGGAATTTTTAGGTGATGCCATTCTCGACGCTATCGTAGGCGATATCGTCTACAAACGTTTTGAAGGGAAGCGGGAAGGTTTCCTGACAAACACACGTTCCAAGATTGTACAACGGGAGACTTTAAACAAACTTGCCGTAGAGATCGGACTGGACAAACTTATTAAATATTCAACCCGTTCTTCTTCCCACAACAGCTATATGTACGGGAATGCTTTCGAGGCATTTATCGGAGCGATCTACCTGGACCAGGGATATGAACGCTGCAAACAGTTTATGGAGCAGCGAATCATTAATCGTTATATCGATCTGGATAAAATCTCCCGTAAAGAAGTAAACTTCAAATCAAAACTGATCGAATGGAGCCAAAAGAGCAAACTGGAGGTTTCTTTTGAACTGATTGAGCAATTCCTTGATCAGGACAGCAATCCTGTTTTCCAGACAGAAGTACGCATTGAAGGACTTCCTGCCGGAACCGGAACCGGATATTCCAAGAAAGAATCCCAACAGAATGCCGCCCAGATGGCTATAAAGAAAGTAAAGGACCCGACTTTCATGGCAACCGTCAACGAAACCAAAATGCAGCAATCAGCAATGGCAGCCGAACCTGAACCCGAAATGGATGCAGACTCTGATATCGAATTACTGAATGACAATATATTGGAAGAAAATGAGTTCGACAATGAGATTACGGCAGAACCGATCGTGGAATCTATCCAAAGCAAATCCCCATGCGACGTCCCTGAATCACCAGATCGTGATCTTCACTAACCAACTTTAGTTTCCCAGCCACTTCTTCCAAAGGGATAGAAGCGATAGTATCTCCTTTTAGTGCAACCATACGCCCGAATTCCCCGTTGGCAATCAGTTCCGTCGCGTGTCCGCCCATTCGGGTAGAGAGATTACGGTCATAAGGAGTAGGCGAACCACCACGTTGAATATACCCTAATACGGTTTCACGGGTTTCAATACCCGTCTCATACTCTATTTCCTGTGCAATGTATTCCGCAGCACGTTTACGACCGTCCGTCTGAATGCCTTCAGCTACTACTACAATAGAGTATGGTTTCCCCTTTTTCAATCTTTCCAGAATAGTGTTTCCTATGTTTTTAATGCTATAAGGTATTTCAGGCACAAGAATAACATCTCCCCCTCCTGCCATACCGGAATACAAAGCAATCCAACCCGCTTTATGTCCCATGACTTCAATCACCATCACCCTTTTATGAGAACTTGCAGTAGAATGCAACCGGTCAATAGCGTCCGTAGCAATACTTACAGCCGAGTCGAAACCAAAAGAGATATCCGTCCCCCAGATATCGTTGTCAATGGTTTTAGGAACCGAAACGATATTTACACCCATGGCAGCAAATTTGGCAGCCGTCTTTTGCGTTCCGTTTCCGCCGATACAGACAACACAATCCAATCCCATTTCCCGAATATTCTGAAGGATCAGTGCAGGTTTATCGACATCCGAAATAACACCTCCTTTTTTAAAAGGCTTCTCGCGGGAAGTCCCCAACATCGTTCCACCAAGATTCAGCAAACCCGATAAAGATTTATCTGTAAAGGATTCTACATCTTTTGTGAGCAACCCCTGAAAGCCGCTATGAATACCTACCACTTCCATACCGTAGTAGTTAATGGCAGTTTTGCACACGCCACGAATAGTGGCATTTATACCGGGGCAATCTCCCCCTGATGTTAAAATTCCGATTCTCATTGTCGCATTTTTTAGTCTAAAACTCGGAGATTATATGAAAGCCGTCAATTTTTAACGATTATTTCCGTCGTAAAGATAGAAAAAAAAGATAAATAAGTTACTTTTGCACGACTAAACATTATTATGTTAAAGCAGAAATGAATATTACAAAAATTATTAGTAAGACTTTTGATTCCCGTTTAAAACAGATAGACCTATATGCTACTCAGGCTAGTGAGATACAGCATAGTGTACTAAACCGCTTAGTACATCAGGCTGCTCAGACAGAATGGGGGAAAAAGTACGACTATTCCTCGATCCGCAGCTATGAAGACTTCAGAAAACGTGTTCCAATCCAGACTTATGAGGAAATCAAGCCGTATGTAGAACGTTTGCGGGCAGGAGAACAGAATCTGCTTTGGCCGTCGGAAATACGTTGGTTCGCCAAATCTTCCGGAACGACAAATGATAAAAGTAAATTCCTCCCTGTCAGTAAGGAAGCACTGCAAGACATTCATTACAGAGGAGGAAAAGACGCTGCCGCACTTTACTTCCGCATCAACCCGGACAGCCATTTCTTTTCAGGAAAAGGATTGATCCTAGGGGGAAGCCATAGTCCGAATCTCAATTCTAATCATAGCCTGGTAGGAGATTTATCTGCTATTTTGATTCAAAATGTCAATCCGCTTATCAATTTTGTCCGTGTGCCCAGCAAGAAAATCGCACTAATGAGCGAATGGGAAACCAAGATAGAGGCGATAGCCAACAGTACTATTCCGGTCAACGTCACAAGTTTATCCGGCGTACCGTCGTGGATGTTGGTGCTTATCAAACGGATCCTTGAAAAAACAGGCAAACAGACGTTGGAAGAAGTATGGCCGAATCTGGAAGTTTTCTTCCACGGAGGAGTTGCATTTACTCCTTACCGTGAGCAATACAAGCAAGTGATTCATTCACCGAAGATGCACTATGTAGAGACCTACAATGCTTCCGAGGGTTATTTCGGCACACAGAACGATCTTTCAGATCCTGCAATGTTGCTGATGATCGACTACGGAATCTTCTACGAATTTGTTCCGTTGGAAGAAGTTGACAAAGAGAATCCACGTGCCTATTGCCTTGAGGAAGTGGAGCTTAACAAGAATTACGCAATGGTCATTTCGACCTCTTGCGGTTTGTGGAGGTATATGATTGGGGATACAGTGAAATTTACCGGCAAGAACCCTTATAAATTTGTCATTACCGGACGAACCAAACATTTCATCAATGCTTTTGGCGAGGAACTAATCGTAGATAATGCAGAAAAAGGACTGGCAAAGGCTTGTTCGGAAACAGGGGCGCAAGTGAGTGAATATTCTGCCGCACCGGTGTTTATGGACGAACATGCCAAATGCCGCCACCAATGGTTAATAGAGTTCGCTAAAATGCCGGATTCCGTTGAGAAGTTCGCAGCAATACTGGATGCAACATTAAAGGAAGTAAACTCCGACTATGAAGCAAAACGTTGGAAAGATATTGCATTGCAACCCTTGGAAGTAATCGTTGCCCGACCGGGACTATTCCATGACTGGCTGGCACAGAGAGGGAAGTTGGGAGGACAGCACAAAGTCCCCAGACTCAGCAATACACGTGAATACATAGAGACAATGCTGGCGTTGAATTCCAGCCCTCAAATATAGAGAAACTTATCATATAGTTATTACAGGTTTTCTTTTTTGCAAAGATTACTTGCCTGAGACCCGGGTGTCGTGTAGACGGAATCCGGGTCTCAGCATGGATGAGACTTGGGTTCGCACAAGTTATTCCGGCTGTCGGATAGTTATCGGGCTTTTACTATAATCCCTCCCCCCAGCAGCAAATCATCTTTATAGAATGCGGCAGCTTGTCCCGGAGCAATAGCAGTCAACGGTTCATGAAGCTGTATATGCAATAAGTGTTCCGGAGTAACAGTTACCGTACCGTGATTCTCCTGTTTGCGGTACCGTATCTTCACGATTATATCAGAACAACCGAGTACACGGTTTTCGTTTATCAAGTTCCAATTATCCAGCCACATTTCTGTTTTCTCTAGAGATTGAAGAGGGGCAAGTACTATCTCATTCTTTTCCGGAAATATATCTTTCACAAAAACAGGACGATTCAGATGTATCCCTAGCCCGCGTCTCTGTCCGATGGTATAAAAAGGATATCCTTCATGCCAAGCAATAAAATGCCCCGTTTCATCGACAAACCGCCCTCGTCTGACTATTTCTGACCATTTCTGACCATGTGCGGTAAAAAGCTGATCATTTTTATCCAACCAGTTTTTTAAAAAACTCCGATAATCCATTGGACAGAAACAAACCCCTAAGCTGTCCTTTTTAGTAGCAACTTTCCGGAAGCCACGTTCAGCAGCCAATGCACGGGCTTCCACTTTCGTGATATCTCCCATTGGCAATAACATTCTACGGAGAATATCTTGTTTCAATCCCCATAAAAAGAACGTCTGATCCTTGTCCGAATCAGCCGCAGATGTGATATAATAGGTATCTTCCAACTTAACTTTCCGAACGTAATGCCCTGTGGCAATATAGAATATGCCCATTTCATCGGCAAGTTCCGCTAACAACGGCCATTTCAAATAATTATTGCATAAGGTACAGGGAACCGGTGTACGCCCCGCCATATATTCCTGCACGAAATACTCAATGATCTGCTTATTGAATACTTCACGGGCATCGTACGTTATATGACGGATTCCCAAATGCTCCGCCAAACTACGGGCATCTTCCAGATATTCGGTCGAGCCATTTAATTCATAAAAACGAAAAGTCACCCCGATCACCTCATATCCGGCCTCCAGCAGTCTCATAGCGGCAACGGAACTATCCGTACCGCCACTCATTCCTAACAATACTCGTTTGTTTTCTTCTATCATGCTGCAAAATTAAGGATTTTCCCGTATCTTTGTCAGTTAAAGCCCAAAGAGAATGAGAGAGAAAACAACTAACGGACAAGTCATCATCGTTTATACAGAGCATCCTGTGTTTGGTATACTACTGATCCCTTACATAGCAGAGCGACTGGAAGATGGCACGTTGCAGTTGATTGAACAGGCTTTTCACGCTTCTCCCGAAGCTATTGAACAAATGAATGAAGCAGAAAGACAAGCCATCGACATCGCTTCTCACTATACAGAGAAATATTTAATGGGAGCCTATTCCCGAGAAAAGATAGTATCACGCTTCCTGCATAAGTTATCTCAAGATCCTGAGAAAGTAAAGAATAACATTCGGCCATTTATTGAAGGCAAACTACTCGAGATGCTTACTCTCATACGGGAAAACGGGTTATCTTTTTATCAGAAACAGCCCGGAAGCAAAGTGTTGTACGCCCACCATGCTTATCACGTACATCCACATGACGCCGAAGTCCGCTTTACATTTCATGTCGACAGCAGTACTTTCCGCTATCAACTGCAATGTTATTATGAGAAGCAACCATTTTCATTGGACGACCAAAAACCCGTTATCGCATTAACTGCCTCACCGGCTACTCTATTGCTAGGGATGAATTTATACTTCTTTCCACACATAGATAGTGTCCGGCTCTTACCCTTTACCAAGAAAAAGGCAATTAGTGCAAGCGCCGCTCAACTCGAAAAGTATATCGACAATATTGTCATTCCGATTGCACGCTATCACGAAATCATAACCGAAGGGTGGGATATCCCTGAAGAAAGATGTGCCTGCGAAGCATTACTGTCACTTGAAGACATCACCCATAGCGAACAGTTGTTGCAGCTTGGTTTTCGTTATAGAGACCAGCTATTTACATCAGACAACGGAGCAGCAATGAAGAAAATCATTTATCGGAAAGACTCCGGTGAGGTATCCTTCTTCCGGCGGGATATTGTCGCCGAAAAAAAAGCGATTCAGCTTTTAGAAAGCTCCGGTCTGCAACGTATCGGTGATATCCATTTCAGGTTATCAGCCAGTTCTTCTGAGAAAACACTTGTTGAATGGATCAATAAGCATCGGGAGATGTTACAATCGGACTTTCAACTGACCGGCCATATGGGAAACACTCCTTACTGCCTGGACGAGATACATATCGAGCAGAGTTGTGACGATGAAGTAGTAGACTGGTTTGAGTTACATATCACCGTTGTTGTCGGCAACCTGCGCATTCCTTTCTCACGCTTCCGCAAGCATATCCTCGAAGAAAAGAGAGAATATCTGCTGCCGGACGGGCGCATGATCCTTTTACCCGAGGAATGGTTCAGTAAGTATGCGAACTTGTTGGAAATGGGAGTTCAGACAGAGCAGGGAATACGATTGAAGCATACATTTATAGGCGCCGCGCAAGCTGCCTTGGGAGGAACAGGACTTAAAAAGTTCTCTGGCAAAAATCAGATTAAGAATGTTTCCGTCCCTAAAGCACTAAAAGCAACATTACGTCCTTACCAGCAGAAAGGATTCTCATGGATGATGCATCTGCATAAACTAGGATTCGGCGGATGTCTGGCTGACGATATGGGACTGGGGAAAACCCTCCAGACACTTACGTTGTTACAACATATATATAAATCGCCCGCCTCAAGGAAAGCAGCCACTCTCATCGTCGTTCCTACGTCGCTGTTGCACAACTGGCGACGGGAAGCGAAACGCTTTACAACGCTTTCAATGATTGAATATAACAGTAGCATCGTCGTGCCCCCCAATCATCCCGGGAAGTTCTTCGGACGTTTCCAGTTGATATTCACAACGTATGGCATGATGCGCAACAACATCGACCTGCTTTCTTCTTACAAATTCGAATATATCGTACTCGATGAGAGCCAAAATATTAAGAACAGCGAATCGCTCACCTTCCGTTCTGCACTCCAACTGAAAAGCAAGTATCGGCTTGTACTTACGGGTACACCTATCGAAAATTCACTGAAAGATCTGTGGGCACAATTCCGTTTCATCCAACCGGACTTACTGGGAACTGAGAGTGCTTTTCAAAAACAATTCATGATTCCGATCCGCCAAGGCAATACCCGTGTAGAAGCACAGTTACAACAACTGATATCCCCATTTATTCTTCGCAGAAGCAAAAGTGAAGTGGCTCCGGAACTTCCCCCGCTTACCGAAGAAACGATCTATTGTGACATGCCCGAAGAACAAAATACTCTTTACGAACAAGAAAAAAATAGTTTGCGGAATATCCTGCTCCAACATCCTCAAAATATGGATAAACTTCATTCTTTCAGTATCTTGAACGGTATCCTGCGGCTACGCCAACTTGCCTGTCATCCGCAACTCATCTATCCGGACTTTAACGGTGCATCCGGCAAAGCGATACAAATAATAGAAATATTCGACACACTACGGAGTGAAGGACATAAAGTACTGATTTTCTCATCCTTCGTCAAACATCTGGAAGTCCTCGCCGAAGCGTTTCGCGAACGGGGCTGGAAATATGCACTACTGACAGGAGCAACCAACAACCGTCCGTCCGAAATTGCCCATTTCACCGAGCAGAAAGACGTACAAGCCTTCCTTATCTCTCTGAAAGCCGGAGGCGTAGGACTTAATCTGACGCAAGCCGACTATGTGTTTATTATCGATCCGTGGTGGAACCCCGCCGCCGAATCGCAGGCTATTGCCCGTGCCCACCGCATCGGACAGGACAAGCAGGTTATCGCCTATCGCTTCATTACCCAAAACAGTATTGAAGAAAAGATTCTCTATCTGCAAGATGAAAAACGAAAGTTAGCAGAAACATTTGTTACCGACAGCGAAACATTGCCTGCATTGAGCAATGAACAGTGGGTGGATTTGCTAAAATAAAAACTGCATCTTTATATGGACTGTCTTGCAAGAATACTTTTTTACTTTATCTTTGCACGCAAAATGACACTGCATGAAATACAAGCTTATCGTGCTCGACCTTGACGGCACACTCACCAACTCTAAAAAAGTAATTACTCCCCGCAACCGGGAAATATTGATACGTGTACAAGAACAGGGCGTCCGTCTGGTTCTTGCTTCCGGTCGTCCGACTTATGGCATTGTGCCGTTGGCAAATGAATTGCGCATGAATGAGTTCGGCGGATTTATCTTATCCTACAACGGAGGGGAAATCATCAATTGGGAAACACAGGAAATGCTCTATGAGAATGTATTGCCGAACGATGTCGTCCCCGTACTCTATGAGTGCGCCCGCAGCCACCAGTTAAGCATACTGACTTACGACGGAGCAGAAATCGTAACCGAAAACTCTCAGGACCCGTATGTTCAAAAAGAGGCTTTCCTGAATAAAATGGCAGTCCGGGAAACAAACGACTTCCTGACAGACATCACGCTTCCGGTAGCTAAATGCTTGATTGTGGGAGATGCCGACAAGCTCATCCCCTTAGAAGCCGAACTTTGTCTTCGGTTGCAAGGACGTATCAACGTATTTCGTTCAGAACCTTACTTTCTCGAACTAGTCCCGCAAGGAATCGACAAAGCCCTGTCTCTTGCCGTATTATTAAAAGAAATAGGAGTAGAACGCAAAGAAATGATAGCAATAGGCGACGGCTACAATGACTTGTCCATGATAAAGTTTGCAGGACTAGGCATTGCCATGGGCAACGCACAGGAACCGGTGAAGAAAGCGGCGGACTATATCACTCTGAGCAATGAAGAAGACGGAGTGGCGGAAGCACTGGAACACTTTTACTATAAATTTACGTAGCATCATATGCTCACAATTCCTTTTTCAACCGTACCTTCATAACCTTTGACTGTATGTCTTATACTCTGTTTCAGCAGTATGCAGAGTAGCTATCGTATATCAATCTTACCATTATATAGCTCGTTGCACTAAAGTGAACAGTTCTTTCTACTAAAGTGATGAGATCTTTCCACTCCAGTACACAGGCCTCATCACTCTTGTGGAAAGAAGCGGATGTTTATTACATAACGCAGTGATGTCAGCAAGAGGATCTGCGAATATCGACTACTTAAGTTATCAGAACAGGGCCAACAACATATAACCAAAGGTCATCCTACTTTACGTTTATCAATATGGTTCATATAAATAAGCAAATGGTTTCATTTCCAACTATCATGAGAACAATATTAAAAAAATCCGTTCTAGGATGGGGATGCAAATTATAGATGTATGCTGTCTATATACTCATGATACGTACAGCAAGAAAAGCTGTACCAATAAGCGAACACACTCTTTACAACTATATAAGAAAGCTGCGTGAAGTATTGTCCAAAGACAAAGAGATCTCAATCACAACACAGAACAATGGCTATGAGTTACATATTTCAACTTGAATTATCGTAATATATCAAAGATTTATTCTAATTTTGTGGTTTTAAATCGAATAAATAGCAAACGTTATGGAACATCAACTGACCATTTACAACACGTTAGATAGAAAAAAAGAGTTATTCGTACCGCTCCACGCACCTCATGTAGGTATGTATGTGTGCGGACCGACTGTTTACGGTGATGCGCATCTGGGACATGCACGCCCGGCCATTACTTTCGACGTACTCTTCCGTTATCTCACTCATCTAGGATATAAAGTACGTTATGTACGCAATATCACTGACGTAGGTCATTTGGAACATGATGCCGACGAAGGAGAAGACAAAATTGCCAAGAAAGCCCGTCTGGAAGAACTGGAACCAATGGAAGTCGTTCAGTACTATCTGAACCGCTACCATAAAGCAATGGAAGCCCTCAACGTGCTCTCTCCAAGTATCGAACCTCATGCTTCGGGCCATATCATCGAACAAATCCAACTGGTACAGAAGATTCTGGACGCCGGATATGCTTACGAAAGTGAAGGCTCCGTCTATTTCGATGTAGCCAAATATAACAAGGATCATCACTACGGAAAACTTTCCGGACGCAATCTGGATGATGTACTGAACACCACCCGCGACCTTGACGGACAAAGTGAAAAGCGTAATCCCGCCGATTTCGCCCTCTGGAAAAAGGCACAGCCGGAACATATCATGCGCTGGCCATCTCCTTGGAGCGACGGTTTCCCCGGCTGGCATGCCGAATGTACCGCTATGGGACGCAAATATCTGGGTGAGCACTTCGACATTCACGGCGGAGGAATGGACCTGATTTTCCCGCATCATGAGTGTGAAATAGCACAATCAGTAGCCTCACAAGGCGACGATATGGTTCACTACTGGATGCATAACAACATGATTACCATTAACGGAACGAAAATGGGTAAATCACTCGGCAACTTCATCACATTGGATGAGTTCTTCAATGGCACACATAAGTTGCTGACCCAAGCCTATACTCCAATGACAATCCGCTTCTTCATCCTGCAAGCCCACTACCGCAGTACGGTCGATTTCAGCAATGAAGCACTGATTGCTTCCGAAAAGGGATTGCAACGTCTGATAGAAGCTATCGATGGATTGGGAAAGGTTACCCCTGCATCCGCAACTTCAGAAGGTATCAATGTAAAAGAGCTGCGTGCCAAATGCTACGAAGCCATGAATGACGACCTGAATACTCCAATTGTCATCGCACAGCTTTTCGAAGGTGCCCGCATCATTAATAACGTCATTGCCGGCAATGCAACGATCTCCGCTGAAGACTTGAAAGAGCTGAAAGAAACTTTCCACTTGTTCTGCTTTGACATTATGGGATTGAAAGAAGAAAAAGGTTCTTCCGACAGTCGTGAAAATGCCTATGGTAAAGTGGTGGATATGTTGCTGGAACAGCGTATGAAAGCAAAAGCCAACAAAGACTGGGCTACTTCCGACGAAATCCGTAACACATTAACAGCCCTCGGATTCGAAATCAAAGATACAAAAGACGGTTTTGAGTGGAGATTGAATAAATAAATATTAAACATCAGGGAGATAAATCCCTTCTACAGATAAAAAAGACCGGCTCATTACGAACCGGTCTTTCTGTTTCATAGAAACATAGTAACTAATACCCCTCTTAAACTACAAATCTTATCATCTAATCACTTGTTTTCCATTAATACCTCAACAGGTTGTCCGTGCTGGCAGGTTACCGTCAATTGTGTATCATTTCCTTGTCGCTCCAACCGGACATTTTCCATTGAATTCTTTAGCGTCCAACGACCTTTGAGTAGTATTTTCTTATAAATAGGACGGCTAGGTTCTTTCGTCGTATACGCCTTTTCTTTTATATTCAAGTTTGGGTCACAAACACTCAAACGAACTCCTTTACCGGTTTCTTTCGCATACATCACCATTGTTTCAGCAGGAATAGAAGCAATCACCTTATCAGTTACCGGCTGATAAGCCTCAAAAACCGCATACGCCGTAATACCTGTTTTCTTATCATAAACGACATGAGCCGTTTGATCACGTTGCAGGACTTCATACGCAGGAGTTTTCTGAAGGTCGTCCAAGTCCGCTGCAGAAGGCTGTATCAATACCATATATTCATAAGTTCCGTTCTTCGGAGCTTTACCATGCTCTATCCATGCAGAGGAGAATTTTCCTTTAGTGACCGCACGGGTTTTCTCATGACGTGATTCTTGTTCCGCGATCTGCGAACGAACTGTTCCGTCTACTACATGATAGTAATTGTCATAACCGTCATGTAACCAATAGCCGTCATTACCCACTTTCTGTTCTCCGCCGTTGTATTTCGTCTGGAAAAGAGTCGTTTCCGTAGGATAATCGGCATTACTATTCGTTATGCCGGTTCCCAGACAAATCATCCGGTTGTCGAAGCAGAATACAGATTTACGGGCAACAAAATCAGGAGTGAAGTTTTCCAAATTACGCTCCATTAACTTCATAGCAAACATGCCATTCTTGCCTTCCAAGGAACTGCTACCGGAGAAGTTTTCCTTGGAATGAGCCATGGTAGTACCCTTTAACGGACTATCCAGCAACTCGAAGGGCAAATGAATAGTAGTCGTACCCGGCAGGCGGTTCCAATCCCAACCATCCTGTACAAAGCCGCTTCCGGTACGGGAAACGGGGTTTCCTTTTCCCATGATCTGCACCGAACCATAACTCTGATAACGTCCGTAACGATTATCTTTTGTATAGATTTCAGCCCCCCAAACATCAGTAGTATATCCTTTTAGTGTCACCATCCAATCTGCACGGCGGAAAATACCTGCCGAACCGTAATTATAAACAAAAAATCCTTGTGGAGCTTGTGCAGGCTTGATGCCTTCTTTCTTAAAGAAACGCGCATTCGGAGTATCCCTATCACGTACTAACCGTAGATAATCTGCTGCCAGAGCATGATCGAACGTATTCCCCCGACCGGACAAATCACCGGCTAAAGCTATATTGGCAAATGCTTCCACATCATCATTCCCCATTTTTCCACCGAAAGGATGACGTCCGCTGATACCAATTCCCCATTCATAAAGATTACAATAATTGCGCATGGCAATAAATGCGGATTTTATATGCTGGCGGGCTTCTTCCGTCAGTTCAAAATCCGTATTGTTAGTAAAAGCAATGAATTGCCCTATTACGGCCAGCACTCCGGTCGTATATGCCGGATAGAAACCACCATGGTGAAAAGTTGTGCCATCTATCTTAATACCACCAATTGTTCCCGGTGAATAGTGTAAAGAAGAAGAAACCCAACGGGAGAGGCCCTCCAAAGCCTGCGCCTGCTCTCTTGCATCCGTGAACATCATAGCAGAGATAAATCTCGCCATTAAAAGCGTATGCCAAGTATCCAGCATTTCATCCCGTTCCAAAGGACACGGTTGACGAGTCTCCTGCAAAGCAGACCAGAAACGTAATGTCGACAAATAAGCATCCCTGTGGGGATGTTTATAGATCTCATCTCGCATCAACCATGCCGTCGTATATATCTTACGTATCTGATAACCATAATGATGATTGGTTCCCATACCGCTACCAAAGGCAAATCCCTGGTCAATAGCATAATCAAACACCGTGAAGTAGTTTTTCTTTGATGTCTCGTTTCGATTGCAATAAACGTCATACGCAAAACCGGAAAGCATTGTTTCAATATCATTCCACGACATCTCTCCTATCTTCTTATTCTGTTCGTCCGGAGCTACAATAGGTGTTCCCGTAAATCCCGTACCTGCTGCCGACGGGCGGATATCCGCTCTTTTAAATGTCTCGTAAGCGGCATCAACTTGCTTTTTAGGGACTTTTTTCACTTCCAGAAAATCTGTCAGACGTTGCTCGATTGTTTTCAGGTCTTTCGCCTGTCGAGCAGTCAACTTGGATGCCAATGGAGTATCATACGACAGTTGCTCCCACTTCCATACCAGGCACCAATGCCAGAGGTCACGGTTAGCCAAGCCATTATTAGTCGGCAACTGCTGATCCGGAGTGGTACGAAGATTCATCTTCTTTTCCGGGAATATCAGACGGTCAAGAAAAATACGTCCTTTGCGTTGGGGGGCAACTAACCTGTAAGCTACAATATCTTTGTCCTTCTTATCGCCTTGCATATATTCGAAAGAAATCCAGCAAGCCCGCCACCCTGCTGCTTGCAGATGATAAGCAAACCAATAAGACACCTCTCCCGCCTTATTCAGGAATTCAAAACGAATAGAATCCTGCTGTGGCTTTTCATTATATATCCACAAGGTAATGCCATACTGTCTCTCCGTTTTTCCTTTTAATGATAAAGGAGGTATCTGTACATTCAAAGTTGAACCGGATTGGAAATCCCACTCCAAGCTACTTTTACCCTCTTTATAGAAAAGAGAAGAAATTTTCGCCTCTCCCTTTCCGGAAGTCTTAAATGCTTCGGGTACCTCACTACTCTCAAATCCTATGAGTTGTGCGAAAGCCGAAGAAGCTGTTACAAACAGAAACAGTAGTATAAAACAAATATCTTTCTTCATTGTGTCATTATTAAATGGTCAAACAGTAACCAACTACTGCTTAATAAGGTATTTTGTCCGATAAAATCTTCTCCGTATACCAAGGATCGTTGATTTCTTTCAACATAGCACCCATTTCACGATAAAGTTGTGCCACTATTTCCTTGTTTTCTTCCAAAGGTAGATTGTTCAACTGATACGGGTCTTTCGCGTCATTGAATAAAAGACTTTTCTTTAACTGTTTTGTCTTACGGTCGATGTACAGAGCCAATGTATAGTCCGCAGTCTTAATACCTCGTGATGAAGGAAAATAAGTTTTTACCAAGCCGTTTTCGTCCTTTTCACCATCTATATTCTGAATGTACAAAGCACCGGCAGGACGAACAATTTCAGCCTTTTCATCGAAGAAAAGAGGGGCAAAGTTACGTCCCTGCACTTCTGCCGGAATTGAATCACCCAATCCGCACAGTCCGAGCACAGTAGGCATTATGTCAGGAGCGGAAAGCAGCAAGTCATCTACCCGCGGCTGAATCTTATCCGGGAAACGAACCAGAAACGGGATATTCATTGACTCTGAGTAAGGCGAATTCTTCGGATCATCCGTACGTTGGCTACACATCGTTTCACCATGATCGGAGGCAAAAATAACGACTGTATTCTTATCCAGCCCCATCTCTTTCAGTGTTTCCAAAATCTGTCCGAAAGCACGGTCTACCCCGGTCACGGAAGCGAAATAATAACGGGCTGATTCGGCTTTCTTCATTTTCAGGTCAACATTAGGACGAATCAACAGACTGTCTAAAGGTTGGTTTTTATAAAGATCAAAGTCCTGCTCTTCGCAATCATCCAATGAACGATACGGACTATGAGGAGGATTCATCCCTACCATGATAAAGAAAGGCTTCTTTGTATCACGCACATTACCTTCGTTTTTCAAATAAGATACAACTTTTCCGGATTCATGCAGAGGTGACCATTCTTTCGGATCGTGCCTTTTACCGTCCGTATCCCAGTAATGCGGATTCTTATGTTCATCAAACGTGCCATAAGAATACCAGTAGTTGAAACCATGACGACGCTCTTTCGGTGTATAGGCATCCCACACAGGACGTTTGGATTCTACATATTGTCCCGGATGTTCGGGATCATTCGGAGTGGGAAAATCTGCATGAAGTTTACCGAAATAAGCACAATCATAACCAGCTTTGCTAAATACATCACCGATGCACTCCGCATCCTCACGCAAAGAACTGATCGGACGTGTAGAGTTGCAATTTAAAGGCACTCCGCTACGGTTCGGATACATACCGGTCAGCAACATTCCCCGATGAGGGCTACTCAACGGACAGTTGCTTTGCGCGGAGGTCAGAACCATAGACTCCCGTGCAAATGCATCCAGATTGGGGGTATGTACGGGATCTCCCTCAAAATTTACTTTATCCCGGAATCCATCCTGACTCCAGAAGCCCATTGCCTGATTACGGTACTGGTCCGGAAATACATAAATAATATTGGGATGTTCCGATTGTTCGACTACTTGCTTCGGAGCCTTGCAACCCTGTGCCGTAAACAGTGTCAGGCCTCCCACCAAAAGATTTATAGGTTTCATATATATTTAAGTTATAAGATGATAAATAATAAACGATAACCTTATTATTTCTTTTCCAAGTCTCTTTTGCGCATCAGTCCTTCCAAGAAGTAATAGTCGGCATAATTCAAAGGAACATCAATCTCCTGTCCGTGAGGGATACTGCCTACCGAGTGCATCAGGATAAAGTTTCCATTTGTTCCAACTTTAGCACGATAAGCGGGTGAGCCCAAGCTTTCCATGATCTTATCAGCAGTTTCCTTGTAATGATTGCCCGGCAGATAACCGTCCAGTTCGTAAAGGGCGGAAGCCGTACAAGCAGCGGCAGAAGCATCACGCGGTTCATTCGGGATGTTCGGAGCATCATAATCCCAGTAAGGAACGAGATCTTCCGGCAGGTTCTTATTCGTAAAGATGAAGTTATATACTTTTTGCGCCTGGTCGAGATACTTCTTATCTTTAGTGTAGCGGTAACAAGTAGTATATCCGTACAAGGCCCAGGCCTGTCCGCGAGCCCAGGCGGATTCGTCCGCATATCCCTGCGCTGTTTGTCTCTTACGCACTTCGCCTGTTTCGGGATCATAATCCACAACATGATAACAACTGTTGTCCGGACGGAAGTGATGAGCCATGGTCGTATCCGCATGTTTCACTGCAATATTATAGAAAGTAGAGTCACCGGAAAAAGCGGTTGCCTCGAACAGTAATTCGAGATTCATCATATTGTCGATAATCACCGGACATTTCCAACCGCGCGTTCCTTGCCAACCTCTATCGGCATCCCATGACTGAATAACACCTGCATTCGGGCGGAAACGGGTAGAAAGAGATTTTGCCGTTTCAATGATTACATCTTTATATTCTTTCTTGTCTGCCATACGGTATCCGTTCAGATAGCTGCAGCCAATCATGAAGCCTACATCATGGTGCCATTTCAGATGCTTCACAGAATCAAGGGCCTCTGTATACTTTTCAGCCAACGGTAACCATTTTTGATCTCCGGTCAAGTTATAAGTCAGCCACATACTGCCGGGGAAGAAACCGGAACACCAGTCGTCAATAGGTATATAAGATATACTACCGTCTTTATTGATAGTTCTCGGATTTAGGATTTTACCTGATTTCTCGATAATATCCGTTTGAATCGTGTTTTGTGCCACTGCGTTGTCGATGTTGTCCTGGATAAAGTCTACTTCAACTTTTTTCTGTCCACCGCAACTCGTAAAGATCAGAAGGGATAGTCCTAATGCGCTAAGAATTGTTTTCATAATACACGGATTATTTTGTTAAGTGATTAATTATCTGATTGCAAAAATAATGCATTCAACAAGAATAGACCGACCTAAATAATCCAAATGAGGGACAAATTTGGTACATTTGCAAGGAAATATCAAAATTATAAACACCATGACTCCACAAGAATTCTTCAAAAATGATCTTTTCGCCGAAAACGCAGGTGTAGTGCTGCTGGAAGTACGTGAAGGGTATAGTAAAGCCAAATTAGAAATAAAGCCGGAGCATCTTAATGCAGGCGCACGGACTCAGGGAGGAGCTATCTTTACGCTAGCAGACCTTGCGCTTGCCGCAGCAGCCAACTCACACGGTACACTAGCCTTCTCTCTCTCCTCCAACATCACTTTTCTACGGGCAAGCGGACCGGGCGATACACTTTATGCCGAAGCGCACGAACGCTATATCGGACGAAGTACAGGCTGTTACCAAGTCGACGTGACAAACCAGAACGGGGACTTAATTGCTACTTTTGAATCAAGCGTATTCAGAAAAGAACAGAAAGTACCTTTCGAAATTCAAAAATAAAAAGTCGGAGAGCCGGAAGTTGCCTGTAAAGGTTCTTCCGGCTCTCCGACTTTTCTCTTGATTTATTTAACAATAGAGGTCAACGGGTGACGATTGCCGGTTACACTATTCAAGAATGCTTTTGCCGAACCAAAATTCAGGAATAAATCCAAGCGGACAGGAAGGTGATTTAAATCATCAGTCACAAAGAAAGTAATCACCTCTTTTTCTTTTCCTTTCTTGTCATACTCGACTAACGAAAAGATCAGGCAACGATAAGTAACCCCGTTCTCAGCTTTCACATTTTCTTTTCCGCGATAAATAAGCGTTTGCTCCTCCACTTTACGTCCGGTAGCCATAGGAAATTTAATTTTATCCCCTACTTTATAATCACTAGGATCATAAGAACGTGCCTGTGCCAAGATGCTCAACATATCGTAGATACAACGGCTGTCACTTTCTTCCGACTCGGTGACGGATCCGTCCCGGTATGTACGCTTCTGATTGGCAAAACAAAGACCATCCTTATAAGAAAACCAAGCCTCATCAACCGTATAACGTTTTCCTTCCTCGGCACCTTTGCGGAAATAATGCGGTTCGAGTTTTTCACCTATTACACAAGTCAGCGTGTCCCGCATTTTAAAGAAGAAATCCGCCCGCTTACTGCCCAAAGCCAGCAAATTGATACGATAGGCAGGCTCCGAGTGGTAAGTAGTTGCGTTCGTTGTCAAACTGGCCAATCCGGCTTTCACCCATACAAACTTCCAGTTAAAGTACAAGTCGTACATCACGTGCTCACCGGATTTGAATGCATCGTTCTTAGCTTCGCACTGGGCACTGGCAGGAAGAACAAAGATTCCCATTAGCAATGTCGCTAATCCAATTATAATTTTTCGTCGAAAATTAGCGACGTCGCTGACTATTCCTATCTCTATCTTTCTTTTTCTTGTCTTCATCCGGTTTTTGTTTTTTAAGTTCGTCCAGTTTCTGCTTATCTAGCGGAATTGCGTGAATATCCCATGATTGCTTATCTAAGTCCCAGTTTGCCTTCGGCTCCAAGATCATATTGTAATAATACACTTCCTCAGGTTGTTCTCCTTTTTCAAAGTTACCAGTATCCCAGATTCCATTTCCATTCCGGTCGTTCACCAGTCGGGCACAATATTTACCAGGATTCAAAAAATAAAAGTCTGCATACCCTCCGTCCGTTAACCTTCTCTGGCGCACCACTTTATCTTGAGCATCCAACAATTCTACAAAAGCAGTAGAGTCTGCTCCTGTCACCAGAAAGGTGATACTGGCATATTCTTCCAGTTTACGTACTTTGAAGCCCTGCTTTATTTTATCGGTGAACAAGCCATATATACCATGGAATGCAGTCGAGTCTACCGAGAACTCATATTCATTACCCGGTTCCCAGTCATAATACAAGTTGAATCTTTTCAGATTCAAAGAATCTTGTTCAAACTCAAATGGTATATCTTTCCAAAGCGTATCCACCTTTTCTTTCAGATGAATCGCCGCACTATCAAAACGGGCAATCGGTTCATCAAAAGTCAAAGATATAGAACCGTATACATCCATTGATGAAGGTGCACCGACATTCACCGGCAAGAATTTGGTTGGTTCCGGCTCATCTTCTTCATCTTTCTTTTTCTTTTTTTTCTTTTTCTCCGGTTCTTCCTTCTTATATTTTTGCTTCGAAACCAGATTCAACGTATCCGTACGTGATACCAATTGATTTAATGTATCCGTATAAAGATAAGTTAGGCTGATAGCAAGTGTATCCTGCTTAAAAAGCAAAGAGTCTTTCACCCAATAATGGATCGTATCGTTCCGCGGATTCTTTTCGATAACAAAAGCATCCCTTTCATCGAAATTCAACCCCTTCAATGTAGGTAAAGTATCTGCCTGACCGGCAAAATAGAACGTAAATTTCTGCGGAACAAGCCGTTCTGATTTAATCAAATATTGTGAGTAGTTGAACTCCTTAAAGGCACGGAGTATAAGATCATCCGGCAGATAATGCATATATTTCCTCTCAACAATCGTATCGTAAGTCAGTGAGTCCACCCAAGCCGTGTCCATACGGATTCTTTCCTCCATACGAGGAATGACCAGTGAATCGTTAAAAGCAATGACTTCACTTTTTTGGTTGAAAGTAAATGTCTGGTCTGCATCCATTAACCCATAAATACGATATTTGCCAGGAGCTACGCCACGGATAGAGAAGCGTCCCCGGCTATCGGTACGTGCCACACGGTCAAATGGCAATTTTGTAAAAGCCGAATCGTTCAGGTTGGAATGTAATCCTACCAGGATTCCTTTTATCGGCTCCAGATTGGAAGCGTCAAGCACCGTTCCGGATACCTCCATTGTATCTATTTGCGTACCGGTAGAAAAGGTGAAGGTAAAGTTACCCAACGGGTTACCTTCGTTATTATCGACTATCGCATCCGAAAAGTCAATTGTATAAGTGGTATTCGCTTTCAATGAATCAAGCAGGTTCACCTGTATCCGCTTTCCTGAAGCTTTAATTTCGGGCTGTTGTACCTGCGGTGGAGAAACAACGACTTTTTCTGTTGCTTTTTCCAACTTTATAAATTCGTCGAACAAGAGAGAAACTTTTGTCCTCTGATTATTTAAAGCGCCGGCAGCAGGTGTACTACCGATGAAACGGGGTGGCGTTTCATCATAAGGGCCACCGTCCGGACGTCCGATACTGGCGCAAGAATATAGCATGACAACCAGCGTTACTACCGGAAATGCCTTGCGAACGATTTGCTTTATCTTTTGATTCTCAAATTGTAACATGCTGCAAAAATAAGTGTTCTTATCCAATAAACACCACACTTTCTAGCTAATTTATTAAAAAACGAAAGGGTAGCTTAAGGTAATAAACAATTCCAACGCGTTTTTTATTTCTTTTTATCGCTGATATAATTAGTTTTCTTACCTAAAGCGACTAGCTTTATTAGCTAGTCTTTTTCTCTGATTTTTACGAGATGATATCAAGAAGAAGGAGTAAAGAGCAGGTAAACCGGTAGTTGATATGCAGAAAACAGAAGTTGGATAATAAACTGAATAATTTAACGTGAGATACTGTTTGCTGGAAAAGCAGAAACAGTATCTCACGTATTTTATTTACCAGCCTGTATTTTGGCCTAAATTAGGATTCTTATAATATTCTGTCTGTGGTATAGGATACAGATACATCTTATCATCCCAGTTACGTGTTTCAAGCAACTCTTTCTTATAAACAGGTGAACCATTTTCCAGAGTAATCTTGATGCAATAAATGGCTTTGGTTTTATCACCTATCTTCCAACGACGGATGTCCCAGAACCGATGGTCTTCAAACGCCAGTTCCACGCGTCTTTCGCGACGGATACTTTCAGTAAATGCATCGCCATCCGTTGTAACAGCAGGCATATCAGCTGCACTACGTACTTGATTCAGTGCTGCACGTGCAGACAATGGATGATCATTATCCGTATAATCGGCACCCTTCCAGGCATCCATCGCTTCTGCATAGTTCAGAAGAATCTCTGCATAACGGAATATAATGAAATGATGAGGTTTCTTTTTCTCGTTAGAAGGAGTAAGAGAAACGGTCTCGTTCATATACTTCTTCAAATAATAGCCAGTGGTAGTCGCTCCGGCTGTTCCGGCACCATCTTTACCGCCTTCATAAGACTGAATAGTTGAATTCATCCATGTATCTCCGTTGCAAAGTACTGTTTTGTAAAACCGTGGGTCTCTGCCCTCATACGGGTTCTGCCCTGGCGCAAGCTGTTCCCAGTCAAAGTCTTTTCCATTAGTCAGCTGAAAAGCATCCACCAGATTTTGGGTAGGTACATTGCCGGTTTCTCCCTTTTCATAACTGATAGGCAGATTGTTTGCTTCAAAGTCAAAACTTTCTCCATTTCTACGCTCAAAGATTAATTGCGGAGATTTCAAAACATCGTTTCCACCGTTCTTATCATACAGAGGATCGGCATTCGTTTTCGGCAGACTGTACCAGTTCTCTTTTATGATAGCATAAGCCGCATCGGCAGCAGCTTTCCACTTATCAGCATCCTGACTGGGATTATGTAACATACTCGCCGCATAAAGAAGGGCACGAGATTTCAATGCCAACGCAGTACCTTTAGTTACGCGTCCCGTCTCCGCCCAAAAATCTTGATGACTGACGGGAAGTGTTTTAGCTGCATCACTACATTCATCGCATATATATTTTATCACTTCGCTGAAAGAACTCTTTTCCACGCTATTGATCTCATCCAACGCATACGTACGTGTCAATAATGGAATATCTCCGTATCGTTTGGCCAGTTCGAACAAGTAGAAAGCCCGCAACACCCGCAATTCTTCACGATACATAGTAGCTTTGGCAATATCTTCTTCATACGTATCATTCCAACGGAAACGCTCCAGCCTCTCTTGGGAATAGTTTTCGAGAAATGAATTAACGGAACGGATAGCTCCATAACACTTCGACCACATATTGTCGACTGCATTATTGGGACTCCAGGCATTATTATAAAAGTCGTGAACACTATTATCACTCCAAATATAAACAGAATTATCCGTTGCAGACTCTCTCAAAGCCCCGTCGAGTACTCCGAGATCTCCGGGCAACTGGCTATAAACATAAGTAGCCAAGCCCTTGACATTGCTAAAGTAGGAATAAGCCTCTTCTCTGTTCAAACCAGTCGATTCGTCCAGTTCGAGCAAGCTACACCCAGAAACGGATAGTAGCAAACCTGTATATAATATGATACATTTTCTCATGGTTATCTCACATTTTAGAAGTTAATATTCAATCCGAAATAAACGGAAGTCATATCCGGATAATTGATTTTCAGATCCTCACAGTTCATATATTTCACATGATCCAGCGAGAAAAGATTATTAGCTCTCGCATATACCTGAATCTTCTCCATCTTCACCTTCTTCGCCCAAGAAGAAGGAAAATTATAATAAACATTCAGGTTACGAAGTTTAAAGTAACTTCCGTTCTCCAACCATTGTGTACTATTTCTGAAATTATTGGCATTATCCAGCGTGGTCAAACGAGGAACATTGGCAATATCTTTCGTATCTTCCGTCCAACGGATTTTGTCGTTCAGATACCAGTTTGAAATATTTGTGTTGTTTCTCAACGGCCAGTACACGCTTGCAGTATTCAACATCACGCTATAATGCCCTACCCCTTGGAAGAGAGCGTCTACCCCAAAACCTTTATACTCAAATCCTAAGTTGATACCATAGTAAATCTCCGGTATGGCAGTAGAATATCCTATCGCTTTCTGATCATTACTGTCAATTACTTTATCACCATTTAAATCCCTATATTTGACATCCCCCGGACGTACCTCCGAGAATTTCTGTACAGGGCTGTTCTTAATGTCCTCCTCATCTCTAAAATAACCGATCGCTTCCCAACCGAAACATTGTCCGATAGGATAACCTTTCTTAGACAGATAGCCATACGGTTGATACCCCTCACCATTCTCTATGACTTTACTTTTGGCATAAGAGAAATTAGCACCGATGTAGTAGCTGAAGTTTTTATACTCTTTTTTCCACATAGTAGAGAGTTCTGTTCCTTTTGTTTCCACTTTTCCCGCATTCATCTGGGGAATGGTAACTCCGATTGCAGAAGATATCAACCCGCTTCCTTCAATTAAAATATTAGAGCGCTTGTCATAGAAACCATCAATAGAAAAAGTCAACCCTTTGAGCAAACTCATATCCAAACCGATATTATATTTATCTGCCACTTCCAAGTCGAGTTGCTCCATTGCCAGCATTCCCTCCTTCAAACTGCTTCCGGCAGAGGTATTCCCAGCCTGAAAATAATAGGAACCGCTTCCTATCCAATATTGCTTATCCATGTCATAATCATAGATATCATATCCGGAACGCCCGTAAGAAGCGCGGAGTTTCAAATAATCAAAAGCGGAGATTCCTTTCATGAAATTCTCGTTCGAGAGTATCCAGGCTGCAGATATGGCAGGATATGCACGATACTTATCGTTCTTTCCCAATACGCTACTGCCGAAACAGTTAGCAACAACATCCACCATATAACGATTATCAAAATTATAACCTACGGTTCCGATGATGTACTGACGGTAACGGCTATTATTAGCTCCCGTCAGAGTCATTGATTCCTGGCGGAACATGGCACTGGCAGTAAAATCATGTTTATCCCATGTCCGGTGATAATTGACTTTCGCTTCAAAGTTGGCATGTATATATTGATTAGCCAATCCTTTGTTGCTGATTTCCAATTCATCGTTAGGATTTCCGTAATTCGTATAAACCGGTTCTCCGTCAGTACCTTTCTCAATGGTCTGATACATAAAGCTTTTCTTGGCTGTTTCCTGATAAGTTGCATTATTATCATAGGCAATAGCAAGTTCAGCGCTCAGTCCGCGAGTCAATACAGACAGGTCTTGTATCAATCGCAGATCTGCTTGCAGCATTCGCTGATTCAGCTTATAATAGCCTACGTCCGCCAGATTGGCTATCGGGTTTGTTTTCAGCACATTATTACTACCCCAGAGTCCATTCTGAGTCTGTACAGGGAATGCGGCAGATGGAGTATTGAATATCTGTTCAAACAAAGTAGCCTCCGATGTGGTAGGGCGTTTCGTTTCACGCAGCATACCGAGCATATTCAGTTTCAATTTCGTTGCATCTGTGATATCTACATCCAGATTCATGCGAAGATTGAGAAAATACTTTTTCATCTGGGAATTATAACGATCAGTGTAGTCAGTGTACTTGGAATTCAACAGTCCCATATCATTCTTATAATTCAAGACACTGAAATAGCGCAGCCTCTTACCTCCCCCGCGGAAAGTAATATCCAGTTGATGACTGGTCGTATGATTACGCAACGCTTCCTTCTGCCAATCAACATTCGGATAAAGATCGCTATTACCTCCGGCCAAAAAAGAAGCTTCATCCATATCCGGTTGCAGGCCATCATATCTCAATGCTTCATTCCGGGCTTTTGCATATGTATAAGCATCGGCAAATTCCGGTTGGTTTACGGGCAGACCTAAACCAAACTTGTAATCTACCTTGATCTCTTTTTTACTGTACATACCGCGTTTGGTAGTTATCAGCACCACGCCGTTGGCGCCTCTACCTCCCCAAAGAGCAGTAGCAGCACCGTCTTTCAATACGGATATTGATTCTATTTCCGAAAGATTGATATATTCGATCGGGCGGGCAAAACCGTCTACCACAAATAATGGCGTATCTCCATTCAAGGAGCCACGACCACGTACATTTAAACGTGATTTGTCGGTTCCCCAACTCGTATTTTGCATCACAGTCAGTCCCGGCAACAGGCCATATATTGCATTGTAAGGACTCGTAGTTGCATTTTTATCCAATTCGTCCGAATAAATGGTAGATACCGCCTGTGTCTTCCGTAACTCGGTTGTCGTCTGAGTTCCCAGATCGACTGTCTTATCTTGTCCTTCATTATTTTGAGCTATCCCTGTAGTGGCAAACGCCAACGAGAAAGCTACGATATAAAGTGATTTATTCATAATCATTCTTCTTATTATTCAACGATTTGATTATTACCAACCCGGATTCTGAATCAATCCATATTTCTTGTTTATCTCGTCTACCGGTAGAGGTAACAGGAAATATTTGTCATTCCACTTCTCAGGTTTCGCATACTGGCGTGTTTCCGCCATTGCATGAGATACTTTATAAGAAAAGCCGCTCGGCTCACCGGCCGCTTTTTTAATAATCAGACGTGATAGTTGTCCGGTAAATATATCTGCGCGTTTCCAACGTA
>USPQ01000032.1 GCA_900556625.1 uncultured Bacteroides sp. | reverse complement strand
AAAGGCAGGCAAAAACGATACACTCACAAAGTTTGTCGTTTTTGCTTTTTTAGGTACTTTTGTAATCGAAAAAACCAAAATGCAGTATCTGCAAAAGAATTATGAAACATCCTCTTGACCTGTTCCAATATTGTCCCGAATGTGGTTCCTCGCATTTCGAGATCAACAATGAAAAATCAAAGAAGTGCACAAATTGCGGCTTTGTCTATTATTTCAACCCGTCCGCCGCTACTGTGGCTCTAATCCAGAACGACCAAAACGAGCTGCTCGTCTGCCGCCGTGTCAAAGAACCTGCCAAAGGTACGCTCGACCTTCCCGGAGGATTTATCGACATGAACGAAACCGGCGAAGAAGGCGTAGCCCGTGAAGTATTGGAGGAAACCGGATTGAAAGTGCAACAAGCCGTCTATCAATTCTCACTTCCCAATATTTACATCTATTCCGGTTTTCCCGTGCACACACTTGATATGTTCTTTCTTTGTACCGTAGAAGATATAAGCCACTTCTCGGCAATGGATGATGTATCAGATTCTTTCTTCCTGCCTCTCTCCGAGATCAATCCGGAAGATTTTGGACTGGATTCTATCCGTCGAGGACTTAAAAAATTCTTATCCGACAGATAATTCGTTAAAATATAACAAATTACGGAAACATATCCCCTTCCATTCTGTCTAATATTTTAATGAGCTTTAAATTAACAGCCATTAAAATACGTTATTGGAAGATATATAGTACTTTTGCATAAACACCCTATTATGAAAAAAGAAATTACTAGACTCATTTGTGCGGCTATCTGTTGCGCACCAATTATAGGATTTGCCCAGACAGGTGATAAATTCACTTCAGCTGACAACCTCTATAAAGAAGGGAAAGAACTTTTCCAGGAAAAAAATTATGCCGCTGCCCTGCCGGCACTAAAGGCATTTGTAAAGCAAAAGCCAACAGCCAGCCTACTCCAAGATGCGGAGTATATGTTGGTCAGTTCAGCTTACGAGTTGAACGACAAGAACCGTATCGAATTGCTCCGCAAGTATCTCGACCATTATCCCGATACTCCTTATGCCAATCGTATCTACTCGTTACTGGCTTCCTGCTACTTCTACGAAGGAAAATACGATGAGGCTATGGCACTCTTCAACTCTACCGACCTCGATTTGCTAAACAATGAGGAACGGGACGACCGCACTTATCAACTGGCTACCTGTTATCTGAAAACAAACGATTTGCGGGAAGCTGCTATCTGGTTCGAGACCTTACGTGCCAACAGTCCCAAGTATGCAACAGACTGTGATTACTATATTTCTTATATCCGTTACACACAGAAACGCTATAACGAAGCATTGAAAGGTTTCCTGCCGCTACAAGACAATGCTAAATACAAGGCACTCGTCCCTTATTATATCGCCGAGATTTATGTACAGCTCAAGAATTATGATAAGGCACAAATCGTAGCACAGAATTACCTGTCGGCTTACCCGAATAACGAGCACGACGCCGAAATGTACCGCATCCTAGGAGATGCCTACTACCACTTCGGGCAATATCCCCAAGCCGTAGAAGCATTCAGCAATTATCTGGACAGAGAGCACGCCGTCCCGCGCCGTGATGCCCTTTATATGCTGGGACTTTCTTACTATCAAACAAAAGTTTATTCCAAAGCAGCAGAGACGTTAGGCAAAGTAACCACAGAAAACGATGCCCTTACACAGAACGCTTATCTGCACATGGGACTTTCCTACCTGCAATTGGCAGAAAAGAACAAAGCGCGTATGGCTTTCGAACAGGCTGCTGCATCCAATGCCAATATGCAAATCAAAGAACAGGCAGCTTATAACTATGCGCTTTGCCTGCACGAAACTTCTTTTTCTGCCTTCGGCGAGTCTGTCACTGCTTTCGAGAAGTTCCTGAATGAATTTCCGACCTCTCCATACGCCGAAAAAGTAAGCAGTTACCTGGTAGAAGTTTATATGAATACCCGCAGCTACGATGCCGCATTAAAATCTATCGACCGGATTGCCAAACCGAGTGCCCAGATACTGGAAGCCAAACAAAAGATATTATTCCAGTTAGGTACACAGTCTTTTGCCAACGCCGACTTCGAACAGGCTCTTAAATACCTGAACCAGTCTATCGCTATCGGACAATATAACCGCCAGACCAAAGCAGACGCTTACTACTGGTGTGGAGAGTCATATTACCGTCTCAACCGAATGGTAGAGGCAGCCCGCGATTTCAACGCCTACCTGCAACTGACCACCCAGCCCAATAACGAAATGTACGCGTTGGCTAATTACAACTTGGGCTATATCGCTTTCCATCGGAAAGACTATACACAGGCAAGCAACTATTTCCAAAAATATATCCAATTGGAAAAAGGAGAAAACACAACGGCGCTTGCCGACGCTTACAACCGTATTGGTGACTGCCACCTCCATGTACGTAACTTTGAAGAAGCCAAACATTACTATTCGCAAGCCGAGCAAATGAATACTCCTTCAGGAGATTATTCTTTCTATCAACTCGCTCTCGTATCCGGCTTACAGAAGGACTACACCGGTAAAATCACTTTATTGAACCGCTTGGTCGGCAAATATCCCGCTTCACCTTATGCTGTAAACGCCATTTATGAGAAAGGGCGTTCCTATGTGCTAATGGATAACAACAATCAGGCTATCACCTCCTTCAAGGAACTGCTGAACAAATATCCCGAAAGCCCGGTCAGCCGAAAAGCTGCCGCAGAAATCGGTTTGCTGTTTTATCAGAAAGGAGATTATAACCAAGCGATCGAAGCATATAAGCAAGTTATCGAGAAATATCCGGGCAGCGAAGAAGCACGCCTCGCCATGCGTGACTTGAAGTCTATTTATGTAGACTTAAACCGCATTGATGAGTTTGCCGCTTTAGCGAATGCCATGCCGGGACATATCCGTTTCGACGCCAACGAACAGGATTCGCTTACGTATACCGCTGCCGAAAAGATTTATATGAAAGGCAGAATGGAAGAAGCCAAAACAAGCCTCAACAAATACCTGCAGACTTTCCCCGAAGGAGCTTTCAGTCTGAATGCACATTACTACCTCTGTCTGATCGGCAGTGAACAGAAGAATTATGATATGATTCTCCTCCACTCCGGCAAGTTATTGGAATATCCGAATAATCCATTTGCGGAAGAAGCACTTATCCTGCGGGCGGAAGTACAGTTTAACCAACAAAATACGGCAGAGGCACTGGCAAGTTACAAAATGCTGAAAGAGAAAGCAACCAATGTAGAAAGACGCCAGCTTGCCGAAACAGGTATCCTGCGTTGTGCCTTCCTGTTGAGAGACGATGTGGAAACAATCCATGCCGCTACCGATTTACTGGTAGAGCCCAAGCTTAGTCCGGAACTAAGAAACGAAGCGCTCTATTACCGTGCCAAAGCTTATACTAACCAAAAAGCTGGCAAGAAAGCAATGGACGATTATCGCGAATTGGCTAAGGACACACGTAACCCTTACGGTGCCGAAGCGAAATATCAGGTTGCCCAAGGGCTTTACGATGCCAAAGAATATGCTGCTGCGGAAAAAGAACTTCTCAACTACATCGAACAGAGTACCCCTCACGCTTACTGGCTGGCACGCAGCTTTGTCCTTCTATCCGATGTTTATCATGCGACAGGCAAAGATCTGGACGCACGCCAATACCTATTGAGCCTGCAACAGAACTATCAAGGTAACGACGATATTGAGAGTATGATTGAAAGCAGACTTCAGAAACTGAAAACTGAAAATTGAGAATCTAAAAAACAGAAATGATATGAAACGAGCTTTTTATATAATAGGAGGACTTACACTGGCAATCTCAATACCGTCAGCTCTTCAAGCCCAGACTACCCAACCCAAAGATACGACCATGAACCGTACTGTCGTTGTGGAACAAGAATATAATCCGGATATTATGGACGCCTCGAAAGTGAACGTCCTGCCCAAAGTGGAAGAACCGACAGTCAGCAAGAAAAATGTGGAATACGCCACGACATTCTTTCCGGCGACCTCCGTTCCAGCAGGTCTGATGCGCCCCTACACCGGAAAAGAAACACAACCCGGCAGCACTCCCGGATATGTGCGTGCCGGTTATGGCAATTACGGCAATCTCGATGTACTCGCCAATTATTTATTCCGCTTGTCTGATAAAGACAAACTGAATGTACGCTTCCAAATGGATGGGATGGACGGTAAACTGACCATTCCTTTCACCGACAGCGAGAAATGGAATGCATTCTATTACCGTACATGTGCCAACGTAGATTATACACACCAGTTTAACAAGCTGGATTTGAATATTGCCGGTAACTTCGGACTGAGTAATTTTAACTTCAAACCGGGAAGTGCGAACAGCAAGCAAAAGTTTACATCCGGAGATTTTCATGCCGGCATTCATTTCATCGATGAAACCGCTCCCCTGCGTTTCAATGCCGAGACGAATCTGTTGATGTACGAACGTCAGCACAATATGCTCAATGAACATACAGACAATACATCGCTTAAAGAAACAATCATACGTACCAAAGGAGATGTCACAGGAGCGATCAACGACCAGCAATCGGTTACTATTGCATTAGCTATGAACAATTTCTTGTACAGCGGATATACAAAGAATATCTCCACTGGAGATGAATACTTCAAGAATTATACAACCCTCCTTCTGAATCCTTATTACGAACTGGATAATGATGACTGGAAATTACACGTCGGCGCCAATGTGGACTTATCTTTCGGATTCGACAAAACATTCCGCGTATCACCGGACATCACTGCACAATACATATTCTCTGACAGCTATGTAGTTTATGCCAAAGCAACAGGAGGGAAACTTCTCAATGATTTCCGCAGATTGGAGAGTATTTGTCCTTATGGCGAACTAGCGGACGCCCATCTTTCTTCCACCTGGGGATATGTGCAACGTCCTTACGATACACACGAACAAATTAATGGTACGCTCGGATTCAAGGCCAGTCCTTATCCGGGAGTATGGTTCAATATATACGGAGGCTACCAGAACTTGAAAAATGACTTATCTTATTCAGCTTTCGGAAGAGCGAGTGTTACCCATTTCGAATCCTATCTGAATTTCTCGCAAGATAATACAGACAATCTTTATGTCGGAGGTGAAGTTAGTTACGACTATAAAGAAATCGTGTCTTTATCTGCCAAGTACACTTATCGTAAATGGGACAGCAAAACAGAAGAATATCTGTTGGCTGTAAAACCTGCCAGCGAAATGTCTTTCAACGTTCGTATTCATCCGATTTCCGCCTTGAATATCAATCTCAGCTATGACTACATCAACAGGGAAGAAGTGGAAGGATACGCAAAAATGGCTGCTATCAATGATTTGCACATTGGGGCAAGCTATAATGTGTTCAAAGGAGTATCGGTCTATGCGCAAGTACACAATCTGCTGAACAAGAAGTATCAATACTATTTAGGTTATCCTGCCGAAGGATTCAATTTCCTAGGGGGCTTGAGTTTCCGGTTCTAAAGTCATCAAAAAGATAAATCATAGCAAAATAAAATATGAGAAATGCTCATTCCACACAATACGGAATGAGCATTTTCTATTTATATAATAAATGTATCGTTACTGTCTCTGTTGTTCATCAATCTCTCCTCCCTTACTCCGTTCATCATACTTAGAAGGAAGCACACCAAATTGCTCTATGAAATGCTTACGAAATGTATTAGGGTCGTTAAACCCGACCATTTCAGATATTTCCAAAACAGAGTATTTATGCTCCATGATAAGCGAAGCCGCCTTACTCATCCTTATACTACGAATCACTTTAATAATAGAAAGCTCACTTCGTTCCTTAATTTTCCTGTATAAAGTTGGTTGCGACATATTCAACCGTTCGGCAAGCATTTGCACACTAAAATCCTCATTAGCCAGATTGGCTTCTATGACATTAATTACTTTTTGCATGAAATCATCCCCCTCTGTTTCCTGCGCCGTTTGCTTCAACATCAACGATTTTGTATAAATCCGTTTCAAATGTTCTCTGCGCAGAATCAGATTTTCGACTTTAGCTTTCAGTATTTCCGGATTAAAGGGTTTCATCATATAATCATCCACTCCAAGCTGCGCTCCCCGTATTATATCCGCATCTTCCGCTTTTGCCGTCAACATTAAAATAGGGATATGTGCTGTCTCCACCTGCTCCCTGATTTCCTTGCAACAGGCAAAACCGTCTTTTACCGGCATCATAATATCGGAGATTATTAAATCCGGCAAATGTCGCATAGCCTGTTGCACCCCTTCTTCACCGTCGGCAGCCTCCAATACATTATATTTATTCTGAAAAAGACTCACAATATACTGCCGGATATCCGGGTTATCTTCTACAACCAGCAAAGTTGTTTTATACCTTGCAGCAGATAGTTCTTCTTTATTTACCTGTTCCGGTACGGCAGGTTCGTCCGTCGGACTTGCGTTGTCATCCACCGATTCATAAACCGTTTCTTCACAGTTATCGTCGGCAAAATGGGCTTTCCCTTTCGGGAAATTCAAGCTAAAGCTACTTCCCTTTCCCAATTCGCTTTGTAAGTCTACTGTCCCGTGATGCATATCCATCGTATTCTTCACAATACGCAAGCCAATACCGACTTTAGTCGAAAAGGAAGGGGCCGCCCCTCCGGTAACAAACGAGTCGAATACCCGATGTTGCAATTCAACCGGAATCCCTCTGCCCGTATCGGAAACTACAATCCGGCAATAATCCTTTTCATCCATTGTATTCTCCATTACAGCAAGAGTGATGTTACCTCCCGCTTCCGTATATTTAAATGCGTTCGACAATAAATTGCGTATAGCAGAAGCGACTTTCTCAATATCCACCCATAGAGGAATAGATTTATCCGGCAAATCAAGAACGAAATCAATCTTTCGCGACACCGCCATTTGTCGGAAAGTAGTCGCCGTTTCTTTCAATAGAGCCACGACATTCACTTCGGAAAGACATAATTTCATCATCCCCGCCTCAATCTTTTGCACACTCAACAAATCGTCTACCAAACGGTGAAGTGAATTACCATTTTCATACATCAGCGACAAAGCCTTATAATCAGGGTCAGTATTTGTCTTTCGATGTAACAGTTCCTGCAACGGAGAAAGTACCAATGTCAACGGAGTCCGCAACTCATGAGCCACACAGGTAAAGAAGTTCTCCCTCTCTTCCCGAATCTGTTTTTCCTGCTCACGCTCCATATTGGATATATGCAATTCATGTTTCAGGAGTAATTCGCGTTTAGCCCTTCGCTGTTCACGGCGAACACGGTGAACGGCATAGCCGGTTATCAACAATATAACCAAAAGCACACACAGGCGAAACCAGATAGTCTGGCTCCAGTGAGGAAGAATACGTATCGCTAATGTATTTACCACGCTGTCAGTGCCGTCGGGATAAACGCTTTTCACCTCAAACACATAATCACCGGCAGGCAGATTGGTATAAGCAGCTTTTTCTCCTCCGTTGCATACCACCCATTCATTCTGATAAGGGAGCAAACGATAATTATACTTCTGATGTTCTTCCGAATATAGCAAGTTGCTGAATGAAAGCGAAAAGTCACGGTTGGCATAAGCCAGAGTAAGCTCATCAGTATAAGGAAGTCCTTTTTGCAATATAACCTGCCCGTTTCTCTTCTCACCAATCGCTACATGCTTATTATTCACTTCCAGGTCAAGCAAGAGGTTTTTCTTTATCGAAGGTATCATTTCCACCGTTTCCGGATTAAAATAAGTCAATGCGTAATTATTCCCGAAGAACAATGTATTTGCAGTTTGCAAAACCGAACGGTTACTGCCCGAGATATAGTAATTATAGAATAAATTCTGATGCCGGCTATATCGGGAGATACCCGAATTCGTGCCTAGCCATATATGCCCGTTCTCATCTTCCGTTATGCAAGTGACAAAATTACTGCACATTCCGTCACGGGTGGTATAGAAATGTTGTATAGAGTCCTTATTTTGCGCAAGAATCCCCAGTCCCTCAGTATAACCGATATAAAGTTGCCCGTCCGTAGAAGCGTGCAGAGCACGGACATACCGGGCGGCAGTTCCCGCTACCTGTTCATAATTTCCTTTTATTTCCGCTTTTCCTTCGACATTCAATACTAGCTTGTACAATCCGTCGGGAGTACCTATCCAAAGTTCCCCATTCAATCCCTCGACAATGGCACGTATAGAATGTTTCTCCAATGGTTTGCCCTCCACCGTTAAAACCGGAGAGAAGTTCTTCGTCTCCCGGTCGAACAGTAATAAACCGTTCCGCGTCCCTACCCAAAAGCGGTGCTTGCTGTCCATAAACAACTGCCACACATAAGTGGAATATTTCAGATTATTATTCTTCCGGTATTCATAAGGCAAGTTATAGTTCATAAACTTACCGGAAGAAGATTGATAGCAAGTTATGGATGCATCCGAATTGCCAAACCATAAATTACCTTCCTCATCTTTCATAGCACAAAGCACAGCTTTCCCTTCAACAATGGGAGTATTCTTCGGAGAAAAATTCAATGGTTTTGACGGGTCAAACGGCGAGTCGCTGCATAATATCTCCCCATGAAACGTAGCCATCCAGATATTCCCTTTATCATCGGACACAATATCACAGATTTCACTCGTCTCACTCTGGCAGAACCTTTCATAAAACTTTTCCCTCAAGTCGAGAATCATTACCCCGCCCCCATGTGTTCCGAAATAAAGCAGACCTTGAGAATCGTAATAGACAGAAAGTAGACGGGATTCCAGATTATAGGAGAAGCGGGTAAGCTGGTTATTAATCTCGGTCGTCACATCACCATTCTTCTTATCAAAGGAAAGCACCGTATATCCATTCCAGGTAGCCGCTATATATTTATCTCCCACGGCTATCAAAGCATACACGTCATCATGCGACAAATACTGTTTACTACTGGAATTTCTTGTAAAAGAATCTAAAGAATGATTGCGCAAATGATAACGCAACACGCCCCCGCCTATCGTTGACATCCATAAATAATCCTTATCACAAACCAATGAGGAAATCTGATATGAATCGGGGCGACTGGTAAACAGAGTAACAACAGCGTCCAACTTCTCCGTCTGCAAATCGAAAATAAGCAGTTTACTTTTCTCTGTTACCAGAAAAAGTTTCTTTTTGTCCTGCGATTCACAAAATGCATAGATAATCTCCGTTTCATCAGTTAGCGCAAACTCTTTCAGTACTTCAAGCGAAAGCACAGAAGTTTTATTATCAGCACTTCTACCAAGCACACGCTTCAATAAGTGTAACTTATTTTTCGAAATCGACCAGTAGGTAGAATCATTCAGAAGTACCAGCCCTCTCGTATTGTAGTATCGTATATCGCCAAAGCCGGCTGTTTCTACAAAACATTCCCGATAACGGTCAAAGCAGTGTAAATTACTACTGGTGATAAAAAGAAGCAGCCCGTCCGATGTATCATACATATGCTCAATAGTCATATTATACTTATCGGAAGTGAAGCTGCGTATATTCTTTCCGTCATAACGGCTCAACCCGTCTCCTGTTCCGAACCATATAAATCCGTCCTTATCCTTAAATATGGAATAAACGGAATTACCGGCAAGACCGTTTTGCATATTCATCTTTTTAAAGTTCTGCTCCAAAGAAGCATTAAGCAAAAAAGGAAGTAACAAACAGGCGGTTAATAAGAAAATTTTCTTTGCGTTCATAGGCGGGATTAGATTTAACTCTGCGCACAAAGAAACAAAAACTAACTCGAAAAAGCTAGAAAAAAGCCCAATTAATCGTTATTTGAATGAAACACCAGACATTAATGAATGAAACGCTCAGAGGCTGTTTTTTGCCTTCACCTTAATTTTGTAGCAGTTACCGGAACAGCAAATCGTTAACCTGAGAACAACAGAAATAATCCAAATAAATAGTATGAAACAACATTTAAAAAACACCTTTTTGTTACTGCCGATAGCAGCCAGTCTGCCTGTTCAGGCACAAGATAAAAACGAATCCCCCAATCTCGTTTTTATCATGGCCGACCAATGGAGAGGAGACGCTTTAGGCTGCCTGGGCAAAGAACCGGTACAAACTCCCCACTTAGACCGGCTTGCGTCCGAAGGAGTGCTCTTCACCAATGCAGTCAGTTGCTATCCTGTTTCATCACCGGCACGGGGAATCTTGATGTCCGGTATGTACCCCATGAATAATAAGGTAATAGGAAACTGCAATTCGGATACAGCCCCCTATGGTGTGGAACTGCCGGAAACAGCCCGTTGCTGGAGTGATGTCCTGAAAGACAAGAACTACCGGACAGGCTACGTCGGGAAATGGCATCTCGACTCACCCTACAAACCCTATGTGGATACCTACAACAACCGCGGAGAAACGGCATGGAATGAATGGTGTCCCCCCGAACGCCGACATGGTTTCGACTTCTGGGTAGCTTACGGCACGTATGACAATCACCTCAATCCGATGTATTGGGAAACAGCCGCTCCGCGCGACAGTTTCTTCTATGCCCATAAATGGGGACCTGAATATGAGGTAGACCGTGCCATTGAGTTCCTCTCGGAACAGAAAAAGAGCAGTTCTCCTTTCGCATTGGTCGTATCCATGAATCCCCCGCATACAGGTTATGACCTCGTGCCCGACAAATATAAAGAGATTTATAAGCACCTGAATGTGGAATCTTTATGCAAGAATCGCCCGGACATTCCGGCCAAGGGAACTGAAATGGGAGACTACTTCCGCAACAATATCCGTGACTACTATGCTTGCATGACCGGAGTAGACGAGAACGTGGGACGCCTTATCGAAGAATTGAAACGGCTGAAACTATTCGACAATACGATTGTAGTTTTCACTTCCGACCATGGAATATGTATGGGAGTCCACCACTCCGCAGGAAAAGACATTTACTACGAAGAATCCATGAAAGTCCCCATGATTATTTCATGGCCTCAACAAATCAAGCCACGGGTTGACAACCACACCATGATTGCGTTCGGAGATATGTATCCAACCTTATTATCCATGATGGGATTCTCCAAAGACATTCCGCAGGAAGTACAGACATTCGACTTTGCCAACTCTATTCTGTCAGGAAAAGCGGATAAGAAAACCGTGCAGCCTTACTATCGTGTACAACCCGATAATCCAACTACCGGCTACCGAGGCCTGCGTACTTCAAAATATACCTTTGCCGTACACGCCACCAATGGAAAGATTGACCGGACTGTACTTTTCGACCGGGACAAAGACCCGTACGAAATGAAAAATATAGCAACAGAACGACCTAAATTAGTCCGCGCCCTGCACAAGCAACTCAGAGAATGGCTGATGCAGACCAACGATCCGTTCGCTGCCTATCTCCCGAAGAAACAATAAAAAACGATTCGTAACAGTCAGGAATCGTCAGTTTTCAATAATTATATAAAGAGGTTTTTCACTTAACACAACCCGGACAGGCAGCATAATGCCGCCTGTCCGCAAAAAGCACCCTTTTAACTAAAACTATATTAATCACACAAAAATCAATCACATGAAAAGAAAAAGCAAAATTCGAGCAGGATGGCTTCGTTTCTTTGTATTGTCATTTATCTTTGTTTTTTGTAGTTCTATACCCGCAGTTGCACAGAACGGCATAAAAATCACAGGTAAGATAGTCGATAATACACAAATGGAAGTTATCGGTGCAAATGTGCTGGTTAAAGGCACTTCTATCGGTGCCATAACCGACATCAATGGCGAGTACACAATTGTAGTACCGGACGAGAAAGCCATATTGGTATTCTCATTCATCGGTTATCAGAAACAGGAAATTGCGGTAGGCAAAAATAGAACTGTCAACGTTACTCTGAAAGATGATTCACAATCACTGGATGAAGTCGTAGTAGTTGCCTACGGTACACAGACAAAAGCAACATTGACCGGTGCTTTATCATCTATTGACACAAAAGAGCTGCTTAAAGCCCCCGTAGCAAGTATTAGCAATGTGTTGGCAGGAGCGATGCCGGGAGTTTCCACTGTGCAGACAAGCGGACAGCCGGGTGATGATGCCGCCTCTATCTTTGTACGAGGCAGCGGTTCGCTATCCGGCGGTGCTTCGTCTCCCCTTATTCTGGTAGACGGTGTAGAACGCGAATTCTCACAGATAGACCCGAATGAAATTGAGAACCTCTCTATCCTGAAAGACGCTTCCGCCACGGCGGTATTCGGAGTACGCGGCGCGAACGGCGTAGTCCTTGTCACTACCCGAAGGGGAAAATCCGGCAAGCCGACTATCAATGTCAGCACCATTACCGGTGTGCAGCAACCGCTATCATACGTCCAGCAAACCGGAAGCTACGAGTTCGCCCGTTACTGGAACATGAAGCAACAAAATGACCGGGTGACGGACAAAGCCATGTACTTCACCCGTGAAGCGATAGAAGCATACCGCACTGGTTCGGACCCCATTATGTACCCCAATACTAAATGGGGAGATTATATGTATAACGACTTATTCATACAATCTAAAAACAACATCAACATATCCGGTGGCAATGAGGCGGTAAAATACTTCGTATCTTTAAGTTATCTTTATCAGAACGGTATCTTGAAACAATTTGACGCGCTGCCCTATGACAATAACTTCAAGTACAACCGTTATAATTACCGTGCCAATCTCGACTTCAAGCTGACCCGGACAACCACCATGAAACTGAACATCGGCGGCAACGTAGGACAAAAGCAGGAGCCGAGAGCTTCCAGCGACAACCCCTGGGTATATACCCAGATATGGGCACTTCCTTTTGCCGGTCCCGGCATAGTAAACGGAGTACGGACTATGACTCCGGGCGCATTAACTCCGGTAGGAGTAAGCCGTGACGGATTGAGCATATATTGGGGACAAGGTTACAACCAGGAATACAAGACCACCCTGAACACAGATGTAGACATCACACAAAAACTGGATATATTGACCAAGGGGCTTTCCGTTTCAGTCAAAGCTTCTTATGATAATATGTTCAGGCTGAACAAGTATCGTACAGGCGGTACAGTCGAATCGCAAACTGCTTACTACAAATCATTTATGGATGACTCTACCAAACCGCAGACCGACCCGGATTATGATAAAACCATTGTCTATGTGCCGAACGGAAGTATCACTCCACTCAATTATTCCGAAGATTACGGCAGGGACCGCAACTGGTATATCGAAGGCAGAATCAATTATGACCGTACATTCAACAAGGACCATAAAGTCACCGCATTGTTTCTTTACAACCAGTCACGTAATTACTATCCGAAAAAATCGGATGGAACAGACGCCACTTACCAATATATGCCACGAGGATATGTAGGTTTTGTAGGACGCGCCACTTACGGATACAAATCCAAATACCTAATAGACGTTAATGCCGGATACAACGGTTCCGAGAACTTTGCTCCGGGTAAAAACCGGTACGGTTTATTCCCGTCCGCTTCCGTAGGCTGGATCATGTCGGAAGAGGCATTTATGAAAAAACAATCTTTGATTGATTACCTGAAATGGAGAATATCCTGGGGACGCGTAGGTAGCGATACCGGTTCGAGCACCCGCTTTATGTATATGCCGGGAGTATGGACACAAAACGGTACGTACAGTTTCGGGGTTTCCAATCCGACAGGCAGTCAGGCATATATACTCGGAACTCCGGGAAACACCGACGTCAGCTGGGAGACAGCCGACAAACAGAATTACGGTATAGACCTGAAAATGTTGAACAACAGACTTTCATTGAGTGTCGATTACTTCAAGGAAAAACGTACCGGAATCCTTATATCACCAAATTCCACCCCTTCTATCATCGCCACCGGACTACCAAACTTGAATATCGGAAAAGTGGATAATCATGGATATGAAATTTCATTGGGTTGGGACCATACATTGAACAACGGTATCCATTATTATGCTAACGCCAATATGTCTTTCGCCCGCAACAAAATCATCTATATGGACGAAGTGCCCAACAAATATGACTACATGAACCAGACCGGCGGTTCTACGGAACGTCCGACTAATGTGTATAAATATCTCCGGCTCTACCAGTACAGCGACTTCACGAAAGACGCAAACGGCGAACTGGTACTTAACCCTTCACTTCCCCAACCTTCGGTCAAGGTATATCCGGGTGACGCCATGTACGCCGACCTGAATGGCGACAATATAGTAGACGGAGATGACCGGATGACAACCGGTTATTCGGAACGACCGGAATATGTATTCGGTTTCAATGGCGGATTCAGTTACAAGGGGTTCAACTTCAGCATGCAATGGAGCGGTGCAACGCACGTCAATAAAATGCTTCAAGTAGAATACCGTATTCCTTTTACCAATGCAGGTAAACGAGGTCTGTTGGACTACTTCTACAAACAAGGGTGGACGGAAGAAAACCAACTCGGAGCTAAATATCCGCGTGCAGCAGAAACTTCGGAAACATGGAACTCGGAGAACTCTACCCTCTGGCTGAAAGACGCCTCGTATATCCGCCTGAAAACCCTAACAATCGGATACACCTTTACCAACAAACGTTTCCTAAAAGCAATCGGCGCCAAAAGCCTCGGACTTTCCCTCAATGGATATAATCTGTTGACTTTCTCACCCCTCGACATCTTAGATCCGGAAAGTTTAGGAAACAATGTAGGTGCCTATCCATTGGTTAAAGTTTATAGTGTAGGTGTCAATCTTAACTTCTAAATACCGTACAACAATGAAGAATATTATAAAATTACTTTCAATCTGCCTGGTTTGCGGTGTCTGCTCCTGTTCAGACCTGACATTCGGAGACAAATTTCTGGGAAGCCAACCCGAAAGTTCAGGCGCAGTACTGGATTCCATGTTCAGCTCCAAAGTCAATGCAGACAAAGTGTTGACAAGCGCATATACCTATCTGCCTTATGGGTTGCCTACGGGGGCAGCACCCAATAATAAACTGGGAGTAAACCTGCTCGAGGCAATCAGCGATTTATATCAGAGTTTCAGAAACAACGCATCCGACGGTCCTACCAACCTCTATTACAACGGCCTGTTGAGTGCCAACAACTCATTAGCAAATGCCGAAGCCTACCGTTATGGTTCGGAAAGCCAGTACAACGCAATCCGTTATGCATGGATATATATTGAGAATGTAGCAAAAGTGCCTGATATGACAGAAGACGAGCGCAACGAACGGATTGCCGAAGCCAAAATGATTATTGCCTTGAGTTATGCTGAAATGTTCCGCTATGTAGGCGGTGTATGTTGGATTGACCATTCAATAGAACCGAACGAAACAATGGAATTTCCCCGTCTCACCTTTGCCGAAACGGCAGACAAGATTGTCGGCCTGTTGAACGAAGCAATCCCCTACCTGAAATGGAAACAGGATGAAATTGAAGACGGACGCATGACTAAAGCCGGAGCCATGGGATTAAAACTCAGGATATTACTGTTTGCAGCCAGTCCTACTTTCAACTCCGACACCAAATGGCATAGTCAGGCGGATGAATATACCTGCTATGGCAATTACAGCAAGAAACGTTGGGAAGATGCGATGAAAGCCGGACAGGAATTCTTTGCCGAACTAGATAAAAGGCAAGAATACGCCCTGACACAACCGGCAGAAGCGACCGCGCAGGCACGCCGCCTTGCCTATCGTGCCGGATACTATGACAGAGGCGGGACAGAGGTATTGGTTTCTATCCGACGGGGATATAACGAGAGCACCCACAACAATTTGTTCGATCAACGTTTCTACTCCGGTCCCACGCTGAACTATGTAAATATGTTCCCTTGGGCGGACGGAGAAGATTTTCCGGAGAATTTTAATTGGGAGCATCCTTCCAAACAGCCTTTTTTCGAGAACGGAGAGCCTACCCGCGACCCGCGATTATATGAAAATGTAGCTGTTCCCGGTGACCGTTATTTCAATGATACGCAAGCCCCTGTATATACCAACCATCAGGATTATCGTGCCGAAGGTAGCGGATTCTTAATGATGAAGTTCATCCTTCAAGCTGCAAGCGATCGCCAAAACCGCCCTGTCCAATGGCCCTATTTACGTCTGCCGGAAGTACTATTGAGCTATGCAGAAGCTATCAATGAAGTGGAAGGTCCCGAAAATGCCCTTAGCTATGTCAACCAAGTACGCAACCGTGTAGGACTCTCCGATTTGCCTTCCGACATCGGACAGTCTGACTTGCGGGAAGCTATCCTGCGCGAACGGGCATTGGAATTCGGCTTCGAGGAAGTGCGTTGGTTCGACCTTGTACGCTGGGGACGCAAAGACGATTTCCGAAAAAAGCTATATGGTCTGTATTCCAAAGGAGACAAGGTCAATAACCCCACTTCCTTTACTTTCGCACCTTACGAACTGACTTTACGTTACTGGGCAAACAATTGGGACAGCAAATGGTATATGGCACCTATCCCACAAAAGGAAATCAACAAGGGATATGGAATGACCCAAAATCCCGGCTGGTAAATTTACACAATAACTTAAGTTAATCATATCTTATGAAGAAATATATAATCATAGCATTAATCGGTGGTTTCACTATTCCTGCATTCGCACAGGAACAGAAAAGAGACAGTTTGCCGGACATGGTGCAATTGGGATATCAGACGGAAATGCCCCAAAAAGCAATTGCCGGCTCCACCAGAAGCGTCAACAGCAAAGTGCTCGACAAAGCACCCGAAATAGATATCGCCAAAGCATTGTACGGCAAAATAGCTGGATTAAATGTATATCAAGGAAATGGCTCCAGTGCCGAAAACGTTCCCTCGTTAAGTATTCACGGAAATATCCCCCTTATATTGGTAGACGGCTTTCCACGCGATTTATCCGACATCAGCAATTCGGAAATCGGATCTATCCAAATTCTGAAAGATGCTGTGGCATCCGCCCTTTATGGGGTGAGAGGCGGAAATGGCGTCATACTCGTCACTACTAAACGCGGACACAATGACAAGCTGAAAGTAACCGCCAAATACCAGTACGGTATTAGTAGCCAGTTCCGTAAACCAGAATTTGCCGATGCCTACACATACGCTAACAGCCTCAACACGGCATTGGCACTTGACGGGCTGAATACACGCTATCAGCCCAACGAACTGGACGCATTCAAAAACAACACCTATCCCTACGAATACCCGAACGTGAACTGGTGGGATGAAGTGTATAACAAAATATCCGATAATCATCGCTTAAATCTTACTTTCGACGGTGGAAGCAACCGTTTCCGCTACTACTCCATTATCGACTATATGCACGACACGGCTCTCTTCAAAGACAAAAAAGCCGACGGGAGATATAGTACCAAACCTTCGGATGTACGCCTGAATATCCGCACCAACATTGATGTGGACCTGACTTCGAGCACTTTTTTCAAGGTCGGTATTCTCGGGAAATTGCAGGAAACTAATAACGCTTACAGTATTGGTACCAACAATACCAATTTGCTTGCGGGAATCATCTATAATACCCCTTCCGCAGTATTCCCTGTCCGCCACGCAGACGGTACGTATGGCGGGAACAGTACGTATGGAGCCAACAACCCTGTTGCCCTGCTGGAAAGTACTGGTAACTACCGGACCACCTACGGCACACTACTAGCCAACGCCACCTTGAAACAAGAACTGGACGCATTGTTGAAAGGTCTTTCGGCAGAAGTATCCGTAGCGTTCGACAACTCCGGTTCTATGTATGACACGGCTACGAAAGAATATAAATATATGGACACACAAGCTTCCATGCTTCCCGACGGCACATTAGTGACTACTCCCGTCAGCTACGGAAAAGATTCGGAAACCCTCAATCACGGCGACTCCAAATTCAGGTCACTTTATATGCGTTCCAACATTCAGGCTAAAATCAATTATCTGCTACAAAGCGGTGTACACGACCTGAACGCCTCGCTTATCTACGACCAGCAATCCTACACAACTAACGGGCGAAACAAGGGAGCCAAGAGACAATCCGGCATACTGTATGCCACCTATATGTATAACGACCGGTACACAATCAACGGAGTACTCAACTATTCCGGTACGGCATTCCTGCCCGAAGGAGACCACTTCCACTTGTACCTGGCAATATCTGCCGCATGGATTGCCTCTAACGAGAAATTCATGAAAAGCGTTGAAGCAATCAACCTGTTCAAGCTGTACGCTTCATACGGAATCTCCGGCTGGGATGGCAATATGCAGCACGAACTTTACCGTCAGTCATACGGTAGTGCCAACGGTGGAACCTATTACTTCACCAACAATGCCAGCGAATTTTACGGGCTGGCAGAAGGTGACCTTCCCGTAGAGAATCTGACAATCGAAAAATCAAAAAAAGTCACCTACGGAATGGAACTGAACGCTTTCAAAAACCGCCTGTCCGTTTATCTGGAAGGATTTTACGAAAGAAGAAGCAATATTCTTATCAATGGGTCATCTTCTGTTTCCAATATCATCGGTATCGGTGTAAGCAAACTGAATGCCGGTATCCAAGACTACAAAGGCTTTGACGCCTCTGTCTCATGGGACGACAAAATAGGCAAAGATTTTAATTACAGTATCGGTGCCAATGCCTCCTACGTCAACAGCAAAATCATCAATGACGGACAGGAATACCAACAATATGATTATTTGTATACCAAAGGAAACCGGGTAGGGCAGAGATACGGACTGGAAGCAATCGGCTTTTTCCACGACCAGGTAGAGATTAACAACAGCCCCGTCCAGACATTCTCTACCGTACGTCCGGGTGACATCAAGTACAAAGACCAGAATGGAGATAACAGAATAGATGAACAAGACGTAGTAAAGATGTTCGGCTCGAGTGTACCCCGGTTTTATTTCGGAGTCAACCTCACCGCTTCTTATAAGAACTTCGAGATTTCCGCCGATTTTCAGGGAATGACGGGTGTCACTACCAGCTTGCTGAATTCACCGCTATACCAACCATTGGTGAATAACGGAAATATCTCACAGACATTCCTGAATAACGAAACTCCATGGACACCGGAGAATGCATCCCAAGCAACTATGCCACGCCTCACCACCCTCACCAACGCCAACAACTACCGCGCCAATTCACTGTGGTACAGGGACAGTTCATTCATCAAGCTAAGGAACCTGTATGCCAGCTATACATTCCCCAAAAAGATGATACGTTTTGCGGACATGAAGGTTTACCTGCAAGGAAGCAACCTCTTCTCACTGGACAATATCGGTTTTGCCGACCCCGAACAATTGGGAGCCATATACCCTTCCACACGCTCTTACTGGGCAGGAATCAAGTTCAACTTTTAACCCGAAATATAATTAAGATATATGAAAATTAAACATATCATAATAGCATACAGTTCTATCATCGCATTCGCATCCTGCAATTATCTGGATTACGATGAAACGAACGGATTAAATACCCGGGAAGATATTTACCGGTATTTCGATAAGACCAAACAAATGCTCACCCATGTATATACCTTTATGCCGCAAGATTTTGGCGTCATTGGGGGAGCGATGAGAGATTGCGCCAGTGATGATGCCGAATTCGGAGCAACGGGAGGCAACATACAGGATATGACCAATGGCAACTGGTCGGCTATTAAAACCCGCGATGATAGCTGGACACTATATAAAGGCATCCGCGCAGCCAATGAATTCCTTCAATCATTGGAAGACGTAGACCTGTCGCGCTATGAGTATAACACCAATTATGAGAACTGGATGAAGCAACTGGGTTACTTCCCGTATGAAGCACGCGTGCTTAGAGCCCACTACTTCTTCGAGCTTGCCCGCAGATACGGAGACATCGCCATGCCGTTGAAAACTCTTACGACCGAAGAGGCAAACGCTATCGGTAAAGCCCCTTTTGAAGAAGTGATCCGTTTTATCGTATCCGAATGTGAAGATGGTGCAAACAATCTGCCCGCAACATACGTCGGTCAGCCTAATAACGAAACCGGACGAATCACCAAAGGCTTTGCCATGGCCGTGAAGTCAAAAGCCCTGCTATATGCAGCAAGCAAACAGCACAACCCGTCCAACAACCAAGAGAAATGGGAAGCATCCGCCAAAGCTGCCTATGACATTATCAAGACAGACTTATACCAACTCGATCCGAATGAGAAAGCAAATAATATTTCTTCACCGGAAGTCGTCCTATTTCACATGAACGGTAACAGCGCCACGTTCGAGCGTAATAACTTCCCGATTCGGTTCACCGAAGGAACACGCTCCACACCGGCCACTGCCACATTCCCCTCACAGAATCTAGTAGATGCCTTCCAAACCGTTAATGGTTATCCTGTCACCCTGACCGATAATGGTTGGAAATGTGAAGACCCGGCCTTCAATCCGCAAAATCCGTACGCCAACCGTGATCCACGCTTCGGACGCACAATCCTGGCCAATGGTATGACATTCAAAGGTTCCGAAATTGCGGTATATAAGGGTGGAAGTGATTATACATCTGTTTCCGAAGGTGGTTCGCCAACCGGTTACTTCTTACGGAAATATATCCAAGAGACTACCAGTTTCGAAGCGGACAAAGAAGTAGTCAACAAACATCACTGGATTGTCTACCGCTATGCGGAAACATTGCTTACCTACGCAGAATCTATGGTAATGGCATTTAAGAACCCACAATATACCAACAGTGATTTCCCGAAATCAGCGGAATGGGCGCTAAACGAAGTCAGGATAAATGCCGGCATGCCAACCGTATCCATTACCGACCCGAACGAATTTATGAAAGCGTTGCAGAATGAATGGCGTGTTGAATTCGCTTTCGAAGACCACCGTTTCTGGGATATACGCAGGTGGCAAATTGGGGAGGACACCCAAAAGGAGCTCTACGGCGTAAACATCGAAAGAGCAACGGACGGCACATGGAATTTCCAACGAACGCTTTATAAAAGTAGGACATGGAGCCAACGGATGTATCTCTATCCTATTCCGCAAAGCGAGTTATTCAAAAATAAAAACCTGAATCCTCAGAATATGGGGTGGTGACCAATTAATCTATTTATATCATCAATAAAAAAACAATACGCTATATGAAAAAGCTATCATTTTATACAATATTATGCTGTTTGGCAGTAGTATGTACATTCAGCCTGAATTCATGCCAGGAATTCAACATCGACTCTCAAGCCGAATTTCCTCCTCTATTAGAGACAGACGCCCAATCGGAATATGCCGTATTAGCCAAATCCCCGAATACGATTATTTTCAATATCAGTTCCAATACTCCCTGGAAGATTAAAAGCAACAAGAATTGGTGCGTACCTACTCCGGCAATGAGCTCAGCAAGTTCACTTATCGCCGAAGTCTCTGTCATCATGGAAGAAAATCCGGATGAACAGAAGCGAACGGCTATCCTGACTATCACCGCAGACGGAATAAAGGAGAGCAAAACGGTCACTATCACACAAGCAGCGAAAGGAACACTGCTCGTACAAGGATTCGATGATCCGTTCCCGAGTGAAGGTGGTGAAGCTACCTTTACCATCACTTCCAATAAAGCGTGGAAAGTAACCAGTTCCAATCAGTGGTTGACACTTGACAAAGAAGAGGGAGAAGGTAACGGCGAAAAGGTTACCATTACAGCAACAGCTAAACCCAATACGGGTTTGAAACGTACAGCCACACTGACCATTGTTTCCGATGGATATGAAACAGAAATCACAGCCACACAAAACGGGATTATGCTGGAATTCGCAGAAACCACAGATATAACTTTCGACGGTGGTCAAGATAAAGAAACAAAAACTTATCAAGTACTTGCAAACGTAGATTGGCAAGTATCATCTGACGCCAATTGGCTAAAAGTTGAAAAAAGTATAGACGGTAATATAACAGCAACCAGTCAATCTGAAATCTATTTCACGACCCGGAAAGCTGTAATTTCTTTAACTCCGACAGATAAAACATTAGGTATAGAAGCAACGACTCTGGAAGTAAGGCAGGCTGGAGGTTCATACGAATTAAATGGAACTCCCGGAACCATAGATGAAGCAACAGGTGCAATCACTTTCACTGAAGAAACAGGAAATGCCAATTGTCGTTATTACATCAATAAACCTCGGAAATTAGCTATTCACAAATGGCACTTCTCAAACATTGAAGTGGATGATAATCGCTGTTTAAATATGAATTGTGTTGCCTCACCAATTCCCGGATGGAATTTTTGGTTAGGGGTTGGAGCCAATCCTTGGACTTTCAAATATAGAGGTGGAAGCTCGAATGACGACTATAAATGTACTCCATTTGACCTGAATAAACTAAAAGCTCTAAAGGTCTCTCACACTTATTCTACTCCGGATAATAAAACAAAAGCTAAAATAGAGGTCTTTATTAAGCTAGAGGGAGAAACTGATTGGACCCAAATCATCACAACGCCAGAATATGAGAATCTCTTTGAAACAACAGGTTCGGCTGGTAATTTCCCTTATTTTGGCTTTATCGCAGGAACAGCAGGGAAAAAAGGTACAATGACTATCACTTCATACGAAGTCACCAATATTGAATAAAAATTGAAAAGACGAATATATGAAAAAACAACTTGTTCATAACATAATGAATTGGCGTACTTTACTAGGTACGCTAATCCTCATCAGCTCGTGGTCTGTCCAGTCCTGTAAAGACGACGAACCTATCAAATGGGTAGATTTACGCTACAAAGCAGCGGACAGTTACACCATTGCCGCTTCCGGTAAAGAAACAGTCTCTATCCAGGTAAAATCAACCGATCCATGGATTGTTTACAGCAATCACAGTGACTGGTGCACTATTTCACCGAATCAGGGCGAAGCCAATGAACTCTATGATGTACAAATCACCTATACCCCCAATACCTCATTGGACGATCGTACAGATACCGTCACTATCAAAAGTGATTACTGGATTGGCAAAGAGGTAAGCATTATACAAAAAGGCATAGCTTACTTAACGCTCGAAAACGCAGACGACCTACTGCTTGAGAAAGAAGAAACGACCTACTCATTCAATGTTAAATCCAACCAGAACTGGTCGGCAGCAGTCACCGAAGGCGACGAATGGCTCTCTATACAATCCGGAGAAAACGGAACACTCGACGGCATGGTAACACTGAAAGCCTTGGAAAACAAAGGGGAACAACGCTCTGGGATAGTAGTCATATATGACCGTCACGGTAAAGAAGTGGCAAACGTTGAATGTACACAGAAAGGTGTTGTACTCACTCCGACCACTCAAAGCCTACGTGCACTTTACAATGATGCAACAGTCACACTCCATGTAGAATCCAACGGAGAATGGATAGTAGAAAAAGAAAATGAAGAAGATGAATGGTATTCATTTACAAAAACTGAGTACAATGGAACGGATGATATAGTAATCAACTTGCAGGAAAACACCGGTTTGTCCGTACTGAAAGCAACCTTCCGAATCTCCAGTAAGGCACAGGCCGGAAGCGAACCTATTGTGAAAGTCATCGCTCTAAAACAAGGGAATAAAGTGGAAGCGGAACGTCATTCCTTTGTGGATAACGAATGGACTATTACTGCCGGCAAACCGGTATTCGCAGACGGCGCAGTAAACTTTGCCTATGAAGGAACCAATTGCCGTATCTCCCGTGAGGGCATGAAACCGGGCTCTTACAAATTCCACATCAGCGCAAGCAGCAACGATGCCCAATGCCAGCTTTACTTCCTCTACGGAGAAAAAGAGATACGGTGGATGCTCTTCAAAGGAGAAGGTGAGAATGCCCGTTGCGGTACTTCCGACGGTGGTGTCATACAATATCCATTCAACAACAAGAAGTCCGAATACACCGTGGAAATGAACATTCTGGAAGGTGCCCCCAGTGGAAGCATGAAACTGGAATGGCATCTGGACGGAGCACTACTACGTTCTATCCCTTCCTACACCGGAGTAGCTTATGGGACTAACGCCCAAATCATTCTGGGGGTAGCTAAAGGAACAGCTACCTACGACTGGTGGGAATACACCGCTCCAATAGAATGGGGAGACGAATAACAATTAATCACTCAAAAAGAAAGAAAATGAAGATATTACTACAAATTATATTTATGCTGATAACTTCCGTATGTATAAGTTGCAACGACTCGGAAGCAATAGCCGGCAAACCGGAAGCCAAAATCGCACAATTCACATTACAATGCGGTGGTACTTATTACAGAGGAAACATCAATGATGAAAACAAAGTAATCCGTATCAGTGGTATTACAAACAGAAAGGCAATCACAGGAGTCAATTATCAATTATCAGGGGGAGCAAGTATCTCCCCCGATCCCCAGAAAGTGAAACGTTGGGAAACAGAACAGCAGTTCACCGTGACAAGCAGCGACTATCAACTAACCTCCGAATATACGGTTCTGCTTCCTGAATTACAGGAAGAGCCGGAGACATCACATAAGGTCGTTATCGGTTATTTGCCTGCACATGACTTTGATTTTGATGTGCAATTCGATAATATTCACTGGGAGTATCTGACACACATCAACGTAAGTTTCGCACATGTGAAATCGGACGGTACGCTAAATACAGACAAGGTACCAGAAAATAAACTACGCCAAATCCGCACAAAAGCAAAGGAGCACGGGGTAAAGGTGCTGATTTCTCTTAACAAAAACAGTAATGGTGAATTTGCAGCTGCTATCGACAATGCAGAAACAAGAAGCGCATTAGTTTCCAACATTGTGAATTTCACCCAAGCCAACCAGCTCGACGGATTTGATATTGACTACGAAGATTATAACCACTGGAACACGAACTCACTCGTAGCTTTCGCCGAAGCTTTACACGAAGCCAAAAGTGCCGATATGTTAATGACTTGTGCTGTAATCTGCTGGAAAGACTATACCACTAAATGGCAGGAGTACTTTGATTATATCAATATTATGAGCTATGACAGGGTAATGGGAAACTCGTCCACACCGGGACAACATGCCTCTTACAACGATTTTGTAAATGATATGAACTACTGGATAACCAAGTTCCAAGCTCCAAAATCAAAGATTGTCGGCGGTCTGCCATTCTATGGCTATTCATGGGACAATGATGTCAATAAGGATGAAGTAGGAGCTATCCGCTTTAATGGAATACTTACTCATTTCGGAAAGACGTATGATGTAAAAGAAATAGCCGATGCTGACCAATTCGGTAAAACATATTATAATGGACGACCAACTATCCGGAAAAAATGCCAGTATGTAATGGATAATGATTTTGGCGGAGTTATGATCTGGCAACTATTTCAGGATGCATATCAGGAAGAACTCAAATTAATCAAGGTCGTAGGAGAAGTTATTATGCAAGAGTAAAGAGTGATAGAATATAGATGTACTCTTTATTAAAGAGTTAAAATCAGTTCCGGCTTAATCTGACTACATTGACGTGTGTAATAGATTAAGCCGGAACTAGTTTTATCAATCAGATTTTATCTTTCTAATCTATCGCAAAAATTCTTTTATTATTTTATTTAGCCTTTATATAGACCACCGAACGTCCTGTCCCATACTTCCTCAAAATACCTTGCCCAATAAAAGCATTTATATCTTTCAATGCCTGTGTTTTTGTCTTTCCGACAAGTGAAGCATAATCCTGTCGGTTAATACACGGATTCTTCACACGAAAGGGAGAATGATAACGTTGCAATACCAATTCACTCTCAATATCCTTCTTAAACTGACGGTTTATTCTCAAATTAATGTCTTTAAGAGATACTGCTGGTGAACGCAAGTCTTTTGGCTCAGTCACTTCTTTGTCCACACTCAAAGAAAGAGTAAAATAGCCAATATCACCCAATTCAACGGAAAATCCTTTCAAAAGCAAATGCTGTAATTCTTTCGAGATAGCTTCTATGATACCCACCACTTGCGCATGAGGCATATGCTGAAATGCTACAACTTGATCTGCAAATTCTTCGGCAGTATAACTACCCTTCAATAGTACACGTGCATGTAAAGGCAACACTTCCCCTTCCTTGTCAGGATTAGATGTTTCGTAAAGATCATAATTAACACTCATTACTCATTTGTTTTTCATTGGGGAAGATTATTCTTTTCATCCTCATATACTATTTACTTCATCGTCTAGTCAGTTTTCGTTCAACAACTGTCAAACGATAGTTCAACATATGTAAATCGACAGCTCAACAGTTGTTAAACGAAAACTAAAATACTAATGAGACAAATGTACGTAGAATATACAGATATTAATCTATACTAACCAACATTTTATTTTATCCGATAGGTTTTCCTAGTGAATGTAAACATATTTA
>USPQ01000031.1 GCA_900556625.1 uncultured Bacteroides sp. | reverse complement strand
TGCAAAGGAATGAATATTTATCGTTTTGCGCAAATATTTGACTAAATAAATGCAATGTTTTGCACATTTTTCACTGTTTTGTGCATTGAAATCGAGAGTTATGAAGAAAAACATCGCTATTTTCGCTTCCGGTTCCGGCTCTAATGCCGAGAATATTATCCGGTATTTCCAAAAGAATGACTCTGCTCAGGTGTCATTGGTGCTTTCCAACAAAAGTGATGCCTATGTTTTGGAGCGTGCACACCGTCTAAGAGTGCCCTGTAACGTGTTTACAAAGGAAGATTGGATAGCCGGAGATGAAATTCTGGCTGTTTTGCAGGAGTATCGAATTGATTTTATTGTGCTGGCAGGATTCCTTGTCCGCGTGCCGGATTTACTTTTGCATGCTTATCCCGATAAAATCATAAATATACATCCTGCACTTCTTCCGAAGTTCGGCGGGAAGGGGATGTATGGAGATCGTGTTCACCAGGCTGTGGTTGCTGCCAGTGAAAAAGAAAGCGGTATTACTATACATTATATTAATGAACACTATGATGAAGGAGATACGATCTTTCGGGCGACCTGTCCCGTTCTTCCGACAGATTCTCCTGGGGATGTCGCCGAGAAGGTACACGCTTTAGAGTACGAACATTTCCCACGAGTAATAGAACAGATTATAACGACGTTATAATCCCCACACTAAATTAGTCTTCTAAACTGTTATGTTGTTCAATTCAATAGAATATGTAATATTCTTGCCATTGTTTTTTATCGGATACTGGTTTATTTTTAAACGTTTGAAATTACAAAATATATTTGTTGTAATCAGTAGTTATATCTTTTATGGTTGGTGGGACTGGCGTTTTCTAATTTTAATAGCATTTACTACTTTGTGTAGTTATGTTAGCGGAATCCTGATAGAGCGGCAAGAACGTCGTTTGATTCAACGATGGATATGTGCGGCTAATATTACATTGAATTTGTTGGTGTTATGCATATTTAAGTACTTTAATTTCTTTTCTGAGAACTTTGTGTCCTTATTTGAGACTTTCGGGATTAAGTTGGATTGGGTAACATTAGATATTCTGCTTCCTGTTGGAATCAGCTTTTACACTTTTCAGGCTCTCAGCTATACTATTGATATATATCAGCATAAAATGAAACCGACATATGATATGGTGGCATTTTTTGCTTTTATCAGTTTCTTTCCTCAATTAGTGGCAGGTCCTATCGAAAGGGCTACTAACTTGTTGCCGCAGTTCTTGAAAGTTCGCACGTTCGATTATGGACAGGCAGTAGACGGAATGCAGCAGATACTGTACGGGTTATTTAAGAAAATGGTGATAGCCGATAATTGTAGCCGATTGGTCGATATCGTTTTTAGCAATTACCAACAGTTGGGAAGCATACAACTATTTTTAGGAGCTGTCTTCTTCACCTTTCAAATCTACTGTGATTTTTCCGGTTATTCGGATATAGCTATCGGTACAGCCAAGTTGCTCGGGATTAAATTAATGAAGAATTTCGATTATCCGTATATCTCGCGTAATATAGCGGAGTTTTGGAGAAGATGGCATATTTCGCTAACGACATGGTTTAGAGATTACATTTATATTCCTTTAGGCGGAAGCCGGGTAGGGAAGTGGAAAAGTGTGCGGAATACTTTTATTATATTTCTCGTAAGCGGCTTCTGGCATGGAGCTAACTGGACATTTATTTGCTGGGGACTTTTCCATGCTTTATTATTCCTGCCTTTATTACTGACTTCTTCCAATAGAAAATATCGTGGCATTGTGGCAGAAGGAAAACTTCTTCCTTCCTGGAAGGAGGCTATTCAGATAGGAACAACATTTTTTCTGGTAGTAATCGGCTGGATACTGTTCCGGGCAGAAAATATGGAACAAGCTATCGGCTATATCGGACGACTTTTTTCTATGCAACAGTCTACCGGCAATATGCCTTCCCACTCTTTGGAGGTAGGATTGTATATTCTGCTTTTCTGGATTTTGGAATGGTTTCAGCGAGATAAGCCATATGCGTTGCAGATTCAGTTTCTAAAAAGTAAATCATTGCGCGTTGCTATCCTGACGTTTGTAATCTTATTCATAGAGATAACCATGGGTAAGTCCTCGGAGTTCATTTATTTTCAATTCTAAATAAGGAATATGAGAAAGTTCTTAAGAAATCTTCTTTTAGCATTAATTCCCGTAGCTGTTATTAATGCATTGTGTTGGGGAACGTTGGTCTTTTTAGCATGGCAAGATGATTTGACATATGTGAATTATGCGTCTGCACTGGATAAAGAAAAGCGTTTGGAAGAATTGGGAAATCAGTCCCGCTTGCTAATAATAGGTGGTTCTAACGCCCGCTTTGGCTTTGATTCTTCCATTCTGAGAGATACATTACATCTGGAACCTGTGAATATGGGAATACATATCGGGTTGGGATTGAATTATATGTTTGAGGAGGTTTACGACCATTTGCGAAAAGGAGATGTGCTGCTCGTTTCTGCAGAATATAATCATTTTCTTAAGGAGGGCAGTTATTATGGGGATGAAGGTCTGACTGATATGTATCTGATAAAGCATGAATGGGGAAAGGCCTTATATAATATGGTAAATACACATAATTTTTTTTCGATGTATCGCTTGATTCGTAAACGTGTAAAACGGATAGGTATGGATATAGAAGATATACCGGAGAATATGGAAGTTCGTACCAAATATAATGAATATGGTGATTATACCGGACATTATAATCTATCTTCTGCCGGACATTGGGACAGTGCCCCATTACCTATGGTATCACCCGATGAAAAAGTTTTTATAGATTTGAAAGAGAAAATATCTACTTTAAGTGAGCGGGGGGTGACTATTTTCTTCTTGCCTCCTCCATATTGTCGTTCTTCTTTTCAAAATGATTCTTTGGCCATTAACCGTATCTCGGAGAGTTTGAAGGCTATAGGCTTTCCTTATTATTTGGAACCTTCCGGTTGTGTTTATCCTGATAGTATGTTCTATGACTCGCGTTATCATCTGATTAGGGAAGGTGTGGTGATGCATTCTCGGAAGATAGCAGGTGAGTTGAAAAGAACTTTATAAATATATGTGAGAAATTGTTTTATTCAATTTTTATTATGTAGGCTTTTTCTTCTCTTCGTAACGGATAGTTTCCCCGTAATTCTTCAAACAGTTCCGGTTGAGCTTTCAGCCAGTCGCTGTCTTCGACAGGGTTATATATTTGGAGCAATGCTTCTTCCTGACTTTGTGCATGAATGATAGGAGAGGTGGGTGCGGGAGCGTTAATTTCATACTTTCCCTCTATATGGAAGAACTTACAGATTGCATCCAGCGACATTCGCGTTGCGTTAGCCTTGCCGTCAGCGGAATATCCGGCAATGTGTGGAGTGCCGATAATCACTTTCTCTAATAATTCACGATTGATTTCCGGTTCGTGTTCCCATACATCAATAATAGCGTCTGAGATAGAACCATTGTTCAATGCCTTCAAGAGAGTGCCCGTGTCGATAACTTCTCCTCGTGAAGTATTAATGATAACAGGTTTGCGTTTTAGCGAATTGAAGAAATCTTCATCTGCCAGGTGGAATGTTTTGTATTTGCCTTCTTTATATAAAGGTACATGAAAAGTGATGATGTCACATTCTTCCGCTATCTTATTTAAAGAGGTAAAGGATTCTTTTCCTTCTTTTTCTTCCCGTGGCAGATCGTTCAGTAGAACGCGTATGCCGAAGTCTTCGGCGACTTTGGCAACTTTACTCCCCACATTTCCTACTCCTACGATTCCAATAGTCAGTTCGTCCAGTTTCTTATTTCTGAGAGACTTCCATATCAGGAGTGAAGATTGAATATATTGGGCAACAGAAGCTGAGTTGCAACCGGGTGCATTTGTCCATTCGATACCTGCCCGCTTACAATATTCAGTATCGATATGGTCGAACCCTATGGTTGCCGTAGCTATAAACTTTACCCGGCTGCCTTCCAGTAATTCCTGATTGCAGTGAGTACGGGTCCGGATAATCAGCGCATCTGCGTCTTGTACCAGTTTCGGAGTAAAATCCTTTCCGGGGGCGTAGATTATTTCGTCGGCTATTGTCTGGACAGCCTCTTTTATATAAGGTATCTTATTATCTATAATAATTTTCATATACAATCTGTATTTAGTTCCCACAAAGGTAGGAAATAAAAAAGTAAGAAAGGGTTGCTTGTCTGAAAAATATTACATAGATTTGCCCTATTATATATCTATAAGCTAGTTAAGATTATGACATTTAGTAACCTTTGCAACGAGATTTTTTGGAAATCGACGACTGATTACCACGTAACGGACAGTGTAGATGCACCGATGAACAATCCTTACGAGTTGAAGACGATTGAGTATTATTTATACTTGAAAAATTGGATCGATGCCGTTCAATGGCATTTCGAAGATATTATCCGTGACCCTCAAATTGATCCTGTAGAAGCACTGGCTTTGAAAAGAAGAATTGATAAGTCCAATCAAGACCGTACTGATCTGGTTGAACTGATTGATAGTTATTTTTTGGACAAATACAAAGCTGTTAAACCGCTTTCTGATGCAACTATCAATACAGAGAGTCCTGCATGGGCAATTGACCGGCTTTCTATTCTTGCGTTGAAAATTTACCACATGAAGCAGGAGGTGGAACGTACGGATACTACCGAAGAACATCGTGAGCAATGCCGGACCAAGCTGAATATTCTGTTGGAACAGCAGAAAGACCTTTCTTCTGCTATCGAACAGTTGTTGGCAGACATTGAAGCCGGAAGAAAATATATGAAAGTATATAAACAGATGAAGATGTATAACGACCCGGCGTTGAATCCGGTGCTTTATGCAAAAAAATAACGAATGGCGCGTATTCTCATTATCCGTTTTTCAGCTCTTGGCGATGTAGCCATGACAATACCTGTGATACATTCGCTTGCTGTGCAATATCCACAGCACGAAATCACTGTATTAAGTCGTGCCGTATGGCAACCTCTTTTTCAAAGTTTGCCTGAAAATGTGAATTTTGTCGGAGCTGATCTGACAGGTAAGCATAAAGGGCTATGGGGATTGAACAGCCTTTATTCGGAACTGAAAAGAATGCATTTCGATTACGTGGCGGACTTTCATCACGTACTTCGTTCGAAATATCTGTGTCTGCGGTTTCGCCTTGCCAATATACCGGTTGCTTTCATTTGTAAAGGGAGAGCCGGAAAAAAGAAACTGGTTCGCCGCCGTCATAAAGTGCTGGAGAACCAGAAAAGTTCTTTCCGTCGTTATGCTGATGTGTTAGAAAAGTTGGGACTGCCGGTTTTATTGAACTTTTCTTCTATTTATGGAGAAGGAAAGGGTGATTTCGCAGAGATTGAACCGATGACAGGACCGAAAGGAAAACAAAAATGGATCGGTATTGCTCCTTTTGCCAAGCATAAGGGCAAGATTTATCCGTTAGAATTGCAGGAACAGGTTGTTGCTCATTTTGCTGCTAATCCTGCGGTGAAAGTTTTTCTGTTTGGCGGTGGGAAAAGCGAACAGGAAGTCTTTGACTCCTGGATTGCCAAATATCCTTCGGTGGTTTCCATGATCGGTAAATTGAATATGCGTACGGAACTGAATCTGATGAGTCATCTGGATGTGATGTTGTCTATGGACTCTGCTAATATGCATTTGGCATCTCTGGTGAATATACCTGTGGTTTCCGTTTGGGGAGCTACTCATCCTTATGCCGGGTTTATGGGGTGGAAACAATTACCGGTCAATACAGTACAACTCGATTTATCCTGTCGTCCTTGTTCGGTTTATGGACAGAAGCCTTGCTGGCGGGGCGACTATGCTTGCTTGAGGGATATAACTCCCGAACAGGTGATTGCAAAGATTGAGGGAATCATTGATTAATCATAAATAGCTTTTGAATGTATATGAAAGAATATGACTATCTGGTAGTTGGAGCAGGGTTGTTTGCGGCTGTGTTTGTTCGTCAAGCCATTGATGCGGGCAAGCGCTGTCTTGTTATAGATAAACGTAGTCATATCGGCGGAAATATCTATTGTGAGAATGTAGATGGCATTCATGTACATCTTTACGGAGCGCACATCTTTCATACAGACAATAAAGAAGTCTGGGATTATGTGAACCGTTTCGTAACATTTAATCGCTACACTAATTCTCCATTAGCTAATTATGAAGGCATATTATATAATCTGCCTTTTAACATGAATACTTTTAATAAGTTATGGGGAGTTAACACTCCTAAAGAGGCTAAGGATAAGATTGAAGAACAACGTAGCGAATATGCACATATCCAGGCTCCTGCCAATCTGGAAGAACAGGCTTTGACGCTTTGTGGAAAAGATATTTATCAGAAACTAATCAAGGGATATACGGAAAAACAGTGGGGGCGTCCTGCAACGGAGCTTCCGGCCTTTATTATAAAACGACTTCCTTTCCGTTTCGTTTATGATAATAATTATTTTAATGACGAGTATCAGGGTATTCCTAAAGGCGGATACAATAAACTGATTGAAAGTTTGTTTGAAGGAGCTGATGTGCGTTTGGGGACGAATTATTTTTCTGCTCGTGAAGAACTGGATTCGCTGGTGGATAAAGTATTGTTTACCGGATGTATTGACGAGTATTACGATTTTCGTTTCGGGCATTTGGAATACCGTAGTCTTCGTTTTGAACACGAACGTCTGGAAATGGAAAATTATCAGGGGAATGCGGTCATTAATTATTGTGAAAGAGAGATTCCTTATACCCGTGTTATCGAACATAAACATTTCGAATTTGGTAAGCAGCCGCATACGGTGATCACCCGCGAATATCCTTCTGCATTCACTTCCGGGGACGAACCTTATTATCCGGTGAATGACGAGAGAAATATGCGGTTGTACGAGAAATACAAGGAGTTGGCTATACATACTCCCGGAGTCTTGTTTGGCGGACGTTTAGCTCAATACGCTTATTTTGATATGGACGATACAGTGGCTGCCGCATTGGTTTTGGCGCAAAATGAACTATAAAATATCATTCCTATGATTTGTTATCTATCAAGAAATTACCGAGGTGTCGATAATGCCGGAAATAAAGCAAAAACAGACATTGAACAGATAATGGAGTCGCATGGCTTCCGGAATGTCGGGCTGAAACAAACCCGGTATAGAAATGTCGTTGTAGCTTTTTGTCGTACCTTATTCAGTGTGCTGAAGAGTATTCTCTGTTTGCGTAAAGGTGATGTGCTGGTACTGCAATATCCTTTGAAGAAATATTATGCATTTGTCTGCAATATGGCTCATCTACGTGGCTGCAAGGTGGTGACGTTGATTCATGATTTGGGTAGTTTTCGTCGTAAGAAGCTGACTATCCCCCAAGAAATAGCGCGCTTGGATCACTCGGACTGTGTGATTGTACATAGTGAACGTATGAGGGACTGGCTGCTTGAACATGGAATTAAGGCCAAGCTGCAAATATTGGAGATATTTGATTATTTATCCGATAGCCAACCTGTTGCCGGCAATGATTCGCCGAAATCACCGAACCGCATCCTGTTTGTCGGTGCTTTGTCTTCTTATCATAATGATTTCTTATATAAACAGGCAAATTCTCCCCGTTCTTATGATATAGTGCTCTATGGAAGTGGCCTTGAAACCGAAAAACTGGAAGGAAAAGTTGATTATAAAGGCTTTGTCTCTTCGGACGAGCTGATAGCGACGGCAGAAGGCGAATATGGACTTGCCTGGTATGGATCTTCTTTAGAGGGAGGAAGTGGTGCTTTGGGAGAATATCTTCAATATAACGCTCCTCATAAAATGTCTCTCTACATACGTTGCGGTCTTCCGATTATCGTTTGGGAGAAAGCCGGGCTGGCGCCTTTTGTGAAGAAGAACAATGTGGGTATATGTATCTCTTCTTTGACGGAACTTGAAGATATTTTACCTAAAATAAGTGCAGGACAATACATGGAAATGAAGAAAAATGTATTGCAAATAGCCGATAAACTTTCGCATGGATATTATTGCTTTAAGGCAATAAAGCAAGCCTGCGCAGACTTGGGAGTCGAAATAAAGGGCTAAATTGTCCCCTTTTATCTTAGTTTTGCGATAAAAGAAAAAAATATAGTCGGAATATGCCCTAATTTCTTTATCTTTGCACAATCTTTGTAAGTAGGATTTATAGAAGAGTGTAATGAGAGTGATTGTAAATCCCAAGTACACACATTTGCAAAAACAGATAGAGGAGATTCCCAAGTTCTTTGCGGATGAAGGAAAGGTGGTGTATGATGGGCGTAATATTCTAAAACGGATTAGTCTGGATAACGTTGATGTTGTTGTGAAAAGCTTTAAAAAGCCTCACATCATTAATCGTGTTGTCTATTCATATTTCCGCCAATCCAAAGCTGCCCGCTCCTATATCTATTCCATGGAACTTCAGAAGCATGGTTTCAATACTCCGGAACCGATTGCCATGATCGAACAATTTCAGAAAGGTCTTCTTACAAACAGCTACTATGTTTGTTGCTATGACAATGGTGAAACCGTTCGTTATTTGATGGACGGTAAGGTTGAGGGAAATGAAGACAAGTTACTGGCGTTCGCGCGTTACACTTTTGCATTACATCAGGCGGGTATTTTACATTTGGACTATTCTCCCGGCAATATTCTGATTCATCAGAATGGAGCAAATGAATATAGCTTCTCTTTGGTTGATGTGAACCGTATGCAGTTATTACCGGAAATAGATTGTGATAAAGTTTGCCGTAATATGTGCCGTCTGTGCATATCCCGGGAAGTGCTGGCATATATAATGACCGAATATGCTTCTTTGCGGGGTTGGGATGTGGCGGCTACTGTCAAGCTCGCTCTTTATTACAGTGATCAGTTCTTTACCCACTACATTTACCGTCGTGCAGCTCGAAAAGAGAAGTCAAAACATATCGTTTCGCATATTTTATTGTTCCGCTTATGTCGCTCTACGCGTAAGTTCCTTTCCTGGGAGCCTCACTTCTCGCATTATTTATTAGCGAAGGAAAAACATATTTATGATACCTACTTGTGTAAGTATGATTATTGCGATTTGCTATCTTCTGACTATCGGTAGTTAATTTACTTTCTTGTTGCCTCGAAGAACAACACTCCTGATCTTGTGTCTGAAAAATCCTTTTTGATTTCTGTATGTGCAGTTGTGTTTATCAAGAAACGCAGAAATAACCTCCTCGTCATCATGTAGGTGATAAGTACAGATGGCGAAATCTATTTTCTTGCAATCCCGGAAAAGCTGTTCACATCCGGCCAGCGCACGGCGCTCAGCCCCTTCTATATCCATTTTTATAAATAGATGCTCGTCCGGTTTGTCTCTGAAGAAATCGTCCAGTTTCTGTTCTTTGGGAGAATTACGGTTGCTCACATACTTCTGAACAATGGTTACCTTGTCTTTCCATGGCTCAAAAGTGGCCCTGATAGCTTCCAGCCACGATTCGTTCTGCTCAAATAAATAAACATGTTTGGCTTCTTCGATAATCTCCAGCGAAGAATATCCTTCGGCACATCCCACGTCAACAAAAACCTTTCCCGTTACGTCCTTATTATTATTGAAATAATGGTGTGCGGAGCGTTGGTCTTGCTCTATCATCAACGCCCTGTAATACTTCTGGATTTTATGGGGAGGTGTTGTTCTTTGGAAGTACAGGCGTTTACCATCCTCCTTTAGTACATAATACAAATTCCTATTTTCGTCTTTCCGTACATCAACAGGCATACTCAAATACTCATCTTTGAATTCGTATAAGTGTCTTGAATATCCATGTTTTCTGATGTATTTATAATACTTCAGATAAGGAGAATCCGGCTTATACCCTTTCATAAAATAATATGGAAGCGTACCATATATAAATTTCTTTATTGAGTGTTTAAGTATGTTCATCGTATTAGTTTCTTGTAGATGTTAATAATTTCTTCCGATTGTTGTTTCTCAGAGAACCGTTTCGCGAATTCCCGTCCTTTCTCCACCATGTTCTTCCTTTTATCGGAATTTGAATATATTTGTTTAAATGCATCAGCCAGTCCGGTGATATCATCCGGGTTTACGTAGATAGAGTCGGGCCCTCCGGCTTCTTCCAGACATGAGCCTGTGGCGGCTACCACAGGAATACCCGAATATAGTGCCTCTATGATGGGGATACCGAAACCTTCAAAACGGGAAGGATATACAAAAATCTCTGCTGATTGATAAAAAGCGGGCAAATCGTTGAAAGGGACATTACTGATAATATGCACTCTTTCGCCTAAACCGTTATCTTTGATAAACTGTTCAACCTTTTCTGTGTAGCCTGTACGGCGTCCTACGATAACGATATGAATATGTTGCGGCAGCATAGGCAATGCCTGTACTGCTGCAAGAATATTTTTTCGTTCTTCAATGCTGCCTACATTAAGTATATAGTGGTCCGGCAGCTGGTATTTTTTCCGTACCTCCTCCTTTTTTTCTTCCGTCACCGGATGAGTAAATGAGACGTCGCATCCTTGATAAACGACTTCTATTTTATCATCAGGGATGTTGAAGTATCGGATAATATCCCGTTTGGTACATTCACTGATAGCAATTATCTTATCAGCATTTTCGCACGCTTTACGGAATTTGTATGTATATATTTTCCTGTCAATAGATTGGTAATATTGCGGATACCTCAAAAATATCAGGTCGTGGATAGTTACAATACTTTTAATGCGACTTTTATGGATGTTGAGAGGAAGCTCGTTACTGAGTCCATGGAATAATTCAATACCTTCTTTCTCCAATTGAGAGGTGATTCCCCATACGCGCCATAATGAACTTAGTTTTTTCCAAAAAGAAGTAGCAGGATAGGCGAGAGTGAGCTGCCGGTATTGGCCGGTTAATAGATTCATCCTTTTGTTTTCCCGTTTTTTAGGTGCATACAGGACATAGTCATTCTCCGGATAGAAGTGGCAAAGAATATCCGCTACATAGCGGCTATAATTACCTAACCCGGTGAAATTCTGCACTGCACGTTTTCCGTCAAAACCTATTCTCATCTCTGTTGTTACCTACTGCTTATATGGTTTATAATTAGACTTCAAAATCCCGATAAGGTTTATTCAAGTCCAAATAATGAAAATTATGTTGTCTTTGTCCACTCTGTTTGGGAATCGTCATATAATCCCCATATTTCTGAGACAGATATGTGTCATATTCCTGTACGCCCCATACTTCTTCGTTTTCGAACAAGACAGGGGTAGGGGCTCCCAAAATCTTTTTTGGCATGATTCCTTTCATGCCGTCGTCATAGTCACAAATAAGATCACTCTTGTCAAAGTCGTATTTGGTCATAACCTCTCTGATGCTTTTCTGTACTTCGGTAAGTGTGAAAAGCTTCCTGCATAGTAATGGTATCCATGAACTTGGCCCCTTTCCATGCTTATACGGGTCGCGGTGAATCAGGTAAAGAACCCGTTTGTAAAATTCATATTTGGCAAAATGCATTCTTTGTGCCATACGGCCTGTCGGCACACCGTCCAATGGGAATACATCAATATATACGCCTCCCAGATATTTAAGATGCATACGTTCAATTAATGTTGTGTCGGCATCCTGTATCTTGGCAAACGGAAGCGGGTATTCTTTGTCATTCTCAGCGCATACGGCTTCGTATGGCTCCGGCAACCATTCCTTGGCATTAGTCATTAATAGATCATAGTCTGCCCGTGGCATACCAATATCCAGATCATCATCCCAGGGGATAAATCCTTTGTGGCGTACAGCTCCCAACATCGTACCTGCCATGATATAATATCGCAGGTTATGTTCTTTACAGACTTTATCTATTGCTAGTAAATTCTTTAAGATGCGAAGCTGTAAGGGGCGAATATCGTAAGTGGCCATTTCTATTCAAATTTTATATTAGTAAAGACTAGCCGGAATCAGCTTCTGTGCTTGTTGGAAATCTTCTACCGTGTCCAGCTCTGCCGAAAAGAATTCGGTGGTGTCCATTACGTAGAAACTATATCCTTGTGGAATCAGTCTTTCAAACGCCCGTTCATAGAAAATATTGTCCAATCCTTCTGATAAGATCATCATCTCCAGTTCACGGAATAACGCTTGTGTGTATGCTGCCGACATCTTTTCAATACCTATTGATTCACCGATTGCATCAGGTATAGAGCAAACCTTACTGATTTCCACTACCTTTTGTTCATTGTCCACAATAACCTTAATTTCTTCGGCACCAAGTTCGTGGCGGTTGAGTGCCAATACATCGGCTTTGTCCGACCGGAGCAACTTCTCTACGATCTGGGGATCAAATACGATGTCACTATCCAGAAGTAATACCTCTTCCCCTTCCGTATAAGGGCGGGTCAGCCACAAAGAATAGATATTGTTGGTTGATTCATATTTATCATTGTAGATGAAAGTAATACTTTGAGCCGGATAATGAGCTTGCAGAAAGTCGACTATTTGTTGCTGGCGATATCCGGTGACAATGATAAATTCGTTAAAACCATTTTGTATTAAAGCGTCGAAAGCCCTTTCCAACAAACAACGTTCTCCTATCTTGAGCAAGCATTTGGGAGTTGTGTCGGTCAGTGGGCGTAGACGTGAGGCTATTCCTGCGGCTAGTATTACAGCTTTCATTTGGATGCGATTTCTTTGATTGTATCTATGACGATCCGGTTCTGCTCAGGGCGTCCCAGCGTGATGCGCAGATGAGTGTTGATATCCGGTTCATTCATAAATTTCACTTTATAACTCTGTTCGGCAAACGCTTTTTGCAGTGCCTCTTTTAATGTAATCGGATATTTGATTAAAATAAAGTTGGCTACCGATTCGTATACCTTAAATCCGGGCAGCACACCGATTTCTTTTTCATAGCGGGCACGATCTTCATTCATCAGTTTGGCGATGTTACGGTAGTGTGCATCCGATTTGAGTGCTGCGATAGCTATGTCTTCAGATATCCGGTTGTATCCCAGATATTTGTTGCTGTATTTGCTAAATTTTTCCAGTTCTTTACTCATGAAACCGAATCCCATGCGTAACCCCGGCAAGCCGTAAAACTTGGATAAAGTGCGGGAGATGATCAAATTCGGATATTTGTTCACCAACTCTTTGATATATCTTGTGTCTGTTGAGACGAAAGAGGCGTATGCTTCGTCAATCAAGACCTTCGTTTTGGCAGGGACTTCAGCCAGCAACTCATCCAGTTCTTCCGGAGTCAGACCATTCCCGGTAGGATTATTGGGCGATGCAAGCAGTAAAATCTTCGGATTTTCTTTTTGTATCATATCTTTCATGGCGGCGAAGTCGTACTTGAACGTGTTTCCGTCTTCATAAAGAGGATATTGTAAAGTGCGACCGTTCACTTCATCTGCGATAGACTTATAATACCACCATGAGAATTTAGGAATCAACATCGTTTTATTTCCGTCTTCTTCTGTGAGGAAATAATGTACGGCCTGTTTCAGAATATCCTCTCCGCCGTACCCTAATAAAACTTGCGTCTCGTCTATATCGTATAATTCAGATAAGAAAACGGATAAAATGCTTTTTTTGCCTTCATCGTAAATACGGGTATAAAAGCAAAGTTTATTTATATCGAAGTTTTTGAGTGCTTCTACTACTTCTTTTGATGGGCTGTAGTTAAATTCGTTTCTGTCTAAAAAGTTTAAATCTTTTTGTCTCATATTTATTTTTCTATTTTTTTCTCTGTAAGATACTGGTTAACTCCTTTGGAGCACCAAATTCGCTTTTCATCAATAGTTCTCTGTAGTATCTCGTTATTAATATTAAATTGTGCCCGTGAATTATCTTGGTGATATAAATGGAACACAATGCCGGCATTCTTGATGATACGTTTACGTACACCTGCATTAATTAGTCTGCAGGCTATTTCGCTGTCTTCTCGTCCCCAGCCAATCATGTTTTCATCATATCCATTGACCATTAATAAATCACTTCTCCAAAAACCCATGTTACAGCCGCGTACATATAGTAGATCTGTCCGGTGGTAGTTTTGTAAGAGATATGTCAATAGTTGCCAACGTATTCCATTGAGCCGGTTATGTACTCCTTTATTACGGATTGAAACACGTATGCTTCGTTCTGTTATTAATTTCTTAGAAAGTTCAGATTGTATATTGAGACGGCTACCACTTACAAAACTGTTTTTGCGTGCAAAGCGTTTGTGGTCTTTGATAAAATGATGATTCAAAATGATATCTCCATCAATTTGAATTATATAGTCCATACTGGCTTTTGCAATAGCCTTATTTCTGATAACAGTTAGGCGGAAGCCATTATCTTCATGCCATACGTGTATAACAGGTACAGTAGATTGTTTCTTGAATTCTTCCACTATTTTCCTGGTTTCTTCATTGGAACCATCATCTGCGATCAGTACCTCGTCAGGGAGTACTGATTGTTGAAGTACACTCATAAGGCAAAGGTCTAGTGCCTTGGGAGAGTTGTATGTTGAGATAATCAATGAAACTGTCATAGGTTTGGTTTGTTAGATTTCTTCAATTCCGTTATTTGTTCGGGTTATTTTTTGTTCTTTAATAGTCTTCATAAACTCTCTATGATGCGGTTCTTCCTTGCGAGAGAGCTGCTTATGGTACAGGTGATAGGCTATTGCTGAAAATTTAATAATTTTCTTTTCTATGCCTGAGTTTACTAGTCTCCAACTAAGTTCTTCATCTTCATGTCCCCAACCTTGTAAATTGTTGTCATATCCGTTAATACCAATAAGGTCTTTTTTCCAGAAAGACATATTACATCCTTTTACTCTTTTTCCTGACAATTCTTTACGAGTGGCAAACTTCGCAATCATGGGATAAAGTCGTAAAGCATTTGTAGGTTGCTTCATTATTAACTGGAGTTTATTTATTATTGATAGTTTCCCTTTATCTAGTAAAGATGTGGTCGCTCTTACATTAAGGTTTGCTCGGGTTCCTCTAATAAAACACCCTTCCTCAGCCATATATACATGGTCTTCTATAAAATTTGGACTAGCAATGATATCTCCATCTATTTGAATGATATAAGAGGAAGATGCTTTGCTTATAGCTTTATTCAATACTATTGTTTTACGAAATCCTCTGTCTTCATGCCATTCGTGGAATATAGGAAAGGAAGCATTTTGTGTAAACTCATGTATGAGTTTTGTTGTTCTTTCATCAGACCCATCATCCGCAATGATGATTTCAGAAGGCAATATCGTTTGTCTTAAAATGCTATCCAAACAGAGCCGCAAAGCCTCTGGCCAGTTGTATGTAGCGATGATTAACGATATTGTGATCCCTTTTTTCATATTCCAGATATTTTATGAAGAATAAACATGCAAATATACATTACTATCCTCAGAATAGCAATTATTTAGAGCTTTAATTTTTAATACGTTTGTGCTTATATGAGAATAGATTATTTATTTTATATAAAAATAGAATGAGAGTTTTCATTCGTTTTTTAAATTTGTGTGTATTTGCTAAAATATGAATGATGTCTCTAAACCCTGAACGGTCTAGTGCAGCACAGTCTATAAATACTTTACTTTGTGTTGCAGGAAAAGTGTTTTGAAACCATAATGTACGTTCTTGATTAAGTTCTTTCCCATTGGAACTTATACCTCTTCCATCGCATTCAGATATAATATATGGTAAGTGGCGATAAGTGCGGTTTTCAATTATAAGGCACTGGAAACAATGTGCCCAATCAGATATGATTTTGTAATTAATGTCATATCTTTTATCTTTAAATAAGGTATGATGTATAAAACATGATTGATGGTGTAGTGAATTATCTGATAGATATATGAGATCCAATGTGTCTGGGTATACTCTTTTTTTAGTTTTTCTTTTATAAAATAAGATAGTGTCTCCGTATAGGTATTCTGTACCATCAAATGGTATTTTTGCGAGAATGTCTTGGCTTAGGCAATCACCAGAGTTGAGGAAATATAGATATTGTCCTTTTGCATGATCAATTCCTTTATTCATACCATCATATATTCCTTTGTCGGATTCTGAAGACCAAAAACTTAGATGAGGGTTTTCTTTTTCATATTGTATGATAGTTTCTCTACTACCATCAGTGGAGCCTGCATCAATGATAATGTGTTCATATGATGAAAATGATTGTGAACTTACACTCTCTAATGTCTTGAGTAAACCAAGATTATTGTTAAAGTTTACAGTAATTATACTAAGTATTGGTCCATTCATATATGTAAGATTTTACATTGTTTTCATGATTGTATGGCTTTTTGGTAAGCCTCTTCTGTTTTCTGGGCTGCTTTTTCCCATGAATATCGTTTTAAACGTTCGTTACCTAAACGGATTAATTGAGAACGTTTTTCTTCATTATATATTACTTTTGTGATAGCTTCAGACATGGAACTAATAGAGTATGGATCAAAATATACAGCAGCATCACCTGCTATTTCGGGAAAACAACTAGTGTTGCTGAGTGCTACGGGGCAGTGACATGCATAGGCTTCTAAAATAGGAATTCCAAAGCCTTCATAAAGAGAAGGATATACGAATAGTAAAGCTCTGGAGTATAATTCACTAAGAGCTTGATCAGAAGCTTTTATATGAATCGTATATTCGAATATACCCATGCCAATAAGCATATCTTGTTCGTCTTTTTTTAGTTTACTTCCTGTGTAAATTGCAAATAGTGTTTTATCTTGTTCATGTATTTGAGCGAATGTTTCCATAAAGCGTTTGAAGTTTTTATAGGGGGTACGATCGCCAACAAATAATAGAAATCTTTCGGGTATTTGTAATTTATGTTTTCCCGAAAAGTGTTTCATGCTTGTGCTGTGGTAAATAACATCTATCTTTTGAGGATTAATATTGAAAATTTCAATGATATCTTTTTTGGTGTTTTCGCTAATAGCTATAATTCGATTGGCACGTGTTATAACCTTTTTTTTATGACCTATTGTGATATTTGCATCTGTTACATATTGTGGAAATTTTTCGTGGATCATATCGTGTACAGTAATAATGTATGGGTTTTCTCCAATATAATCTAAAAAATATGGATCATAGTATGTAGGGTGTAATAAGTATGGTCCACCTGTTTTTAGTAGTTTTTTTGTTATTTCGTGATTCTTTTTTTCAAAAAAGGAATGATATCGTTTGTAGATAAATCTTGGCAATAATATTAGGCTTTTTTCCAACATCCAACTTGTGAGGTAATAATTGATAGAATATCGCACGGTGATTTTATGTTTTGCTGAAATTCTTTTAATTATCTCACAGAAATAACGTGAAATACCACCAAAGCGTTGCATTTCGAATATTTGATAGTCATATATGATAAAAAGCGATTTCATAGTCATTATTGTTTTGGTTTATGAAATGAAAAAAATGAATTTATGTAGTATAAAAATAAGATGATTTTCCTTATACGTTTTTTGAACTTGTGAGTTTTATTTAATAACGGAACTAAGTTACCAAGCCCTGTTTCCCTGAAAGCCTCTAGTTCTAAAAATGATTTGAAAAAGGTTTTATTGATGTTTTGTTCTATCCATTTGTTGCGTTCTTCCCATGTTTTCTCATAATTAGAACTTGCACCTCCACCATCGTATTCAACGATAGTTGTTGGAATGTGTTTATAGCTACATCCTTTTAAGATTATAGAGTGGATTGCATGTATCCAGTCTGATATAATTTTATAGTTAGTATCATATTTTTGTTCTATGAATAATGAATGGTGGATAAAACAAGCTTGTTGTGAAATCCAACCTTTTGAATTTGCAAGAAAGAATGTGTCGAATCTATCTGGGTATTTCCATATCCATGGATCTTCGTTTGTTGGTATAATTTTTATATTGCCATATATGTATTGGGTGCCATCAAAAGGAATATGTCTTAAAACATCTTTTATAAGACAATCTCCAGAGTTGAGAAAATATAGATATTCTCCAGAAGCATGTTCTATTCCTTTATTCATTCCATCGTATATTCCATTGTCTTTTTCTGATACCCAGTAGGCCAAATGAGAAGTTTCTTTACTGTATTTTATAATTGTTTCTTTGCTTCCATCTGTTGAACACGCATCAATAATGATATGTTCATAAGATGTGAATGACTGATTCTTTATGCTATTCAGAGTTGCTATTAATCCTTTGTTATTGTTGAAATTTACAGTTATGATACTTAATGTGGGTTGGGTCATAATCATTTATTTAAATGTGTTTGCAAATATAATAATAATGAATTGAATTTGTAGGTTTGTTATATGATAAAATTGTTGGAAGTGCTTTAGCTATTTTTAATAGGAAAGAGGGCTTTTTGTTACTTTTGTTGTGTGGGGTAGTGAGGAATTATGTATATTTGCTGAATATAACGATTTATATAATAAATGAATGGATTGTTTAGTAAGTGTAATTGTCCCTGTCCATAACACAGTTGAGTATTTGCCTAGGTGTATTGATTCGATACGTAATCAATCTTTGAAAGATATAGAAATAATTCTAGTAGAAAATCAATCAAATGATGGCTCTGCCGCATTGTGTGATGAATATATGTCTTTTGATTCTCGTGTGAAAGTACTTCATCTTCCGGTTGCCAATGCATCAATAGCTCGTAATGCAGGACTAGATATTGCTTCAGCTCCCTATGTTGGTTTTGTTGATAGTGATGATTATATCGATTATAATATGTATGAGGAGTTATTTGATGTGATAAAATGTCATGATGTTGATATTGTCTATTCTAATTTTCAGACTGAATATTTGGATGGTCGAATTGAAGGATGTGGTAAAAACTCTGGACAGATATATATACGCTCATCGTTGGATGTATTAAGAGATATGATGTGGGATAAATTGAATTGTTCGTCTTGTACAAAGCTTTTTAAAAGAACAGTCTTTTCAGAGTATAAATTTCCAGAAAATAATATTTATGAAGATAGAATTGCGATGCATATGTGGATATTGCAATGTAAGCAGGTAGCTTGGGTTGATAAGGTGTTTTATCATTATGTTGAACGCAGTAGTAGTCTTTGTCATTTAATTACTCCTTTGAATAGATATCATTATTTTATGGCTGAATTTTCTCGGATAGAGTTTATAGAGAAGCACTTATTGTTTGAAGGAGAAGAATTATTGGAAGTAAGGAATAGGCTTATTCGTATATGTTTTTTTACTTTTGAGGAGTTTGTCCTTTTGACGAAACCGAGGTGTTTTCAGAAGCCAATAAAGCATATGAGAGCTAAATTTAAAACATTATTAAAATTTCCTTCTCGAGAGTTAGAAGTTTTTTATCGCAAACGAATAAGAAAAATTGTCTATTTTTGGCCAATATATTATTGGCGACATTTTTCCTGATTAGAAACAACTGGCAGGGTCTAGTATGTAGGTATTGATATATGTAAATTGAGGTTGGACGATGTAGTCGGAGGAAAACTGACGAATTGTATGTCCTAAATGTTGATAATATAAATGTAATATGGATAAATTACTACCACTTGTGTCTGTTATTGTTCCTGTTTACAATGGGGAAATTTTTCTAGAAAAATGCCTTAAAAGTGTAATATGTCAGAGCTATACAAATATTGAGATTATTGTTGTAAATGATGGAAGCATAGATAATACATCATTGATAATAGATCGATATGTAAAATTGGATAAGCGTATAATCGGGTTGGAACAGAAAAATGGAGGACCTGCCCTAGCTAGGAATAAAGGTTTGAAAATAGCTAAGGGGAAATATGTGCAATATTTGGATAGTGATGATTGTCTGCATGAAAAAGCAATTGAATATTTGCTAGATAAAGCGGAAGCTAGCAATGCGGATATTGTAGTTGCCCCTTTCCAGTTTTGTTATTTAGATGGTACCTCTTATAAATCGTCGTTTTTTAATTTCTCAAGTATGTCTGGTATTGATTACCTTAAAGAAATATTAAATAATAAGGCTTATTGGAGTGTTTGGTCTAAATTTCATAAACGTGAATTGTTGTTGAATGACCCAATGGAGATATATCCAAATATATGTTTTGGGGAGGATGTGATTTGGAGTGTGCAGTTGCTTTTACGTTCAAAGAAAGTTGTTTCTATAGAATATGTTATTTTAGATTATAATATTCGGAATCTTTCACTTTCTCATTCTTGCAATTTTGATGAAGGCAAATTTGCGAATTTTGAATTTTATAGAAGTTGGTTGGAACTTTACCTTGCACAAAAGGGAGTGATAGACTTTATGAAAAAAGACTTGGCATTTTTTCATATTAGAAATACTTTCCAAAAAATTGTTTGGAGGAAGATACGTAATTTGAAAAAAGACATGGATAGAATAATACAGGATTTGAGATGCTTTCCTGAATTGAAGCAATCAATGTCTAAGCGTGAATTGAGGGTGGTTTCTGCTTTCCGATTTTCCATGTTGTGGGGGAACTTAAGGTTGAAGTACTATATTCAAAAAGGTAAAATTTAGGTGTACTAAAATATTATTATGGTGCTTGAACTATGAATTGTGGCACTTGTAAATGCTAGTGTATTTGACGCTTTTATTGGTTAGATTTAAGGAGGGAGATTAGCTGCTTAATTGAAGGGGGTCCATATCTCATTTTTTTTCTGTTCAATTCTTTTTTTGTGAGAAATAATATTGTTGATTTTTAAAAGAAATGATATTAATTTTCTAATCCTTTTCTTAAATTTTTTTGTTTGTGATATTGGCTGTATGAAAGGAGCAAGTTCGGAAATACGATACTCGTATAGCTCAGATAATGCATCTAATATGGCTTTCGGAAACTTGCTTTTGATCCATTTTATTCGTTCTTCCATTAATTTTTCTTGATTGGTACTGATCCCATTCCCGTCTACTTCTGCTATTACAATGTCTATATATTTATAGCTGCAATCGTTAAAAATAATACTTTCCATTGTATGTATCCAGTCTGATATGATTTTGTATTCAGTGTTATATAATTGTTTCTGAAATAGGGAATGGTGAATGAAACAAGCTTGATGTGGTAATGCTGTTTTAAGAAGGTAAACGATATCTAATGTTTCAGAGGGGGTAATATATCTGTAGTCTTTTTCTGATAATATGTATTTTATATTTCCATATATATATTTATTACCATCTAAAGCTATTTCCTGTAGTATGGTATTGCTTATTAAGGTATCTCCAGAATTTAGAAAAAATAGATACTCTCCATGCGCTTGTTTTATACCTTTGTTCATTCCGTCATAAATGCCATTATCAGGCTCTGATACCCAATAAAGTGGAAATGTAATTTCTTTTTCATATAGTAGGATTGCGTCTTTACTTCCATCTGTGGAGTTAGCATCAATGATGATATGTTCAAAAAAAACGCTTTCTTGATTTTTGATACTATTTAAAGTTCGGATAAGTCCACTTTTGTTGTTGTAGTTTACGGTAATTATGCTTAGTAATGGAGCAATCATGTTCTAATCTTATAAAATTATATGCTATGTTGGCTGTATATTCTGCAAATATACATATATTTGTCATTAATACGAATTAAAGTTAATGCTTTTAAAATATGTTGGGTGATTTGAAGAGAAATATCTATAAATATTTGCTGAATAGAGGACTGTTACGAACTAAAATTGTTGTATTGATGGACGGTGGTATTTGTTCGCAGATGCATCAATATTTATTGGGAAATTTATATCGTAAAAGAGGTTTTTCAGTGTGTTATGATTTGACATTTTATAAGGAATGGGGATTAGATATAAACAATGAATTTGTTAGAAACTTTGATATTTTGAAGGCTTTCCCGTATTTGGAGTTTGAAGAAGCGTCAAAACTGGAAGTGGATGTATATAGAAGAGAATACTTTTATGGGGGCAATGATGGTGATATTCGTACTAATGATATGTCATTTCTTAGTTTGGTTCCACCTATATATTTAGGAGGATATTATCATTTCCCATCAAAGCAGTGGCTTGAAACTTTTCAATCTTTATATAGAATGGTTGATGGTGTTCTCGATAAAGTTAATCAGATAAAATGTTTAGAAATAGATAAGTGTGTAGATTCTGTTGGAGTTCATGTCAGAAGAGGAGATTTAAAGGAAGAAGTATCTTCTTATGGAGCACCAGCTTCATTTGATTATTTTATAAATGCTACGGCTTTCTTTAAAAAGAAATTGTATAGACCTTATTTTTATTTTTTTTCAGATGAGCCAGAATGGGTTAAAATGGACTTGTTGCCAAGGCTTTCTGTGAAAGATTGTGCAGAAGTGGTTGATATAAATGGCTCTGATAAAGGTTATATGGATTTATATCTGTTAGCTCATTGTAAACATCAAATAACGACGAAAGGAACTTTGGGGAAATTTGGAGCTTTGTTGGCAGACAACCCTGATAAGTATGTAGTATTGTATAATGATGAAACACAGCAATATTGGAAAATGTTACTCCAGAATCCGGTTTTTATATAGTTTAATGAGGTTGTGCTAGACGGGTTGTAATGTTTTATTAAAGAAAAAGATTTGAAAATATATTGGAGATATCCTAAATTCTTGTAGCATTATAAAAGTTTTATTGTTAAAAAAAAGCAATTGTTTATAGATGATGCTATAATTATTCTATTTTTGTGCATCCTAAACCTAAACTATATAGAATTTTTATATATGAAAAATCTAAAGAGACAGTTTTATTCAAAGAACTGTAATTTTGTGCAGCAAGTGATTTTTGCTTTTTCTTTTATATGTTATCTTTTAGTTATAGTTTCTTGTAATGAAAGTGATAATAGAATGGAAACGGAACCTCCTTTTTTTAGCGAGGAAGATGTTCGACATGAAGAAAAATTAAACTTTTATTTATATAATGATTATACTTGCCATATTCATTCTGTGTCTATAACAGAATCTTCTGTTAGGGTGACAGGTGAATATACGGGCGAAGGCAATTTTTTTCTAGGTGAGATTACCCCTAGTATGGATGTAGCGGAGTTGAAGAATAGTCCTTATAAAGTAAAACTTGTAAATTCATTATTTCAAATAGAACTTGAACGGTTTGTTGAGAGGGAAGGCTTTTTATATGACAGGCTTTTATCAAAGTGGGCTATTTTTAAAGAAGAAGCAGGCCAAAATTTGCTAGTTTCGCATGCTCGCTATGTAGATGAGATTTTCGCTACTCAACATTTGGCTCCTATTAAGATTGTGTCTAAGAAGGGAATGGGCGGCATTATTCCTAATCAATATATATCTGACTTTGCATCATTAAATATCAGTAGCGCTACTATCAATGTTTGTATAACTCATTTTATGCATCTTACTCCAAGAACTGGTGATGTTGAATATGTATATGGGGGGAAAAGCTATTACATGGATTTGGGTTATCTTGAGAATTCGATTGATAGGACTCTTTTGGCAGCAACGAAAGAGCGAAATATGTCTGTTGCAGCAATTATACTATTAGAGCCAGCATCTAGGTGTATTGATTCACAACTGGGAGAAATATTGCAGCATCCAGATAATGATGGTGGGGTGTATACTATGCCTAATATGACAACCTTAGAGGGACTTAATTGTTATGCTGCGGCACTTGACTTTTTGGCGAAAAGGTATTGTACTACTGATAATCGCTATGGAAGAATTAGCCATTGGATTATGCATAATGAAGTTGATGGAGCTAGGGATTGGACTAACATGGGAATAAAGCCAATAACAGTGTTTACTGATACCTATGTGAAGTCTATGAGAATGTGTTATAACATTGTACGACAATATGATGAGAATGCAGAGGTGTTTGCTTCTTTTTCTCATTCATGGACAGAAAAATCCAACCCTACATGGTATACCTGTAAGGAAATGATTGATTTGTTAAACGTTTATAGCAAAGTGGAGGGGGATTTTCAGTGGGGGCTGGCTTATCATAGTTATGCACAGGATTTGACTAATCCTTGTACTTGGAATGATCCGAATGCTACTTGTTCTATGAATACTCAATTTGTTACTTTTAAGAATCTTGAAGTTCTGAATAAGTGGGCTTTGGATAAAGAAAATAAATATAAAGGGATTATTAAACGTTCTGTATGGCTTTCGGAAGCAGGGGTGAATTCGCGGGGATATTCGGATGAGGAACTTCAAAAGCAGGCGGCAGGGGTTGCTTATGCTTGGAAAAAGGTTAATGCTTTAGAAGGCATTGATGCTTGGCAATGGCATAATTGGTTTGATCATCCGGGTGATGGTGCTTGTTTGGGGTTACGTAAATATTTGGATGAATCTTATAATGGAGAACCTAAACCTGCATGGTATGTCTACCAAAAAGCAAACACACACGAAGAAGATGAATTTTTTGAGCAATTTTTACCTATAATTGGAATTTCTGATTGGAATATTATTGAAAATTTCTGATTGTTTATAATTAACTAAAACTGAAATTATGAGAAAGCTGAGAGTTTTTTGCACGAGAAAACTAGGTCGCTTTGTAGGGCGATGCGTGGGATTGTTGGGAGTACTATTTTTGATTGTGAATTTAATTTCCTGTCAGGACGATTTTCTAGAAAATGTAGAGCCTCCCGTTACTCCTCCTGAGGAGACTGTTACTCCACCTGTTTATATGTTATTGAATGGAAAGTATAAGTCGGGGGTTAATTTGACTTTACATGAGGATAGTACTTGTACTATAGAAACAACTGATGGTGATCCATGGGCGACAACCGGAGTATTTGCGGAAGATGTGCCTGAGGAATGTAATGTACTTGAATTTGAATATCAGACAACGTTGGGGATGAGTAATCTCGAACTTTTCTTTATGGATGTAAAAACAGGAATTGATCCGGCGCATAGTATGAGTGCGGGGCAGGTGCCGGCTTCTGAAGAATGGGTTTCTTTTAGTGTTCGTCTGAAAGAATATCGAAAGAATTTTAATTGGGGCAAAAAAGGAGATAACTTGCGTATGGACTTTGGAACTGATCCTAATAATACCATACAGATGCGTAACATTCGCCTGCGTGTTATGAACGACGAAGAGAAAAAGGAAGAAGAGGAAGAAAAGAATGAAGCCTTGAATAAAGAGAAGTATGAACAAGGGATTAAAGATTATCTGAGTAAAGAATATGCCTGCCATATCACAGATGTTACGGTTGGAGAAACATCGGTAACTATCCAGGGAGATTATACGGGCGAAGGTACTTTCTTCTTGGGCGAAATACCTCCTTTTGTGGACATGTTTAAAACGGAGAAGATAGAGTTTAAAATTCCTTTATCAGAAAACTCTTTCTCCATACAGTTAGATCGCTATGTTACTGTGGGAGATTTTAAATATGATCGTCTATTGTCCAAATGGGCCGTGTTTAAAGAAGGAGCGGATGTGGATGAGCTTGTTTCTCATGCCCGTTATGCTAATGTAGATGCAATTCATGCAAAACAAAGTGTCGAAGCGGTTCCTCTGAAATCGAAGAAAGGATTGGGCGGACTTATTAATCATGGATTATTGACACATGATTTGGATGAGTTGGGAATCAGCAGTGCTACTATCAATATTCCTATTAGTAATTTTATGCATCTTTCTGAGCAGCCGGGTGACATACTGTATACATATGGAGGAAAAACATATTATTTTAACGAACAATATCTGATAAGCTCATTTGATGTAGTATTGCAACAGACCAGTCAACGTGGAATTTCTGTAGCCGGCATTTTGTTGATTGCTCCTTCCGGAGATGCAGGCGAACTCCTGAAGCATCCGGATTATAACGGGGTGGCTCCTTATACAATGCCCAATATGACTACGGTAGAGTCTACTCAATGTTATGCTGCTGCACTTGACTTTTTAGCGCAAAGATATAGTGATCCCGATATGCGTATAGCACATTGGATTATCCATAATGAGGTAGATGGAGGAATTCATTGGACAAATATGGGAGATAAGCCGATTGCCACATTTATGGATACTTATCTTCGTTCAATGCGTATGTGTTATAATATTGTACATCAGTATGACCAGCATTCAGAAGTGTTCATTTCTTTCTCGCATGGGTGGAATATTGCCGCCGGCGGTGGCTGGTATAAAGTGAGGGATATGCTTGATCTGATGAATCTGTTTAGTAAGGCTGAAGGTGATTTCTTCTGGTCGTTGGCATGCCACAGTTATCCGGCACAGCTGGGAAATCCTTGTACCTGGGATGACGCTCAGGCGACTTTCTCTATGGATACGGAATATGTGACACTGAAGAATCTTGAAGTACTGGATAAATGGGTTGGTATTTCGCAGAACCAGTATAAGGGAAATATCAGGCGTTCTGTATGGCTTTCTGAAGCAGGAACATGCTCTCCGAGCTATGAAGATAAAGATTTGCAGGATCAAGCAGCCGGATTTGCTTATGGATGGAAGAAAATTAATGCTTTGGACGGTATTAATGGAATCCAATGGCATAGCTGGTTTGATCATTTAGGCGATGGTGTTCCTTTGGGATTACGTAAATACAGCGATGAAGAATATAAGGGAGAAGCTAAACCTGTATGGACTACCTATCAGAAAGCGGGTACTGATGAAGAAGATGATTACTTTGAACAATATCTGGAACGGATTGGTATTAAAAGTTGGGAAGGTCTGATTCAGGATATTCCATAATACCAGTGTCGCTCCGAATGATATCTTATCAAAATAGTATGATATGAGTAGTTGATACTTTCCTTTTTACTGCAAGATGTCTCTGATATTTTCTTATAAACTAGAGGATTTATGTGAGCATTTCAGAGATATCTTGCAGAATATTGTAATTTTCAGGGAAGTCTGGTCTTTTAGTTGTCTGACAACAAATCA